>NZ_JCAFTE010000002.1:0-415655 GCF_059369975.1 Stenotrophomonas sp. YJH_SMC_32 | reverse complement strand
CGCTGCTTACATCCACGGCTTCTACAATCCAGCCCGGCTACACTCGGCGCTGGGCTACCACTCGCCTAACAACTACGCCCGGCAGCTCCGGGCTGCCGCCTGAAACGGCTTCATGGCGTCCGTTTTCAGGGGGCCAGATCACACACCCCCGCAGCCCCACCCCGTCCGACCTCCGACGGCCTGGCGCGAGTGCCAGCCACGGAAAAACAGAAAAGATCAAAAGCAGAGCGGGCGCTTCCGGCATCTAGGCCAAACGAAAACGCCGGGCAGAGCCCGGCGCTTCGCACCCCGTCTGGTGGAGAGCCCCCCTTTGTTAAGGGGGGCGCGCCCCTGGGAATCGCAGGAGCGATTCCCAACGTTGCTATGCAACGGCCCGAAGGGCGCATGCCATGGATGGCATGCGTAGCGGCGCGGGGGATAGGTGGAATGCGGGGGCAGTTCTGGCGAACCGCCTCGCGGTTCGTCAGAACTGCCCACCGAACGTGAATTGCAGGCGTTCGATCTTGTCATCGTCTTCCTTCTTCAGCGGGAAGGCGTAGCTGATCGAGATCGGGCCGACCGGGGCGCGCCACAGCAGGGCCACACCGGTGGATACGCGCAGCTCGTTGGCCTTGAAGTTGTCCACGCCGGTATACACGTTGCCGAAGTCGACGAAGGCCGACACGCGCGCCGACGGGCTGTCGAACAGGCGCGGGAAGTAGGCTTCCACCGAACCGACGGTCTTCAGCGAGCCACCCAGCGGCTGGCCTTCCGGATAACCAGTAGTGACTTCGCGCGGGCCGAGGGTGTTGTCCTCGAAGCCGCGTACCGAGTTGGTACCACCGGCGTAGAAGTTCTCGAAGAACGGCAGGCCGCTTGCGGTGACGGTGCGGGTGGTGCCATCCGGATTGGTCAGCGTACGGGTGTAGTCCTTGCCGTAGGCATCGCCGTAGCCGATTTCGGCGCGGGTGTTGATCACCAGCGACGGCATGATCGGCCAGTACTTGCTGATCTGGTAGTTCAGCTTGTAGTACTCGATGGTCGAACCCGGCAGCGTGGTTTCCAGGCCCACGCGCTGGTAGGTGCCGCGGGTCGGCATGAAGTAGTCGTTGCGCGAGTCGCGCGCCCAGCCCAGCTCGGTGCGCCAGGCATGGAAGGTGCGCTTACCGACGGCGTTGATGTAGTCGATGATCGACTGCGGGGTGGAGCCCTGGTAGGTGGTGATCTGGTTGCTGTCGATGCCGAACATCAGCGAGACGGTGTCGGTCTCGGTCAGCGGCACGCCGAACACCACCTGCGCGGCACCGTTGGTGCTGTTGTACTGCGCGGTGTTGAAGTCCGAGTAATCCAGTTCGCGCCAGGACAGGTTGTAGCCCAGCGACACGCCGTCATCGGTGAAGTACGGGTTGGTGTAGCTGAAACCGTAGCGCTGCAGGTAGCTGCTGCGCGAGGCTTCGACCGACACGCGGTTGCCGCCACCGAGGAAGTTGTTCTGCGACAGCTGCACCGAGGTGGTCATGCCGTAGGACTGCGAGTAACCCAGGCCGAACACGAAGCTGCCCGAGGTGGTTTCCTTGACGTTGTAGACGACGTCGACCTGGTCGTTGCTGCCGCTGACGGCCGGGGTCTCCACTTCCACCGATTCGAAGTAGCCCAGGCGCTGCAGGCGGATCTTGGAGCGGTCGATCGCGGCCTGCGAGTACCAGCTGTTCTCGAACTGGCGCATTTCGCGACGCATCACTTCATCGGACGTGCGGGTGTTGCCGCGGAACAGGATGCGGCGCACCGACACGCGCGGGCCGGGCACGACCTGCATGTTGATGGCCACGGTCTGCTCGGCGCGGTTGGTGGTCGGGATCGGATTCACCTTGGCGAACGCGTAGCCGATGTTGGACAGCGAATTGGTGATGGTGTCCGAGCTGAATTCCAGCAGGGCACGCGAGAACGTGTCGCCGGACTTCTGGATCACCATGCGCTCGACGTCCTCCTGCGGGAGGATGGTGTCGCCGCTGACCTTGATCTCGGAGATCTTGTACTGCGCGCCCTCGGTCACGCCCGCGGTCAGGAACATGTCGCGCTTGTCGGGGCTGATCGAGACCTGGGTGGAATCGATGCTGAAATCGACGTAGCCGCGATCCAGGTACCAGGAGTTGAGCTTTTCCAGGTCGCCGGACAGCTTTTCCTTGGAGTACTGGTCGTCACGGCGGTACCACGACGCCCAGTTGTGCTCCTTGGACTCCCAGGTCTCCAGGATGTCCTTGCTCTCGAACTTTTCGGTGCCCACCAGGTTGACGTGGCGGATCTTGGCGGCCTTGCCTTCCTTGATGGCGATGGCGATGTCCACGCGGTTGCGGTCCAGCGGGCTCACCGTCGGGGTGATGTCGACGTTGTACTTGCCACGGTCGTTGTACTGGCGACGCAGTTCCTGGGTCACGCGGTCCAGGCTCAGGCGATCGAAGGTGCCGCCCTCGGTCAGGCCGATGTCGGACAGGCCCTTGAGCAGCTGGTCGGACTTGATGTCCTTGTTGCCGGTCACGGTCAGTTTGTTGATCGCCGGGCGTTCCTTGACGGTCACCACCAGGATCGTGCCCTGGCGGTCCAGCTGCACGTCTTCGAAGAAGCCGGTCTTGTACAGGGCGCGGATCGTCTCGCCGACCTTGTTGTCGGTGATCGTCTCGCCGCGTTCCACCGGCAGGTAGGTGAACACCGTGCCCGAGCTGATGCGCTGCAGGCCATCGACGCGGATGTCGCTGACAGTGAAGGGCTCGGCTGCCTGGGCCAGGGCGGGAGCGCCGGTGACGGCGGCGAGGGCGAGGGCCAGCAGGCGGCGATTGGGGAGTCGCGTCATGTCACGTCCGGTAGGAAGGTCGATTTCATTGGTGCGGGATGCCGACGCTGTAGACGGCAACAACGTGGAAAAGTTCATCGCGGGACCAAGCCGAGGATGTCGTTGTAGAACGCCAACCCCATCAGCCCGGCCAGCAACGCCAGGCCGATGTATTGGCCGGCGGCGATGGCACGCTCGCTCAGCGGGCTGCCCTTGACCAACTCGATAAGGTAATACAGCAGGTGGCCGCCGTCCAAGATCGGGATCGGCAGCAGGTTGATGATGCACAGGCTGAGCGACAGCAGGGCAAGGAACTGCAGGAACCAGTCGAGGCCGCGCTTGGCCGAGACATTGGCCACGCGGGCGATGGTGACCGGCCCGGAAACGTTCTGCAGCGAGGCCTTGCCGGTCACGATGCGGCCCATCATGCCCAGCGAGTCGGCGGCCAGGCGTCCGGTCTCGCGCACCGCCACGGTCACCGCATCCAGCGGGCCATAGCGCAGCAGGGTGTCATAGGCGGGGCTGTAGCTGGTGGGGAAGCCGACGCCGATCTGCCAGACCGGATTGCCCTTGCCGTCCTTGCCCTGGCGCGGGGTGACTTCCAGCGCCAGGCGCTCGCCGCCACGCAGGACCTCGATCATTCCGGGCCCGCCGGCACGGCCCAGGGCCTGGATCTCGCCGATCACCTGGTCGACGCTGTCGATGCGCTGGCCATCGATGGCCACGATCAGGTCGCCTGGCTGCAGTTGCCCTGCCACCACGGAGTCCGCAGTCAGCGACTCCACTTGCGCCGGCTGCAGCCACGACTGCCAGTGCAGGCCAGCCAGGATCGGCACCCGCCGCTCATCGAAACCCGCCGGCAGCTGCGACAGCGGCAGGGTGCGCGTGCGTACCTGGTCGGCCGTATCCAGCACTTCCAGCTTCACGTCGCGGCGGTCCATCGCGGCTGCGGTCAGCGCCATGCTGGCCTCGCCGAGGGTGACCACCTGGCGGTCGTCCACGCGCAGCACGCGGTCGCCGCTGGCCAGGCCGGCACTGGCGGCGATGCCGCTGACACGGCCGATGGTGGGCGAGTAATCCTGCTTGCCAATCACGAACATCGCCCACAGCAGCAGGATGCACAGCAGCAGATTGGCGATCGGGCCGGCGGCAACGATCGCGATGCGCTGCCAGACGGTCTTGTGGTTGAAGGCCTGGCCGCGCTCGTGCGGGTGGACTTCGACCTCGCGTTCGTCGAGGAACTTCACGTAACCGCCCAGCGGGATGGCGGCGATGGCGAACTCGGTGCCGTGCCTGTCGCGGCGCGACCACAGCGGCCGGCCGAAGCCGACCGAGAAACGCAGGATCTTGACCCCGCACAGGCGCCCGACCCAGTAATGCCCGAACTCGTGGAAGGTGACCAGCAGCCCGAGGCTGACGATCATCCACCAGACCGATCCGATGAAGTCAGTCATGCAGGCTCACAGTGGTGGGCAGGGGCGGCGGCGTCATGCTGGGCGAGGCGGTCGTTCAGGCGGCGTCGATGGCGTTCAGGGTGAGCTGGCGTGCCCGCTGGTCGGCGGACAACAGGATCTCCAGTGTATCGGCTGGCTGGGTCGGCAGTGTTGAAAGAGCGTTAGCAACCAGCTCCGGGATCGTCAGGAAACCGATCCGGCCCTGAAGAAACGCTGAAACCGCCTCTTCATTGGCGGCGTTCAGCACCGCCGGTGCGGTGCCGCCGGCCTGCATCGCCTGCCAGGCCAGCGCCAGGCAGGGGAAGGCGTCAGTATCCGGGGCCTCGAAATCCAGGCGGCCCTGGGCCAGCAGGTCCAGCCCGGCCACGCCCGATTCGATGCGCTGCGGCCAGCCCAGGCCGACGGCGAGAGTGGTGCGCATGTCCGGCAGGCCCATCTGGGCCAGGGTCGAGCCATCGACGAACTCGACCAGCGAATGGACCAGGCTCTGCGGGTGCACCAGCACCTCGATGCGCTCGCCGGGCACGCCGAACAGGTGGTGGGCCTCGATGACTTCCAGGCCCTTGTTCATCAATGTCGCCGAATCGACCGAGATCTTCGGCCCCATCGACCACTTGGGGTGGGCAACGGCCTGGGCCGGGGTGACCTGGGCCAGTTCGGCGCGGCTGCGGCCACGGAACGGGCCGCCGGAGGCGGTCAGCAGGATCCGGCGCACGCCGGCGCCGTCGACACTGGCATCGCGCGAGCGCAGGCACTGGAAGATCGCGCTGTGCTCGCTGTCGATCGGGATGATTTCGGCACCGGCACGTTCGGCCGTCCGGGTCAGCAGTTCGCCGGCCAGCACCAGCGATTCCTTGTTGGCCAGCAGGATGCGCTTGCCGGCGGCCGCGGCAGCCAGGGTCGAGGACAGGCCGGCCGCGCCGACGATGGCCGCGACCACGGTATCGCAGGCATCGCTGGCGGCCAGCTGGTCCAGCGCGGCCTGGCCGGCATGGGCCTCGGTGGCAAGGCCGGCCTCGCGCAGGCCGTCACGCAGTTCGGCGAACAGCGATGCGTCGGCGATCACCGCGTGCGCGGGTCTGTGCTGGCGGCACAGCGCCAGCAGCGCCTGCACCTGGCGGCCGGCAGCGAGCACCGTGGCCTGGTAGCGGTGCGGGTGGCGGGCGATCACGTCCAGCGTGGAGGCGCCGATCGAGCCGGTAGCGCCGAAGACGGCGACCCGGCGCAGGTCTGCAACAGCATTCATGGTCAGAACCCGAAGATTTCCTTGCCCAGCGCGAACACCGGCACGGCGGCGAGGACGCCGTCGACCCGGTCGAGCACGCCACCGTGGCCCGGGATCAGGTGGCCCGAGTCCTTGGCGCCGGCATGGCGCTTGATCAGGCTCTCGAACAGGTCGCCCAGGACCGAGGCGAACACCGCCACCACCGCGGTGATCAACAGGCCGGGCAGGTGTGCGGCATCGATGCCAGCCAGCCAGCCCAGGCCGAGGGCCACGGCGACACCGGCCAGCAGGCCGCCGAACAGGCCTTCCCAGGTCTTGTTGGGGCTGATCCGCGGCGCCAGCTTGTGCTTGCCGAAATGGCGGCCAGCGAAATAGGCGCCCGAGTCGGCCGCCCACACCAGCGCCAGCGCAGCCAGCAGCCACAGGTGGCCCTGCTGGCCCGGCGGATCGCCGCCGGCATGGATCAGCACCAGCGCGGCCCACGCCGGCACGATGGCCAGGGTACCGGCCAGCATCTTCAGGATCCGCGAGGGTGCCGACGGCTGCGCACCGAAGTTGAAGAAGCGCAACCAGACCAGCGCGGCCAGCCACCAGGCAACGCCGGCCAGCGTGGTTATCTGGAACAGGACCAGGGTGCTGCCATCGGCCCAGACCAGCAGCACCATCAGCAGCAGGTTCAGCACCAGCAGCACGGTGCGCGCCAGGGTGTCTTCGATACCGGCCAGCTTCAGCCATTCCCACAGGCCGATCAGCAGCACGGCGGCGGCGGCGGCGGCCAGCCATTGCGTGGGCAGCAGCAGGATCGCCGCAATGGCTAACGGCGCCATGATCAGCGCGGCAAGGACTCGGGTCTTGGTCATGGGCTGGAAGTCTCGGTGGCCAGTGCGGCAATCTGGGCGCTGGTCAGGCCGAAACGACGCTCGCGACCGGCATAGGCGTCGAGCGCCTGCTGCAGCTGCCCGGCGTCGAAGTCCGGCCACAGGGCCTCGGTGAACCACAGTTCGGTATAGGCGAGCTGCCACAGCAGGAAGTTGCTGATGCGGGTGTCGCCGCCGGTGCGGATGAACAGGTCCGGCGGCGGCAGGTCGGCCAGGGCCACCTGGCTGCCCAGCAGCGCTTCGTCGATCTGCTCGGGCAGCAGGCGACCGGCCGCCACTTCGACGGCCAGGGCGCGCGCGGCGCGGGCGATGTCCTGGCGGCCACCGTAGCTGGCAGCGATCGACAGGGTCAGGGTGGTGTTGTCGGCGGTGCGCTGCTCGGCCAGCTGCATGCGGCTGACCAGCCCGGCGCCGAAGCGCTCGCGTTCGCCGATGAAGCGCACGCGCACGCCACGCCGGTGCAGCTCGTCCACTTCGCGGTCGAGTGCACCGAGGAACAGCTTCATCAGCGCGTCCACTTCCTCCTGCGGCCGGCCCCAGTTCTCGCTGGAGAAGGCGAACAGGGTCAGCGCCGGAATGCCCAGTTCAAGGCAGCGCTCGATGGTGCGGTTGACCGCGCGCGCGCCGGCACGGTGGCCGATCACGCGGGGGCGACGGCGCTGCTGTGCCCAACGCCCGTTGCCATCCATGATGATGGCAATGTGGCGGGGCAGGGAGGCAGGCAACGGAGGCGGGACTGAAGGCATCGACTTCAGACCGACAGCAGTTCTTTTTCCTTGTCGGCAACGACCTTGTCGACGTCCTTGATGTTGGCGTCGGTCAGCTTCTGGATGTCGTCTTCGCCGCGCTTCTTCTCGTCTTCGCTGATTGCCTTGTCCTTGACCAGCTTGGCGATTTCCTTGTTCGCGTCCTGACGGATGTTGCGGATCGCGATCTTGGCGCCTTCCCCTTCCTTCTGCACCTGCTTGACCAGCTCCTTGCGGCGCTCTTCGGTCGGCGGCGGCATGTTGATGCGGATCGCGGTGCCCAGCGTGTTCGGAGTGAACTCGGCGTTGTAGAGACCCTTTTCGATCTCCTTGATCATGCCTTTGTCGAACGGGGTGACCAGCAGCGAGTGGGCGTCGGCGTTGGAGATCGACGCGACCTGGTTCAGCGGGGTGCTGGCGTTGCCATAGGCGCTGACCGTCACGCGGTCCAGCAGGGCCGGGGTGGCACGGCCGGTCCGGATGGAGGTGAGGGTGTGCTTCAGAGCGTCAATGCTCTTGGCCATGCGCGTCTGCGCGTTGTTCTTGATGTCGTTGAGCATCGCCCGGTCCTGGATGTATCTGGAATCGGGCGATTATAGGCGAATACGGGACGCTGCCGGGCCTGAATCGGCCCGGTCGTCGCTTTGCGCTCAGGCTCAGGCCGGGTCGCGGCCCTGGACCAGGGTGCCGATGTTCGCGCCGTTGAGGATCTTCAGCAGTTCGCCCGGCTGGCCCATGTCGAACACGCGCATCGGCAGGTCGCTGTCGCGGGCCAGAGCGAAGGCCGCCGTGTCCATCACTTCCAGGCCGCGGCGGATCACTTCGTCGTAGCTCAGGCTGTCGAAGCGGACCGCATCGCTGTGCTTGTTCGGGTCCTTGTCGTACACGCCATCGACCTTGGTGGCCTTCAGCAGCAGGTCGGCGCCGATCTCGATCGCGCGCAGTGCGGCGCCGGAGTCGGTGGTGAAGAACGGGCTGCCGACGCCGGCAGCGAAGATCACCAGGCGGCCCTTTTCCAGGTGGCGGATGGCGCGGCGGCGGATGTAGTCCTCGCACACGTCGTTGATCTTGATCGCGCTCATCACCCGGGCCTTGGCACCCAGCTTCTCGAGGGCGTCCTGCATGGCCAGGGCGTTGATGACGGTGGCCAGCATGCCCATCTGGTCGCCGGTTACGCGGTCCATGCCGCCGGCGGCCAGACCGGCGCCGCGGAAGATGTTGCCACCTCCGATCACCAGCGCGACCTCGGCACCGGCCTGCTGGGCTTCGATGACCTCACGGGCGAGGCGATTGATGATCTTCGGGTCGATGCCGTAGTCCTCGTCTCCCATCAGCGCCTCCCCGGACAGTTTCAGAAGGATGCGGCGATAGGCGAGCTTGGACATGGGGACCTCGGGTGCGTGGAAATCGCGGGCGATTCTACGCGCATGCGGCGTTGTGCCAAAGTGTTTTGTGCACTGCGGCGCAGAATCCGGTTCGCCCGGTCAGCCGGGGCGTCCCGTTCAGCCCAGTTCGGCGCTGGCCGTGGCCGACAGCTCGTCATGGCCCAGCGCCCCCGGCGAGCGGGCGATCACCCGGTTGCGGCCCAGGTTCTTGGAGCGGTACAGCACGTCGTCGGCCGCGCGCAGCAGGTCCTGGACGTCGGCGAAGCGCTCGTAGCCGCCCTGGGTGGCCACGCCGGCGGAGAAGGTGACGAACAGCGGCCCGCCCTCCAGCTCGGCCATCGGCGTGGCGACGATGTTGGCCAGCACCCGGCGGATCACGTCCAGGGCCACGCTTTCGCTGGTGTTGGGCAGCAGCGCGACGAACTCCTCGCCGCCGAAGCGGGCCACGGTGTCGCTGTTGCGCAGCTGGCCCTGCAGCTTGCCGGCGAACGCGCGCAGCACCTCGTCACCGGTCAGGTGGCCGTGGGCGTCGTTGATCTTCTTGAAGTCGTCCAGGTCGATGAAGGCCACCGACAGTGGCCAGCCCTGGCGGCCGGCACGCAGGAATTCCTGCTCCAGCACCGCTTCCAGCTGGCGGCGGTTGAGCACGCCGGTCAACGCATCACGATGGGCCTGGTCGGCCAGGCGCTTGGCGCGCGCCTCGAATTCGTCGGCACGGCGGCGTGCCTGGTCGGCATCCTGCAGTTCGCGCAGGTTGCGCAGCGTGGCCAGTTCCTGCGCATGATCGATCAGCTCGCGCACCCGCGCCGGAGAATTGAGGCCGGCATCGAACAGGCTGGCGATGTCGGGCAGGGCCTCGCTGATGCGGGCCAGCACCTGGTCGAAGCGCGCGCTATCCAGCTCCAGGCGGTCGTGCACCTGCTGCAGGGCGCGCTCGCGCGCGGCATCTGCGTCGCTATCCAGCCAGATGTCGGCCACTGCGCCGGACAGTTGCACGCAGGCCTGGAATGGCGATTCGGCGGCGTCCTCGTCCTCGCTGTGGCTGATGCTCTCCACCAGGTAGCGTGGCAGGCCCCATTGCTCGGCCACCCAGGCGCCGACGTCGGCGTGGCTGCAGCCCAGCGCCTCGCGCTCGCGGGAAACCAGGTCGATGTTGTCGCGTGCCTCGCGCAGCAGTGGCAGGTAGCGCTCCGACTCGGCCTGGGCCAGGCACAGCACGCCCAGGTCCTGCAGCAGTCCGGCCAGCATCAGCTCCTCCAGCCGGCGCAGGCCGCGCGCCTGGCCCAGCTGGCTGGCGGCCAGGGCACTGAGGATGCTGCGCTTCCACGCGCGCTGGCGCAGGTCATGATCGGCGCCACCGCCGGTCAGGCCCTGGGTGACGGTGAAGCCGAGGGCGAGGCTGATCGTGGCGTTCAGGCCCAGCATGGTCAGCGCCTGGCCGAGGTTCTCGATGCGGCGGCGGCTGGCATACAGCGGCGAATTGGCGATGCGCAGCATGCGAGCGCTCAGCGCCATGTCGATGGCGATGATGTCGGCGGCGGTGGCGATGTCCGCTTCCGGGTCCTGAGCCAGTTCGATGATGCGCAGGGCAATACCGGGTGGCGAAGGCAGGTTGCGGCAGAGCGCCAGGGCAGCTGTCAGCTCGGGAGGCATGTCGGGTCGTTCAATTCCATTGGGGCAAGAATACCTAGGAATGCATCACAGTCCGCGATTTTCGTTCCTGCTAAGTGACTGAGGATTCCCTGCGACTGAGTATCGGCTTGATTCGAGCGCAACGCAAAGGTGCCGGTTGTGCGCACCAACGGTGCGCACCCACCGGTGGGCCATGGGTTAATCCCTAGGTCCATGCATAAAAAAAGAGCCGCGGTTTCCCGCGGCTCCTTCTGGTCGTTTCACAGCCGAAGGGCTGGAATCAGACCTGCATCGCCTTGGCAACTTCGGCGGCGTAGTCTTCCACCACCTTTTCGATGCCTTCACCGACGATCAGCAGCTTGAAGCCTGCCACGTCCGCGCCAGCGGCCTTGACCACCTGCTCGACGGTGGTGTCGCCCAGCACGTAGGTCTGGCCGTACAGGGTCACGTCGCTGACGATCTTGTTGATCTTGCCGCTGATGATCTTTTCCAGGATGTCGGCCGGCTTGGCCTTGTCCTTCTCGGTCATCTTGGCCAGCTCGATTTCCTTTTCCTTTTCGACGAACTCGGCCGGAACGTCCGCAGCCTTGTTGTGCGGCGGCTTCAGCGCGGCCACGTGCATCGCCAGGCCACGGGCCAGCTCGACGTCGCCGCCGATCAGGTCGACCAGCACGCCAACCTTGCCGTTGGTGTGGACGTAGGCACCGATGTTGCCGGTGGTGTCGACCTTGACCATGCGGCGGATCTGGATGTTCTCACCCAGGGTCTGCACGGCGGTGGCGCGGGCTTCTTCAACGGTGCGGCCGTCGGCCAGCGTGGCGGCCTTCACGGCTTCGACGTCGGTGGCGCCCGATGCCAGGGCAGCGGCAGCGACGGCGTTGACGAAGGACTTGAAGTTGTCATCGTTGGCGACGAAGTCGGTTTCCGAGTTGACTTCGACCAGCACGGCCTTGCCGCCGTCCTGGGCCAGGCCCAGACGGCCTTCGGCGGCCACGCGGTCAGCCTTCTTGTCGGCCTTGGCAGCGCCGGACTTGCGCATGGCTTCAGCAGCGGCGTTGATGTCGCCGTTGGCTTCGGTAAGCGCCTTCTTGCATTCCATCATGCCGGCGCCGGTGCGCTCGCGCAGTTCCTTGACCAGGGAAGCAGTGATTTCCACGGGATTACCTCACGAAAGAAAGGGGTTGGGCCGGCATGGTGGCCGGCCCGTGTGACACGGTCCTGTCACGCGCCAGGGGCTGCGTGCAGGGAGGGTGGACGCCGGGCGTCCACCCGGGGCCTGGATCAGGCCTGGGCGTCGTCGCCCTTCTTGGCAGCCTTCTTGGCCGGAGCGCGGCGGGCCGGCTTCTCTTCGCCTTCAGCAGCGGCTTCAGCGAACTCTTCCTCGCGCACCGAAGCGGCGTGCGGGGCAGCGGCCTTGCCTTCCAGCACGGCGTCGGCAGCGGCGCGGGCGTACAGCTGCACAGCGCGGATGGCGTCGTCGTTGCCCGGGATGGCGTAGTCCACCAGTTCCGGGTTGTAGTTGGTGTCGACCACGGCGATGACCGGAATGCCCAGCTTCTTGGCTTCCTTGATCGCGATGTCTTCGTGGCCGATGTCGATCACGAAGATGGCGTCCGGCAGACGGTTCATGTCCTTGATGCCGCCCAGCGAGGCTTCCAGCTTGTCGCGCTCGCGACGCAGGCCCAGCACTTCGTGCTTGACCAGCTTCTCGAAGGTGCCGTCGGTTTCACCGGCTTCCAGTTCCTTCAGGCGGGCAACCGACTGCTTGACGGTACGGAAGTTGGTCAGGGTGCCGCCCAGCCAACGCTGGTTCATGAACGGCATGCCGCAACGCTCGGCTTCTTCCTTGATGGTTTCGCGGGCGCTGCGCTTGGTGCCCAGGAACAGGACGGTGCCGCGCTTCTGGGCAACCGACGAGATGAAGTTCATCGCATCGTTGAACAGCGGGACGGTCTTTTCCAGGTTGATGATGTGGATCTTGCCGCGGGCGCCGAAGATGTACGGAGCCATCTTCGGGTTCCAGTAGCGGGTCTGGTGGCCGAAGTGGACGCCGGCTTCCAGCATCTGACGCATGGTGACCTGGGGCATTGCAATACTCCTGATATGGAACCAGCGATTCCGCCCGCGGGATAGGTATGCGGGACGCGTGGAAGCGCGATCGGTTCCGGGGTTGGGCTTCCCTGTTGCCTCCGTGGCCGAACTCCTTGCGGAGCACCCCGGCACGGATGGGGGCAGCAGGTGTGGATTCACCGGTGACGTCCGGTGTGGACGGGCTCCCGCGCACGCAGGCGGCAGGAATCCGGTCGATTATAGCCCGCTGGGGGCGTCCGCTGCAATTGCAGGGTCAGATGCGGCCAGATCGACCTCGCGGCCGTCCTGCAGACGGGCCCGGAAGTGGCCGCCCACATAGCCATCGGGGCGGGCAGGCAGGGGCCAGCGGCGTTCATGGCCTGCGAGGATATAGCCGGCCAGCCCGGCCACCAGCAGCGACGATTGGCCGTCGGCCGCTATGAATCGCAGATCGTGCAGGCGGCCATGCAGCGTACTGGAATTGCTGAGTCGCAGCATGGTCTGAGGCCCAAGTGCCTCGATGCGGGCCTGCAGCCGGGCATGCAGCGCTGGCGCCGCTGGGCCGCGGAACAACGGCAGCGAGTAGCGAGGCAATCCCGGTAAGGCCGGCGCCAGTACGATCCGATAGGCCTGTTCACCCACCGATGCTGGCGGACTGCCTGGCAGCAGCCAGACGCGCTGGGTGCTGCCAGGGGCCAGGTCCAGCCGCGCAGGGCTGACCCGGATCCGGTCGCT
The DNA here is from genome assembly GCF_059369975.1 of Stenotrophomonas sp. YJH_SMC_32. Taxonomy (NCBI): domain Bacteria; kingdom Pseudomonadati; phylum Pseudomonadota; class Gammaproteobacteria; order Lysobacterales; family Lysobacteraceae; genus Stenotrophomonas; species Stenotrophomonas sp. YJH_SMC_32. Next base: position 402,724 of record NZ_JCAFTE010000002.1, on the reverse strand, counting down.
GGGCTGCAGTCGTTCGGCGTCCAGTTGCTGCTCCCAGGCCAGCACCTGCACCTGCCCCTGCCAGCGGCCGGGCCCCGGATTGCGCAGCCACAGTTCCGCGCGGCCGCCTTCGGCGGGTAGCTGCAGGGTGGTCGGCAACAGCTCCAGCGCCGCCGAGGGCTGCGCCAGCAGCAGTCCAAGCAGGATCAGCAGCGCGCGCATCAGTAGATGAGGGTCACGGAAGGCATTGCGCTGTCGTCTGTCGCCGGTGGTGCGAGGTCGTGGACCTGGGGCGGCACCTTGGGGGCGTCACTGCGCTGGTGTGGCGCCGCGCAACGGGGAGCGCCGGCATCGTCGCTGCAGGATTCGACCACGGTCAGCCGGATCTGCAGCGTGCTGCTGCGCGGTTCGGCGCGGGCCGGCGTGCTGGCGACCAGCATCGCCCCGATCAGAAATGCGCGAACCACCTGCCACCCACCGTGCTGAAAGACTCGCTGCGCGGTATCGGCCGGATGCGCCGCAACTGTAGCGCCGAGCCCGCGCTCGGCACGGCCTTCGTCCGGTGGGTGCCGACCGTTGGTCGGCACGCAGGTCAGTAGGTGATTGTCACCGTCACCAGGTCGTTGTAGGTGCCGGCCGGGGGCTGGCCGGTGACCGGCGGTACCCGGCCGTAGATGGTCAGCTGCTGTGCGCTTCCGGTGCCGGTGCTGCTGGCCGTGTCGACCGTCAGGGTGTTGCCCCAGCGCTGGCTTCGTGCCGGATCCCGGTACAGCTCGTAGGGCAGGTAGTAGGTGCTGTTGCCGATGGTGGTGGCCATGCGCCGGGTGGTGGTGGCGGCGGGATTGTTCCGGCCGTTGTTCAGGCCGACCTGGAAGGCGGTGTTCTTCAGGCAGGTCAGGGTGAGGGTGGCGGTCTGGTCGATGTTGGCCGGGATGCCGCCGGTGACGTTGCCGAAATTCATGTTGGTGGTGACGTAGCTGCCGCATTGCGGCAGCACGTTGGCGGTAGCGGTGAAACTGAAGGCCGCGCTCGCGCTGTTGGTACCGGTGGCGCCGCCGTTGCATGTGGCGGGGACGGTGGCGCTACCGGCCAGCACCTCGTTCCAGGCCCAGGTCAGCACCACGCTGGCACCGCTGAAAGTGCTGCTGTACGCGCCGGAGGCCAGGACCTGGTTGGCCGGAATCTGACCGAACAGCTGCACAGTCTGCGCACCACTACCGCCGGTCAGCAGCGGTACGTTGTAGCTCATGGTCAGCTCCTGCGCTGGCGGCGTGCCGCGCGGGACCAGGCCAGTGACCTGGCCGAAGCTGGCGTTGTTGTACAGCTGGAAATTCATCGTGTCGCTGGTAGAGGTGGCCATCGTGCGGAACGTGGAACTGCTGCCGCCGCCACTGCCTGCGCCGATGCCCACGCAGACGCGCACGCCGGTGGTGGCCAGCAGGCTCAGCGCGGCGGTGGTGCAGGTCACCGTGATGTTGAGGTTGGCCGTGCTCGGGCCGGGTGCATTGCTGTTGATGTTGCCGAACGGCAGGGTCGGATCGGCGACCGCCGTGCAGACCGCGGTGGCGCCGGCCGGCGCCGCTGCCAGCAGGCCGGCCCACAGCAGCAGGAAGAGCAGCAGCACCCTCATGGCGCCACCTCCGGAATGCACTGCTGCGGTGCCGGCTTCGGGCGGGCACCGGACGCCACCACCTTGGGCAGGTCCGGTACCTTCACCCGGCACGGGCCATGGCTGGTGGTGACGTACAGCACGCTGCCGGCGGCGACATCTTCCAGGTAGAGCAGGCCGTCGTAGCCGACCGTGGCCTGGCGACCGTCAGGCAGCTGCACCTCGCTGCCCACCTCCAGAGGCTGGCCGTCCATCGCCAGCAGGGTCAGGCTCAGTGACGACCGCGAACGCAGCTGGAAGGTCACGCGGGTGCCGGCGCGCTGGCGCGGCGTGACCCAGTCCTCGATGCGGTCGGCACGCATGTCTTCGGGCAGATCCAGCGTGTCGATCGAGACCCGGTTGCGCTGCCAGGACAGCAACGGACTGACCAGCAGCAGGCCGCGATCGTCGGTGACACCGATCAGGCGGTTCTCCAGCCGCACCGGGACGCCGCCGACGCCATTGGTGCTGATCACCGCGAACGCATCGGATACCTCGCGCGTGGCGAAGGCGTGCCCGCCCATCCATACCAGGCTGCCGCTGGCACTGGCGTAGGCATAGTTGAGCCCGCCCTGGCGCGAGGCGCCGAATGAATAGCGGCCGACATCGTTGAGGATGCCAACTTCGGCCAGGCCGCCGTTACCGTCCTCGCCGTGGCGCAGCTGTGCGCGCCAGCCGACGCCGCCGGCACTGCCATCGCCGGGCACCGGCTGGGTCACGTCCGCCACCCAGCTCCGGCTGTCGCCGTTGCGCTGGCTGGAGAGGCTGGCCTGGCGATTGTTGCCCAGGCTGGCAGTCATCGACAGGTAGATGCTGCGGTCATCGCTGCGGTCCAGGTTCTGGTTCACCGACAGGTAGGCCGACCAGCGTTGGCTCCAGGTGCGCGACCAGAACAGGCTGGCATAGCGGTTGTCGTCGCCGTCGGGGTAGCGCAGGCGCAGATAGCTGGCGCTGAGCGTGCCCAGCCGCAGCAGGTCCAGGCCGACCGTGGCCTGCTCGCTGATGCTTGGTGGCAGGTTGCCCTGCAGCGCGCCCAGGTCGCGGTAGTCGCCGTGGCTGCGCACGCTGCGCAGATTGACGTTGAAGCGACGGTTGTTCCAGCTGTAGCCCAGCGCCCATTGCCCACCCTGCAGGCCGTGGTAGTCACTGTGCGCATAGGCGGCATTGAACACGCCGGCGGCGCCGAGCAGCCACCAGCCGCCAATGCCGCCCTGGGCCAGGCCGCCGCCGCCTTCGGCATGCGCCTCGCCGGTGAACGCGTCGGTGACACCGCCGCGCCAGCTGGCGCTGGCCACCGTGCGATCGTCATAGGCGAAGGAGCGCTCGCCGAAATCCCGGCGCAAGTGGCCGACGCCGACCGACCAGTCCGACAGGCCCTTGGCCAGCAGCTGCTGGGTGCCGTAGAAGCTGAAGTCCAGCGTCTGCATGCGTCCGAATGCGTCGGTCACCACCACCTGCGCGTTGCCGGTGCCGCTGATGCCGGGCTGTGCTGCGAGCTGGAAGGGACCGACCGGCACCTGCCCGCTGTACTGGCGCAGGCCATCGACATACAGCTCGACCGTGGAGGGCACCACGGCCTGGCCGAGGAAGCTCGGCGTGGGCGTTAGCACGCGGTAGGGCTGCAGGCCATAGTTGCGGCCGATCTGCAGGCCACCCAGGCGCACGGGGCGGGTCCAGTCGACGAACCCACTGTAGAAATCGCCGACCTCCAGGGTCGTTGCGCTATCGGGGAAATCCAGGCTCCAGCGTGTGTCCAGGCGCACGCTGGAGCCGCGCCAATGGCGATCGCCGGGTTGCTGGTAGCGGCGGCTGATGGCGGTGTTCTCGAAAGTGCCATTGCCGATACCGAACACGCGCAGCTCCGAGCTCAGGCTGAGGGTGCCGAGCGTGTCCACCCGGCTGCCGTAGACGTCGTAGTTGAGCAGCACGCCGGGCGAGGCGCTGCCGGTGGGGGCGCGCGTCTGCGGGCGGCTGAGCACGGTGGTGGGCAGTGTCAGCTGGTCCAGTGGCACGTCCAGCGCCAAGGTCTGCATGTGGGCGTCGTAGCGCACCACCGCACCGCTGATCTGGTCCAGGTAGACCGGTGCATCGCCGCTGGCGTTGAAGCCGAGCTGGCGCAGCACTTCGGGGCTGGCCTGCAGCCGGCCACGGTTCTCGATGAACGGCAGCAGGCCGCGCGGCGTGCTGTTGAGCGACACATCCAGGTACAGCGTCTGGCTGGCGGTCAGCGGGGTGGGGGGTGGCAGGATCGCATCGGCCGACACGCCGGATACATCAGCCGCCGTGGCCACGCCGGACACATCGGCGGCCTCGGTCGCCGCGGGAACCAGGGCAGCCAGCAACGCGCCCATCATGGCCTCAGCGAGCCGGTGGGGGCGACAGTGGCGTCTGTTCCGACTCGCCATTGAGCTTGGCCGTGATCTGGTCGTTGTCGCGGTCGATCGCCGTGCGTTCGATCGGCCAGCGCATCACCTGGCCGGGCAGTACGTAGCCCAGCAGCCCGGGATGGACGATGCGTGGGCGCGTGGCGCCGCCCAGCGCGAGATCGGCGATCTGAGCGTAACTGTTGCCCGAATTGGCTACTTCGACGCCGTTGCGGCCGTCCGCCAGCTTTACCAGCCGGGCCTGCAGCTGCGGCGCCAGCGTGCCGGCCGAGGGCTGCACGAACACCGGGATCGAATAGCGCAGGACGAACTGCATGCCACCCGCGCGGATGGCCAGGTCGGGCACCTCGTCAACGATCAGGCGGTAATGTTGCTGTGCCGCTGGCGGTTCCTTGTCCGCACGCATGACCCGCACCAGCTGCTGCTGTCCGGCGGCCAGTTCCTGCATCGGCGGGGTGGCCATCAACGCATCGGTGGGCAGCAGCTGTTCCTGGCCGTCCTGCTGCACCCAGCGGAACACGCGTACCTGCAGCTTCACCGGCGAGGTGCCGCTGTTGGTCAGCCACAATTCGCCGGCACGCTGGCGGGCTTCCAGCTGCAGGCTGGTCGGGGCCACCTGCAGGCTGGTGGCGCCGGCGGCCGCGATGGCAAGCAGGTACAGGGCGAGCAGCGCCACGCCGGTGGCGCGCCACGGGCGGGATCCGGCCATGCGGGCGTGCTCCATCAATAGGTGATCGTGGCGGTAACCGTATCCAGGTAGCTACCGGCGGCCGGGTTGTTGGTGCTCAGGTTCAGGATCTGGCCGTAGACGATGTAAGGCACGGCCAGGCCGGTGCCGATGCCGGCCTGGGTGTTGGTGCCGGTTGTGGCGCCCCATACCAGGGTATGTGCGGCATCCTGGTAGAGCTGGTAGCCGACGTAGTTGTTGGCAGTCACCGCCGCATTGGTGTTCTTCATCCGCCGGGTGGTGACGTCATTGGCGGTGCTGGCATTGGCGCCCGCATTCAGCGAGATCGTGTACGGGGTCAGTGCCGAGCACTGGGCGGTCACCGTGCCCTGGCCCAGGGTGGGCGTGGTGGTGGTTGATGCCGCGGTGCCGAAGTCCACGTTGGTCGCGGCCGCCGCCGTGATGGTGCAGGCCTTGGTGACCACCAGGGTGACATTGAAGGTGGTGGTGTCGGCGGCCATTGCCGGGCTGGACAGCAGGAACCCGGCCACGGCCCATGCCAGCGGGGATCGAACTGGGGATCGCATGAACAACCTCCCTGACCCGAAGGTCCGTTGAACAAGGCGAAGACGGCACGTTCGGTGCCGCTTGGACGACGGTGGGTCCAGCTTAGGAGGCGTAAGTGTCTGTAATCCGTGATAATTAGGCAGACGAAAGAGCGGAGGCCATCACGCTTTCACTTTCCTTGCCGGAACCGTGCATGACCCGGATCGGCAGTTGGGTGGCGTTCGTTCAGATTGCGGCCGGATCGGCGATAATGGGTGCCATGAGCGTGAATCTGAAAACCCCGCAGGAAATCGAGATGATGCGCATCGCCGGCCGCCTGGCCAGCGAAGTGCTCGACATCGTCACCCCCCACGTCAAGCCCGGTGTCACCACCGAGGAACTGGACCGCATCTGCCACGACCACATCGTGAACGTGCAGGGCGCGATTCCGGCCAACGTCGGCTACCGCGGCTTCCCGAAGACCGTGTGCACCTCGGTCAACAATGTCATCTGCCACGGCATTCCCAGCGAAGGGAAGGTGCTCAAGGATGGCGACATCATCAATATCGACGTCACCGTCATCAAGGACGGCTGGCACGGCGACACCAGCCGCATGTACTTCGTCGGCACCCCGTCGGTGATGGCCCGCCGCCTGGTGGAAACCACGTACGAAGCCATGTGGCGCGGCATCCGCGCGGTGCGCCCGGGGGCCACCCTGGGCGACATCGGCCATGCCATCCAGAGCTATGCCGAAGGCGAGCGTTTCAGCGTGGTGCGCGAGTACTGCGGCCACGGCATCGGCAAGGTCTACCACGACGAGCCGCAGGTGGTGCATTACGGCCGCCCGGGCCAGGGCCTGGTGCTGCAGCCGGGCATGACCTTCACCATCGAACCGATGATCAACGAGGGCACCCGCTACAACAAGGTGCTGCCGGATGGCTGGACCGTGGTGACCAAGGACCGCAAGCTGTCGGCGCAGTGGGAGCACATGGTCGCGGTCACTGAGACCGGCGTCGACGTGCTGACGCTGTCGCCGGGCGAGTCGCAGGTCTCCTGACGATGCTGCCGGCGAGTTCGCTGCTGGACACGCCGGCCGCGTCGCTCAACGACCCGGACTGGGCTGCTGCCGCGCGCCAGGCGCTGCAGCAGGCCGACGCGCGCCTGTATCGCCGCTTCGACCAGGGCGACAACATCGAGCGCCTGCTGGCGCTGCGGGCGCGCGCGGCCGACCATCTGATCCGCCTGGCCTGGCAGCGTTGCCTGCCGGCCGACAGCGGCCTGTCGCTGTTCGCGGTCGGTGGCTATGGCCGGGGGGAACTGTTTCCGCGTTCGGACATCGACCTGCTGGTGTTCGGCGACCCGCCCGCACAACGGGCGCATGAAGCGGCATTGGCACGCCTGTTCGCGCTGCTGTGGGACTGCGGATTGGCGGTCAGCCATGCGGTGCGTTCTGCATTGCAGTGCCGCGAGGCGGCGGCTGACCAGACCGTGCTGACCGCGCTGATCGAGGCGCGTCCGATCCTGGCTGATGATGCAGCGCGCCGTGCGCTGCGCGAGGCCATCGACGACCGCGAGCTGTGGCCGGCGCGTGCCTTCTTCCTGGCCAAGCTGGAAGAGCTGCGCAACCGCCACCAGCGCTTCGGCGACACTGCCGACAACCTGGAGCCGGATCTCAAGGATGGTCCCGGCGGCCTGCGCGATCTCAACACGCTGGGCTGGATGGCGCTGCGCGCCTTCGGTGTACGCGACCTGGAAGCGCTGGTCGGCCTGGGCCACCTGGGTGCCGACGAAGCGGCTGCGCTGAAGCGCGAGCGTGCGGTGCTGGCGCGGCTGCGCTTCGGCCTGCACCTGGTCGCGCGCCGCCCGGAAGAGCGTCTGCGTTTCGATTACCAGAAGACCCTGGCCGCGCGCCTGGGCTTCGAAGACGATGCCGAGAATCTCGGTGTCGAGAAAATGATGCAGGGCTTCTACCGCGCCGCGCTGGTGGTGCGCCGGATCAGCGACCGCCTGCTGCAGCGCTTCGAGGAACAGTTCGATGGCGAGGCCCAGCCGGAACCGCTGACCGTGGGCTTCTCCCTGCGCCGCGGCTACCTGGCCGCCAACGAGGCCGACTGGCCGCGCGGTGACATCGGCCAGGTGTTCGCCCTGTTTTCCAGCTGGGCCAACAATCCACAGGTGCGAGGCCTGCATTCGCTGACCGCGCGCGCGCTGGCCGAAGCGCTGCCGTTGTTGCCGGCCTACGACCAGGCCGATGCCGATGCACGCGAGCAGTTCCTGTCCCTGCTGCGCGGCCAGCGCCCGGTCGACACGCTTTCGCGCATGGCGCGGCTGGGCGTGCTTGGCCAGTGGATCCCCGCGTTTGCTCAGGTCAGCGGGCGCATGCAGTTCGACCTGTTCCATGTCTATACGGTCGACCAGCACACGCTGATGGTCCTGCGCAACATCGGCCAGTTCGCCAGCAGCCGTGCCGACGAGCGCTTCTCGATCGCGCACGAAGTGTGGCCACGCCTGCGCAAGCCGGAACTGCTGCTGCTGGCTGGCCTGTTCCATGACATCGCCAAGGGCCGCGGCGGCGACCACTCGGAACTGGGTGCGGTGGACGCGCGTGCGTTCTGCCAGGCGCATGCGCTCAGTGGCACCGATACCGAGCTGGTGGCATGGCTGGTCGAACAGCATCTGCGCATGTCGGTGACCGCGCAGAAGCAGGACATCGCCGATCCGGTGGTGATCCATCGCTTCGCCACTCTGGTCGGCAGCCGCGACCGCCTAGACTACCTGTACCTGCTGACCTGTGCCGACATCGCCGGCACCAGCCCGAAGCTGTGGAATGCCTGGAAGGACCGCCTGCTGGCCGACCTGTACTTCGCCACCCGGCGCGCGCTGCGCGAGGGGCTGGAGCATCCGGTACCGGCCGCCGAACGCGTGGCCGAGGCACGTGACAGCGTGCGCGCACTGGTGCGCGAGCAGGGTTACGACGATGCCACCATTGATCGCCAGTTCGCGGTGATGCCGGATGAGGGCTTCATTCGTCTGCGCCCCGAGCAGCTGGCCTGGCAAGCAGCTGCGCTGGTACCGGTGAAGCAGGGCCAGGCGCTGGTGAAGGTGCGCCGGATCAGTGTGGATGACCCGGCGCTGGAAGTATTCGTGCACTCGCCCGACCGCGACGGCCTGTTCGCCGCGATCGTGATGACCCTGGACCGCAAGGGCTATGGCATTCACCGCGCACGCGTGCTGGACGGTCCGGCCGATACCATCTTCGATACCTTCGAAGTGAACCCGGCCGACACGTTTGCCGATGGCAGCAGTGCCAACCTGGAGGCGGCGCTGCGCGAGGCACTCAGTGGTGACCTGGCGCGCCTGCGGCCGTCGCGCCGTGTGGTACCGCGGCAACTGCGGCACTTCCGCTTCGCTCCGCGCATCGAGTTCCGCGATGAACCGGGCGCAACCCGTTTTGCCCTGGTCGCTCCCGACCGTCCCGGCCTGCTGGCCGATGTGGCGTTCGTGCTGCGCAACCAGGGCCTGCGCGTGCATGATGCGCGCATTGCCACGTTCGGCGAGCGCGCCGAAGACACCTTCGTGATCAGTGACGAACACGACCTCCCCCTGACTGAACCTGCCCGGCAGCAGCTGCATGACGCAATGCTGGCCTGCCTGGACCCTGATCGAAACGCCGGAGACCCCGCCTGATGGCCACCAAGCCCGCCAAGAAGACCGCCGCGACCCCCAAGAGCGCAGCGGCCCGGAAACCTGCTGCAGCCGCACCGGCCGCAAAGAAGGCCACTGCGCCGAAGAAGGCCGCTGCGGTGAAGGCCCCGGCGAAGAAAATGGCTGCGGTCAAGCGTGCTGTGAAGAAGCCGGCCCCGGCCAAGAGCGCCGAAGCCGTCCGCGCCGAAACCATCGCCCGCAAGTCGCTGCGCAAGCCGTCGGCACCCGGCGTGGAAGAACTCAAGTTCGGCATCGAAAGCGCCTTCGAGCGCCGCGCCACGTTGACCCTGCATGAGCTGGAAGGCTCGACCAGGCCGCTGGTCAACCGCGTGATCGACGGTCTCGAGAGCGGTGAATTCCGCGTCGCCGAGCCGGACGGCCAGGGCGGCTGGAAGGTCAACGAGTGGCTGAAGAAGGCCGTGCTGCTGTATTTCCGCGTCAACGACATGGCGGTGGTCGATGCACGACCGGCACCGTTCTGGGACAAGGTCGAGTCGCGCTTCGCCGGCTATGACGAAGCGAAGTTCCGCCGTGGCGGCGTGCGCGTTGTGCCCGGTGCGATCGCCCGCCGCGGCACGTACTTCGGCAAGGACGTAGTGCTGATGCCGAGCTTCACCAACATCGGCGCCTACGTCGGCGAAGGCACCATGGTCGATACCTGGGCCACCGTCGGTTCCTGCGCGCAGATCGGCCAGCACTGCCACCTGTCCGGCGGCGCCGGCATCGGCGGCGTGCTGGAGCCGCTGCAGGCCAGCCCGACCATCATCGAGGACCACTGCTTCATCGGTGCGCGTTCGGAAGTGGTGGAGGGCGTGGTGGTGGGCCACCACAGTGTGATCGGCATGGGCGTGTTCCTCAGCCAGAGCACCCGCATCTACAACCGCGCCACCGGCGAGATCAGCTACGGCTACATCCCGCCGTACAGCGTGGTGGTGTCCGGCTCGCTGCCGAGCAAGGACGGCACCCACTCGCTGTACTGCGCGGTGATCGTCAAGCAGGTTGATGCCAAGACCCGCAGCAAGACCAGCGTCAACGACCTGCTGCGCGGCCTGGCCGACTGAAGGTGAGTGCGCCGGAGGACCTGGCGCAGTCCGCGATCTACCGGCATCCGTCCGACAACGCGTTCGGACGGATGCTGCCGCGCCTGCTGCACGCTCCGCGCTGGACCCGGTTGCGCCGGGCACTGTCGCGGCGCTGGCCGATGCCGGTGCTGGTCAGCGACGTGCGCGACGTGGTCTACGCGAGCTGGTGGGTCGATGTGCGCCATGCCCCGCCAGCGCCACCAGGCCATCACTACGTGGTCCATGCCGGACGCACGCCTTACACCGTTCTCAGCTATCGCCATGGCCACTTCGGGCCGGCGCTGGCGGGACCGCTGCGCTGCCTGATGCCGTCGCCAGGGCAGAGCAACTGGCGCTGGTACCTGCGCCGTGACGATGATCCGGGCGGGACCCCGGTCGTGCTGTTCGATCGCAACGTGATGGACCAGCTGGCCTTCGTCGCCGGCGCGCGCGCTTTCAGCGATGCCATGCAGCCACACCTGTCCACGCGCTTCGAGCATGTGGTGCGCGTCGATGGCGATGGGCACACCCTGATCGAAGGCGGGCAGGGCAGTGCGCCTGCGCTGCACCTGCAGTGGCGGGCCGCTGCGGGCTGGGAGGACGGGGCGTGGCGGGGGGCCTTCGGGGGCCATGAGGCCCTGCTGCGCTTCCTGACCTGCCAGGATGAGGCCATTGCGCGCACCTGCGACCGGCGCTGGGCCAGCACCCGCATCGCACTGCAGGTGGATGTCGACAGCCTGCAGCCGCTGCAGCTGGAAGGCGAACTGCAGTGCCCGCGCCTGCAGGCGATGGACGTGGCGCTGCACGAGGGGCTGGCCTTCCGGCTGCCAAGGGTACCGTTCCGGGTCGTGTCCGAGCGCCTGTTGTGAGATTCTGGGCCTCTGTTTTCCAGCATCACAGATGGCCATGAGTACCACTGTCTACGGTTTGAAGAACTGCGATACCTGCAAGAAGGCGAGCAAGTGGCTGGACCGCTTCGGCGTGCCGTACACCTTCGTCGACTACCGCGACAACAAGCCGAGCCCGGAAACACTGCTGGCGTGGGCTGAGCAGCTGGGTGGCCTGGCCGCGATGGTCAACAGGTCCTCAACCACCTGGCGGCAGCTGCCGGACAACCGCAAGGCCGCAGATTCCGAGGCGGAATGGAAGCTGCTGCTGCGCGAGTACCCGCAGCTGATCAAGCGCCCGCTGGTGGTCACCGCCGACGGCACGGTCAGCCAGGGTTTCAGTGACAATGGCTTCAAGGCCCGCTTCGGCGTGGGTGACGCATGAGCGCGGTCCTCGACCTGACCTGCGAACTGATCGCACGGCCCTCGGTGACGCCGGACGATGCCGGCTGCCAGGCACTGCTGGCGGCACGCCTGAAGCAGGCCGGGTTCCAGTGCGATCACCTGCGGCTGGGCGAGGTCGACAACCTGTGGGCGACCCACGGCCAGGGCGCGCCGGTGCTGGTGCTGCTGGGCCACACCGACGTGGTGCCGGCGGGGCCGCGCGAGGCCTGGGCCAGCGACCCGTTCACGCCGCAGATCCGTGACGGCGTGCTGTACGGCCGTGGCACCGCCGACATGAAGGGCAGCGTGGCGGCGTTCGTGGTGGCGGCCGAGCAGTTCGTGGCCGCGCATCCCGATCATCCCGGCACGCTGGCGGTGCTGCTGACCAGCGACGAGGAGGGCGATGCCATCGATGGCGTGCGACACGTCGCACGGCTGTTCGCCGAGCGCGGCCAACGCATCGACTGGTGCATCACCGGCGAGCCGTCGTCGACCGCGACGCTCGGTGACCTGCTGCGCGTGGGCCGTCGTGGCAGCCTGTCGGCCAAGCTGCGGGTGCAGGGCGTACAGGGCCATGTGGCGTACCCGGAGAAGGCACGCAACCCGATCCACCAGGCGGCGCCCGCCCTGGCCGAGCTGAGCGCACGGCGCTGGGATGACGGCTACGAGAGTTTCCCGCCGACCAGCCTGCAGGTCTCCAACATCCATGCCGGTACGGGCGCCAACAATGTGATTCCCGGCGAGCTCGAGGTGGATTTCAACATCCGCTACAACCCGCACTGGGATGCGCCGAAACTGGAAGCGGAGATCACCGCGCTGCTGGATCGGCATGCCCTGCAGTACACGCTGAAGTGGCATCGCAGCGGCGAACCGTTCTACACCCCGGAAGGCACGCTGCGCGCCACTGCGCGTGCGGTGCTGGCCGAGCACATCGGCCGTGCACCGGAGGAAAGCACCGGCGGCGGCACCTCCGATGCCCGCTTCATCGCGCCATTGGGCGCGCAGTGCATCGAAGTGGGGCCGGTCAACGCCAGCATCCACCAGGTTGACGAGAACGTGCGCGTGGACGAACTGGAAGCACTGCCCGGGCTGTACCAGCGGCTGGTGGAGCGGCTGCTGGTGTGAGGCATGGCACCGGGCACGGCCCGGCGCTACCCCTGTGGGTGCCGACTGCTGGGTGCCGACCGTTGGTCGGCACACCTTCACCTGGTTGCCAACGCAACGGTTGCGCCGTGCCGGAAACCGGGGTAGGGTCGATGCCATGTCGATCCGCCTGGCCACCGCCGTCAATAACAACAACCGCAATAATCTGCGCGCGAATAATCGTGCGCGGCCGATGCGGGACTGCGCCCTGGGTAGATAGACAGCAACACACGCCCGGACACCAGAAAACCCGCATCGGTCGATGCGGGTTTTTTTTGTGCCCGGGCGCAGCCCCACCCGGGCCTGGATGGCCGGTCGAACACCCTCCCACCCGTGAAATTCCCCCAACAGGAGCTCCCCCATGTGTTCGATCTTCGGAATCTTCGGCCTGCAGGCCGGTGACGATCTTCCGGCCCTGCGCCGCCATGCGCTGGAACTGTCGCAGCGCCAGCGCCACCGCGGCCCGGACTGGAGCGGCGTGTATCTTGACGAAGGTGCGCTGCTGGTCCACGAGCGGTTGGCCATCGTCGACCCGGCGGGCGGCTCGCAACCACTGCTGTCGGCCGACGGCCAGCTGGCGCTGGCGGTCAACGGCGAGATCTACAACCACCAGCAACTGAAGGCCGCACTGACCACCGCCTATGACTTCCAGACCGGTTCGGACTGTGAAGTGATCAATGCGCTGTACCGCCAGGGCGCTTCGCCGGCGCAGTGGCTGGAGCAGCTCAATGGCATCTTCGCATTCGCGCTGTGGGACCGTGGTGCCGGTCGTGTGCTGGTGGTGCGCGACCCGGTCGGCGTGGTGCCGCTGTACTGGGGCCACGATGCCCAGGGACGTCTGCGAGTGGCCTCGGAAATGAAGGCACTGGTCGATACCTGTGCCGACGTCGCTCAGTTCCCGCCGGGTCACTATTTCGACAGTGCCAGCGGTGAGCTGGTGCGCTACTACCAGCAGCCGTGGCGCGACTACGCTGACGTGCAGGGTCGCCAGGCCGATCTGGCCGAGCTGCGCCAGGCCTTCGAGCATGCGGTGGAACGCCAGCTGATGAGCGATGTGCCGTACGGCGTGCTGCTGTCTGGTGGCCTGGACTCGTCGCTGGTGGCGGCGGTGGCCGCGCGCTATGCACGTCGTCGCATCGAGGATGGGGGGCAGACCGAAGCCTGGTGGCCGCGCCTGCACTCATTCGCGATCGGCTTGAAGGGCTCTCCCGATCTGGCCGCTGCCGCCATCGCCGCCGAGGCGCTGGGCACCGTGCATCACGGCTTCGAGTACACCTTCGAGGAGGGCCTTGATGCACTGCCGGAAGTGATCCGCCATATCGAAACCTACGACGTCACCACCATCCGCGCATCGACGCCGATGTTCCTGCTGGCACGGCGGATCAAGGCCATGGGGGTGAAGATGGTGCTTTCCGGCGAGGGCAGCGACGAGATCTTCGGTGGTTACCTGTACTTCCACAAGGCGCCGGATGCGCGTGAGTTCCACGACGAGCTGGTGCGCAAGCTCGACGCGCTGCACAACTACGACTGCCTGCGCGCCAACAAGTCGATGATGGCCTGGGGTGTGGAGCCGCGGGTGCCGTTCCTGGATCGCGAATTCCTCGATGTGGCGATGCGCTTCGACGCCGCGCACAAGATGGTCGGTGCAGGCTTTGGTAGCCGCCGCATCGAGAAGGCGGTGCTGCGCGAGGCGTTCGAAGGCTACCTGCCGGACAGCATCCTGTGGCGGCAGAAGGAGCAGTTCAGCGATGGCGTTGGCTATGGCTGGATCGACGGGCTGAAGGCGCATGCCGAAGCTCAGGTGAGCGACCGTGTGCTGGCAGCGGCCGACAAGCGCTTCCCGCACAACCCGCCGCAGACCAAGGAGGCCTACTACTACCGTCATCTGTTCGAGCAGTTCTTCCCGAGCCGGGCGGCCGCCGAGACCGTGCCGGGTGGCAAGTCCATCGCCTGCTCGTCGCCGGCGGCGATCGCGTGGGATGCCAGCTTCGCCGCTGCTGCAGATCCGTCGGGGCGTGCGATCGCTGGCGTGCACGAGCAGGCACTGGCGTAAGCCCCGAGAAGGGGCCGGAGGGGGGCCGGGGCGCTTGTGCCACCAACGACTTAATCCCCTCCGTCCCCTTTTTGTATGATCGCCCCCCTGCACATTGGGGAATGTTCATGGACGTACACAGCGGGGGCCAGGTGCCACCGACGAAGTGGGGATGGCGCTACCTGGCCTGGGCCGGGGTCCCGCTGCTGGTCGGCGTGCTGCTGGCCCGTTATGCCGGGCCGGCGGCGCCCGAAGCTGTTGCCCGTGCCACGGCCACGGCTGAAGCCACCTGGGTGCAGCATCTGGCGTCGCCGCTGGGCCTGTTCCTGCTGCAGCTGCTGGTGCTGCTGCTGGTGGCCAAGGGCGCAGGCGCGCTGCTCAAGCACTTTGGACAACCGGCGGTGATCGGCGAGATGGCCGCCGGCCTGATGATGGGCCCATTGATGCTCGGCAGCCTGTTGCCGCCGCTGCATGGAGCCTTGTTCCCGCCCAGCTCGCTGGGCCCGCTGGGCATGCTCAGCCAGTTGGGTGTGCTGATGTTCCTGCTGGTGGCCGGTGCCGAGCTGGACCTGGCGGCGCTGCGTGGACGCCGGCGTTTCGCCTTTACGGTCAGCCATGCCGGCATCGCGGTGCCGTTCGTGCTTGGCGTCGCCCTGGCGATCTGGCTGTACCCGCAGCACGGCCCACAGGGGGTGGGCTTCACGGCATTCGCACTGTTCGTCGGCATTTCGATGAGCATCACCGCCTTCCCCGTGTTGCTGCGCATCCTTGCCGATCGCGGCATCACGCAGACCCCGCTGGGTCAGACCGCCATCGCCTGCGCTGCATTGGGTGATGCCACCGCGTGGTGCCTGCTGGCGCTGATCGTGGCCGCCGCCCAGGCCAGCGGATGGCTGCCGGCCAGCCTCAACCTGCTGTGCGTGGTCGCGTTCGTGGCGCTGATGCTGGGGCTGGTGAGGCCGTGGTTCGCCCGCCAGCAGATCGCGCCGGGCCGTGAGGGGCGGTGTCTGTTGGGCATCCTGCTGCTGTCGCTGGCCAGTGCCCTGGTCACCGAGATGCTCGGCATCCATGCGCTGTTCGGTGCGTTCGCAGCGGGCGTGGCGGTGTCGTCCAATGTGCAGTTGCGCGAGCTGCTGATGGCGCGCGTCGAACCGTTCGCGGTGACGCTGCTGCTGCCGCTGTTCTTCGCCATGACCGGCCTGCGCATGCGCGCCGATACACTGCAGGCCAGCGATGGCCTGTTGTGCGTGGTGGTGATCGCGGTAGCCACGACGGGCAAGCTGCTGGGCACCTTCAGTGCCGCACGCAGTGCCGGCATGCCCGCCCGTGAGGCGTGGCGGCTGGGTGCACTGATGAACACCCGTGGCCTGATGGAGCTGATCGTGCTCAACCTGGGCTACGAACTTGGCCTGCTCGGTGACCGGCTGTTCGCGGTGCTGGTGATCATGGCGCTGGTGACAACGGCGATGACTGGGCCACTGTTGAACCTGATCGAGCGGCGTAGGGGCTGAGCGTTGAACGGTAGTGCCGGCCGCTGGCCGGCAACCTCATGATGCTGGATGCACCTGCATGGATGCCGGCCAGCGGCCGGCACTACCGCGCTGGCACCAGCGTCATGGTGTGCTGCGCCTTGCCGGGCAGGAACGGCGTCGGCCGGCCATGCACCCAGTCTTCGTGGCCGGCACCCCAGTAGGGCGACAGTGGATGCCCACTCTGGCCGCCGGGCATATGCACGATGCCGTCGGCCTCGTGGCCCGGTGAAACCACCATGCGCTCGGAAGCGCCGAAGTTCGGCGTCTGCACGCGCGGCATGTCGCGGTCGCCGGGCAGGCGGTCGGCCGGCATGCACAGCCAGCGTTTGGCGATGTCCGGCAGCGCCCGTGCGATGGGATGGCAGATCGCCGCGGTGTTGCGTTCGCCCCAGCTGCGTTTGGCCAGCGGTCCCTGCTTGGTCAGCTCACTTTCGGTACGGCGTGCGGCGTCGATCAGCAGTGCATCCCAGCTGTCGAAGGCCGGTGGCAGCAGATTGGCCGGCCGCTGCTGCAGCATCGGCCAGGCCACGCCTTCCAGCTGCGCCAGGCGCGGCTCCAGATAGTCATCGCCCAGCTGCGCATTGGCCGGTGCCAGCAGTGCATCGGACAGTGTGTTCATCACCTGCGTACGGAACTCACGCACCACCCGGTAGCTGACCGAGCTGGCCGAGGCACGGCCGCCCCATTGATGGCTGGCCTCCTTCAAGCGCTTCAGTGCAGGGTCGTCACTGCGTTCGATGACGTCGTGCAGCAGCGCCCACCAGCGCTGCAGGAACACCGCGCGATCGTCGAGCTGGATCGCCAGCAGGTCGTGTTCATCGAAGCGCTCCTGGATCGCCAGCAGGTCGCGGATCTGCCGCGCACGGGCACCCAGGTCATAACCGCCATTGCCGACGGTAGCCAGCGCCTCGCCGTCGAGGACGCGGCCGTTGGCGGTCCACAGGCGATGGTTGGGGGGATCGATCAATGCCGGCGAGGCATCGCTGCGGATCGGCCAGGGGGCGCAGTCCTGGTTGTGGGCGGCGTTGAAGCCGGCCGGCGCGCAGCCCGGACCGCGATCCGGGCGGGCGCCGATCAGGCGCCAGGCGATGCGTCCGGTGCGGTCGCCGATCACCAGGTTCTGTGCGGGAATGCCGGCGTGGTCGGCGAACTGCAGGGCTGCGTCCAGATCACCGGCGCGGGCCAGGTCACCGAAGTCCAGGCGCACCGCACCGGGCAGCTGGGCGACCCAGCGCAGCGCGTCGCCGCTGCCATCGGCATGCGTGTGCAGGATCGGTCCCCAGGCGGTTTCGCGTACCGGGAACCGCACATCGGCCTGGCCGGCCACCGCAATCCGTTCTTCATGCACCGTCACTGCGGCATTGGCCGGTTCGGTGCGGTAGTCCGCCGTGTCAATGTAGCTGTTGGTGAAACCCCAGGCGACGTGCCCGTTGCTGCCGACGATCACGGCCGGAAGGCCCGGCAGCGAGAAGCCGGTGACGTCGACCTGGCCGCCAGCGGCCTGCGGGTCGGGGTAGCGCAGGCGCACGCGGAACCACAGGCTGGGTGCGCGCAGGCCCAGGTGCATGTCGTCGGCAACAATGGCGCGGCCGTCGGCGGTGAGCGCACCGGCCACCGCGAAGTTGTTGCTGCCGACGGCGTCGGCTTCTTCCTGCCCGGTGCCCGGCTTTCCCTTCAGCGTGCGCAGGTCCAGCTGGCTGGCATCGGGCAGCGTGGCGTTGCCGGTCGGTTCGCCGAACAGCGGTGCATCCCATTCAGTGCCGTCGTGGGCGATCAGTGCGTACAGCGCCGACGGCACCACCGCGCGGATGCGGCTGAGCGCAAGCTCGGTCTGGTTGCCGGGATCCTGCAGGTCGGCGTACATGGCCAGCCCGGCCAGCACGCTGTCGCTGGCCTGCCAAGGCTGCGGTGACTGCCGCAGCAGCAGGTACGCCCACGGCCGCACGGAGAGGTCGGCAAGGCCTTCGTTGACGCCGTCCACGTAGGCGCGCACGGCATCGCCGTTGTCGCCCAATGCAGCGTCCATGTGTGCCTCGGTGCGTGCGCGCAAACGGTGCACGCGCATGCGCTTGTCGGCGTCGATGGCCTTCGGTCCGAACAGTGCGGACAGTTCGCCGGCGGCGCTGCGGCGCATCAGGTCCATCTCGAAGTAGCGTTCCTGCGCGTGTATGCGGCCGAGTGCGCGCATCGCGTCGGCCTGGCTGCCGGCCGTGATGGTGACCACGCCCAGCGCATCGCGTTCGAGGGTGACCGGCTTCGCCAGTCCCGGCAACGCATGCTCGCCGTCCAGATCGGCCAGGCTGCCGCGCAGCAGCAGCCACAGCACCAGGGCGGTGACCAGGACGATGGCGATCAATACGCCCAGCACCCAACGCCATGTACGTCGCATCGCACGTCCTTTCCGAACTCGTGGGCCGATTGTAGCCGCAGGCGCAACTGCGACTGATTCCGATTAGATCACCGTATTCTGAAATGCGGCACCCTATGCCACATCGATTCACAGGAGCCCCCCCCCATGAAAGGCAACCCGGACGTCATCGCCTGCCTGAAGGAACTGCTGCGTGGCGAGCTCGCTGCCCGCGACCAGTACTTCATCCATTCCCGCCGCTACGAGGATCAGGGCCTGTTCGCACTTTACGAACGCCTGAACCACGAGATGGAAGAGGAAACCCAGCACGCCGATGCGCTGCTGCGCCGGATCCTGTTCCTGGGCGGCGACCCGGACATGCGCCCGCATGCCACCGAGCCGGGCAAAACCGTCGAAGAGATGCTGCAGAAGGATCTCGACACTGAATACGCCGTTCGGAACAATCTCGCCGCCGGCATGAAGCTGTGCGAGGAGAAGGGCGACTACGTGAGCCGCGACATCCTGCTGGCGCAGTTGAAGGACACCGAAGAAGACCACGCCTGGTGGCTGGAACAGCAGCTGGGCCTGATCAAGCGCATCGGCCTGGAGCTGTACCAGCTGAGCAAGATCGACGGCAGCGGCGCCCCGGCGCACTGAGCGGGCATCGTTTTTTGTAGAGCCGAGCCAATGCTCGGCTGCCTTCTGGTGGAGCCGACCGCTGGTCGGCTGCTCTGCAGAAAGCAGCCGACCAGCGGTCGGCTCTACCAGCAGTACAGCGTTCTGTCGCCCGCCAGCACCGGAGCACCGCCAGCCAGCCGACAACGAAAAAGCCGGGGAATGCCCCGGCTTTTTCGTGCCTGGGGTCAGATCCGTTTTCGACGAAAACGGCTCTGACCC
The DNA here is from genome assembly GCF_059369975.1 of Stenotrophomonas sp. YJH_SMC_32. NCBI lineage: Bacteria > Pseudomonadati > Pseudomonadota > Gammaproteobacteria > Lysobacterales > Lysobacteraceae > Stenotrophomonas > Stenotrophomonas sp. YJH_SMC_32. The sequence continues at coordinate 383,512 of NZ_JCAFTE010000002.1, read as the reverse complement.
CTCGCTCGGGATGCATGGCACGACGACGGAGATTCAAGTCAGAGACGGGGTTTCATATCTCCTCTGCATCGGAGAGATCCTGGTATCCCACGGGAGTCAGTCCAATGAAGTCGACCAGAACTCCGTAGGGGTAGCAGATGGGTAGCCGTCCCTCTGCAAAGAGCATCGACCACCTTTCCAGCTCCCAGAACGTAATCTCTGGCTCAGAGGCCAGAGGGCCTTCCCCTGATGAAGCTTCGACTGGGAAGTGTGCGGCGAGATGATCCAATGCGTACTGTTGCAGCACTGGGAGTTTAGAGAGCTGTTCCATCACGAAGCCGACTCCAGCCATCAGCTGACCGTCTTCTGACATCTGGATCGAGAAGAAAGTGCCGTCCCCGGCAGGCAGGTGTCCTTGGGCGAACCAGCCGGTATCGCGATCCCCAACGATGTGCAGTTCGCCAAGGCCCTGAACGTGAATGGTTGAAGGAATCATCTGGTGGTTTGTGTTGGCATCAATCATTTGATTGTGATCCAAAAAACGCAAATAGCCGGGATTTCCCCGGCTATTTGCGTGCAACTGGTCAGCAATTGTCGCTTATGCCTTGTTCGTCGACTGACGCCAATCCAAGTTGGCGTCTACCCGCAAGGGCGTGTCAACCAAGGTTGACACCTACCAGGAGCGATAGTCCGGGGTCAGAGCCCGTTCCGTCGGAACGGGATCCGACCCCCGCAGCGGTCATTCCACCGACAGCCCTTCCACCTTCTGCCAGCCGCGCGGCAGCAGGTGGCCGCGTGTGGCGCGGGCGCCGAGGTAGGCGTCGAGCTCGTTGAACTTCAGCCCCATCGTGCGCTGGCCGGCGCGGACCTGCAGGGTCTGCCCCGGGCTGATCGCCACGATGGCGACCACGCGTTCGGTGGCGAGCTTGGCCTTCGGGATCTCGATGATCTTGTTGCCCTTGCCCTTGTCCAGTTCCGGCAGGTCGTTGGCGGCGATCGCCAGCAGGTTGCCGGAGCTGGTCACTGCCACGATGCGGTCGGTGGCGACGTTGGCCACTGCCGACGGGGTCAGCACCGACGAACCTGCAGACAGGTTCAGCATCGCCTTGCCGGCCTTGTTGCGGCCGATCAGGTTCTCGAAGCGGGTGACGAAGCCATAACCGTGGCTGGAGGCGAGCACGAAGCGGGTGTCCGGCTCGGCGCTGGCCAGGGTCACGAAGCTGGTGCCCGGTGCCGGCGAGAAGCGGCCGGTCAGCGGTTCACCATTGCCGCGCGCGGAGGGCAGGGTGTGCACCGGCGTCGAGTAGGCGCGGCCCTCGCTGTCGAGGAACGCGACCTGCTGGGTGCTGCGTGCGCGCACCGCGCCCTGCAGTCCGTCGCCTTCACGGTAGGACAGGGCAGATGCATCGACGTCGTGGCCCTTGGCGGCACGGATCCAGCCCTTCTCCGACAGCACCACGGTCATCGGTTCGCTCGGCACCAGCTCGGTCTCGTCGATGGCCTGCGCCGCCTGGCGCTGCACCAGCGGCGAACGGCGTGCGTCGCCGAACTTCCTGGCGTCGGCGGTCAGTTCATCGCGGATCAGCTTCTTCAGCTTGGCTTTGCTGTCGAGGATGCCGAGGATCTTCTCGCGCTCCTTGGCCAGCTCTTCCTGCTCGCCGCGGATCTTCATCTCTTCCAGGCGGGCCAGCTGCTTCAGCTTGGTTTCCAGGATGTACTCGGCCTGTTCCTCGGACAGTCCGAAGCGCGCGATCAGCGCCGCCTTCGGTTCGTCCTCGGTACGGATGATGTGGATCACCTCGTCCAGGTTGAGGAAGGCGACCAGCAGGCCTTCCAGCAGGTGCAGGCGGCGCTCGACCTTCTGCAGGCGGTGCTGCAGGCGGCGGGTGACGGTGTTGCTGCGGAAGGTCAGCCATTCGCTGAGCAGCGTCTTCAGGTTCTTCACCTGCGGACGGCCGTCCAGCCCGATCACGTTGAGGTTGACGCGGTAGCTGCGCTCCAGGTCCGTAGTGGCGAACAGGTGGCCCATCAGCTGGTCGGCGTCGACCCTGTTCGAACGCGGCACCAGCACCACGCGCACCGGGTTGGCGTGGTCGGATTCATCGCGGATGTCTTCCAGCCACGGCAGCTTCTTGGCGCGCATCTGTGCGGCGATCTGCTCGATCACCTTCGACGGCGACACCTGGAACGGCAGCGCCGTGATCACGATGTTGCTGGCTTCCTTGGTGAAAGTCGCGCGTGCACGCACGCTGCCGTTGCCGGTCTCGTAGATGTTGCGCAGGTCATTGGCCGCGGTGATGATCTCGGCGCTGGACGGATAGTCCGGGCCCTGCACGTGTTCGCACAGGTCGCGCACGGTGGCGTCGGGGTTGTCCAGCAGGTGCAGCAGCGCGCTGACGATCTCGTTGAGATTGTGCGGCGGCACGTCGGTGGCCATGCCCACGGCGATGCCGGTGGTGCCGTTGAGCAGCAGGTGCGGCAGCCGCGCCGGCATCCAGGTCGGCTCCTGCAGGGTGCCGTCGAAGTTCGGTGCCCAGTCGGTGGTGCCCTGGCCCAGTTCGCCCAGCAGCACTTCGGCGATCGGGGTCAGCTTGGATTCGGTGTAACGCATCGCCGCGAACGACTTCGGGTCGTCGCTGGAGCCGAAGTTGCCCTGGCCCTCGATCAGCGGGTAGCGGTACGAGAACGGCTGCGCCATCAGCACCAGCGCCTCGTAGCACGCGCTGTCGCCGTGCGGGTGGTATTTACCGATGACGTCGCCGACGGTGCGCGCGGACTTCTTCGGCTTGGACGCGGCATTCAGGCCCAGCTCGCTCATCGAATAGATGATGCGGCGCTGCACCGGCTTCAGGCCGTCGCCGATGAACGGCAGGGCACGGTCCAGGACCACGTACATCGAGTAGTCGAGGTAGGCGCGTTCGGCGTACTCGCGCAGCGGCAGTTGTTCGAATCCGTGGAACACGGGGCGGGCAAGTTCGGTCATGCGGCGTTGTTACCTATGTCGGGAGGCGGCGACGGCGGTCGCCGCTCGCAATCCTGTGATTATCCGGATGCGGCGGGGGATGCCAAGCCGCGCGCAGGGTCCAGCCCGGTTTCCAGGCCGTGGCCGGCCCGCGCCAGGTAGCGCCCCGGTGGCAGCCCGAAGTGGCGGCGGAACACGGTGACGAAGGCGCTGGCGCTGCTGAAGCCCAGTGCGTGGGCGATGTCGGCGACGCTGCGGCCATCGGTCAACTGGCGCAGGGCTTCGGAGAGCCGGGCCTGCTGCCGCCACTGGGCGAAGCTGAGCGTGGTCTCGTCGCGGAAGTGGCGGGTCAGGCTGCGCGGTGACAGGCCGGCCCAGTGCGCCCATTCGGCCAGGCTGCGTTCGTCGGACGGGTCGGCCAGCAGCTGCGAGGCGATCTTCAGCAGGCGCCGGTCATGCGGCATCGGCAGGTGCATGCGCTGGCGTGGCGCTGTGCGGATCTCGTCCACCAGCACTTCGATGATGTGCTGGCGTTCGAAGGTGGTGTCGTAGCCCGGTGGCCAGTCACAGATGCGGTCGGCGAGCGCCTGCGCCAGCTTGGACAGGCCCAGCACGCAGGGATCGGAGGGCAGGGTGGCGCAGACCGGAGCCGCCAGCGCCATGCCCCAGCCACGCAGGGGGCCGTCGAGGGTGACCGTGTGCGGCTCCAACGGTGGCATCCAGCCGGCCGAGCCCGGCGCCAGCGACCAGGTGCCGTGCGAGGTACGGGTGGTCAGCAGGCCGCGCTCGACGCAGATCAGCTGCGCGCGCTGGTGATGATGCCAATCCACTTCACGGACCAGCCCTTGCGGGCTGTCGAAACGGAAACCGACCACCGGGGGACCGTCGTTGCGCTCGAACCAGTCCAGTGCCTCGTCCCTGAGCAGGCGTTTGGGAGTAGGGATTTCTGCCTTGTTCATCATGTGTGCTGGCTGAAATGTGTCATCCATTGGCTGGATTGTACTACCGGGCCACCTGACCAGGTCATTAAGGTAGGCGCCTTCACCGATCCAGCCCACTGCTGCAACACAGCATTCGATGCCAGATCAAATATTTCCATTGAGAAATATTTTTTTTGGAAGAGAATGCTCCCCCATGATCTGTCCTGCAACCACTCCCCCCAGCTTCGGCCTGCTGCTGCGCCAGGTGCGCGACGGCCTGGTCCGCCAACTCGACGCGTCCATGGCTGAAGAAGATCTGGGCATCGGCTTCACCCACTACATCGGGTTGAAGGTGCTTTCGAACATGGCGCCGTGCACCGCCAACGAACTGGCCCAGGCCATCGATCAGGTGCCCAGCGCGGTGACCCGGCTGCTGGACAAGCTCGAAGCGCTGGGCTGCGTCCGCCGCGAACCGCATGCGCAGGACCGGCGGGCATTGCAGATCGTGCTGACCGACGAAGGCCGCGCGCTGTGGGCGCGCTTGAAGCTGCGTGGCGACGCGGTGATGGATTACGCCCTGCGTGATCTTTCCGCCGACGAACGCACGCTGCTGCTGTCCCTCCTTACCCGAATCCGCGATTCACTGACGACCCCATGAACCCGATCCCGCATTCCACTTTCCGCCGGTCCGGGCGCGCGCTGCTGGTGTCAGCGCTGGCCCTGGCCCTGGCCGCCTGCGCCAGCAGTCGTGGCCTCAACCCGCAGGACCACGTGCTTGACCTGGACAGCCTGCACAGCGAACGCACCCTGGCCGACACCGACCTGAGCGCCACCGGCTTCCCGGCGCAGGACTGGTGGAAGGCACTGGGTGATGCGCAGTTGGACGCGCTGGTCGCCGAGGGCCTGGCCGGCCACCCGAGCCTTGACGCCGCCGATGCCCGCCTGCGCCAGGCCCAGGCCCAGGTCGGCACCGCACGTGCCGACGAACTGCCGAGCCTGTCGGTGTCCGGTGGCTACACCGGCCTGCGCCTGCCCGAATCGATGGTCGGCAGCGAGATGGGTGGCCGTTACGGCGGCAGCAGCCAGGTCGCCTTCGACTTCAGTTATGGCGTGGACCTGTGGGGCGGCAAGCGCGCCGCCTGGGAAGCCGCCGTGGACGGTGCGCACGCCGCCACCGTTGAAGCGCAGGCTGCACGCCTGAACCTGTCCACTGGCATCACCCAGGCCTATGCCGACCTGGCCTACGCGTGGCAGCTCAACGACGTGGCCGAGGAAGAGCTGAGCCGTTCGCAGAAGTCACTTGAACTGACCCGCCAGCGCCGCCGCGCCGGCATCGACAGTGATCTGCAGGTGCGCCAGGCCGAGGCCCGTGTGCCGGCCGCGCAGCAGCAGGTGCAGGCCGCCCAGCAGCGTATCGACGCCGCCCGCACCGCGCTGGCCGCGCTGGTCGGCAAGGGCCCGGACCGTGGCCTGTCGATCCAGCGCCCGCAGCCGCTGAATCCGGTGGCACTGCAGCTGCCGGGCGTGCTGCCCAGCGAACTGCTTGGCCGCCGCCCCGACATCGTCGCCGCACGCTGGCGCGTTGAAGCGGCCGACAAGCAGATCAAGGTTGCCAAGACCAAGTTCTACCCGAGCTTCAACCTGACCGCGCTGGCCGGCGTGGTCGCCCCGAACGTGGGCGACCTGCTGAAGAGCAGCTCCACCTTTGCCTATATCGGCCCGGCGCTGAGCCTGCCGATCTTCGAGGGCGGCAAGCTGCGCGCCAACCTGGCCAATACCGATGCGCAGTACGACCTGGCGGTGGCCAACTACAACCAGACCGTGCTCGATGCGCTGCGTGATGTGGCCGACCAGGTCAACGCGGTGCGCTCGCTGGCACAGCAGGCGCAGTCGCAGCAGCAGGCGGTGGACACCGCACGCGCTGCCTTCGACCTGGCCCAGCAGCGCTACCGCGCCGGCATCGGCAGCTACCTGGACGTGCTGACCGCGCAGTCCACCCTGCTGCAGTCGCAGCAGCAGCTGGCCGGCCTGCAGTCGCAGCAGGTGCAGTCCTCGGTGCGCCTGAGCAAGGCGCTGGGCGGTGGTTTCCAGCCCACTGACGCCGACCGCGCACCGATCGCCTCCCATTCCGATTCCTCGCATTCCTGAAGATCTCCGACATGAGCCAGACCCAAGACACCGCGGCCCCGGCCGCCCCCAACCGCCGCGGCAACCTGCTGCGCGGCCTGTTCGTGATCGTCGTGCTGCTGCTTGCCGCTTTGGCGCTGTGGTACTTCATGTTCGGCCGTTGGTTCGAAGAGACCGACGATGCCTACGTGCAGGGCAACCAGGTGCAGATCACCCCGCTGGTGGCCGGCACCGTGGTCGCCATCAATGCCGATGACGGCATGCGCGTGGAGCGCGGCCAGCTGCTGGTGCAGCTGGACCCGTCCGACACCGCAGTGGCGCTGCAGCAGGCCGAAGCCAACCTGGCCAAGACCGTGCGCCAGACCCGCGGCCTGTACCGCAGCGTGGAAGGCGCGCAGGCGGACCTGAACGCCCGCCAGGTGACCCTCAAGCGCGTGCGCGAAGACTACGCCCGCCGCAAGGACCTGGCCGCCACCGGCGCCATCTCCAACGAAGAACTGGCCCACGCCCGCGACGAGCTGGCCGCGGCCGAAGCCGCCGTGGCCGGTTCACGCGAGACCGTCGAGCGCAACCGTGCGCTGGTCGACGACACCGTGATCGCCACCCAGCCGGATGTGCAGGCCGCCGCTGCGCAGCTGCGCCAGGCCTTCCTCAACAATGCCCGCGCCGGCATCGTTGCGCCGGTCTCCGGCTACGTCGCCCGTCGTTCGGTGCAGGTCGGCCAGCGCGTGCAGCCGGGCAATGCGCTGATGGCCGTGGTGCCGACCGATCAGATGTGGGTCGAGGCCAACTTCAAGGAAACCCAGCTGCGCCACATGCGCCTGGGCCAGGAAGTGGAGCTGAAGTCGGACCTGTACGCCGGCGACGTGAAGTACAAGGGGCGCATCCAGAGCCTGGGCCTGGGCACCGGCTCGGCGTTCTCGCTGCTGCCGGCACAGAACGCCAGCGGCAACTGGATCAAGATCGTGCAGCGCGTACCGGTGCGCATCGCCATCGATGCCAAGCAGCTGGCCGAGCACCCGCTGCGCATCGGCCTGTCGATGAAGGCCGAAGTGAGCCTGCGCGACCAGAAGGGCGAAGTGCTGCCGAGCACCCCGGCCAAGGGCACGGTGTTCGACACCGACGTGTATGCCAAGCAGCTGCATGATGCCGACGAGGTGATCCACACGATCATCCAGGGCAACCTGCCGCAGCAGCAGGCGAAGGTGGGCTGAGGTCGCCATGTCCGCACAAGCTCCAGCCGCGCCCGGCGCTCCGGGCGCACCGGCGGCGCCGGCTGCGGCCTCCGGGTTCCTGCCGCCCAGCGTCGCCCTGTGCACCGTCGGCCTGGCGATGGCGTCGTTCATGCAGGTGCTCGACACCACCATCGCCAACGTCTCGCTGCCGACCATCGCCGGCAACCTCGGTGCCAGTTCGCAGCAGGCGACCTGGGTCATCACCTCGTTCGCGGTCAGCACGGCCATCGCGCTGCCGCTGACCGGCTGGCTCAGCCGCCGTTTCGGCGAACGCAAACTGTTCGTCTGGGCGACCCTGGCCTTCGTCATCACCTCGCTGCTGTGCGGCCTTGCGCAGAGCATGGGCATGCTGGTGGTGTCGCGTGCGCTGCAGGGCTTCGTGGCCGGCCCGATGTACCCGATCACGCAGTCGCTGCTGGTCTCGATCTATCCACGTGAGAAGCGCGGGCAGGCATTGGCGCTGCTGGCGATGATCACGGTGGTGGCGCCGATCTGCGGCCCGATCCTCGGTGGCTGGATCACCGACAACTACAGCTGGGAATGGATCTTCCTGATCAACGTGCCACTGGGCATCTTCGCCGCGCTGGTGGTGGGCAACCAGCTGAAGGGACGCCCGGAGCAGATCGAGAAGCCGAAGATGGACTACGTCGGCCTGATCACGCTGGTGATCGGTGTCGGCGCGCTGCAGCTGGTGCTCGACCTGGGCAACGACGAGGACTGGTTCTCGTCGATGAAGATCGTGGTGCTGGCCTGCGTGGCGGTGGTGACGCTGACGGTGTTCCTGATCTGGGAACTGACCGACAAGGATCCGATCGTCGACCTGAAGCTGTTCCGGCACCGCAACTTCCGTGCCGGCACGCTGGCGATGGTGGTGGCCTATGCGGCGTTCTTCAGCGTGGCGTTGCTGATTCCGCAGTGGCTGCAGCGTGACATGGGCTATACCGCGATCTGGGCAGGCCTGGCGACCGCACCGATCGGCATCCTGCCGGTGATCATGACGCCGTTCGTGGGCAAGTATGCGTCGCGCTTCGATATGCGCATGCTGGCCACCGTGGCGTTCATCGTGCTGTCGATGACCAGCTTCCTGCGCTCGAACTTCAACCTGCAGGTGGACTACATGCACGTGGCCGGCGTGCAGCTGATCATGGGCATTGGCGTGGCGCTGTTCTTCATGCCGGTGCTGCAGATCCTGCTGTCGGACCTGGATGGGCGCGAGATCGCGGCGGGCTCCGGCCTGGCGACGTTCCTGCGCACGCTGGGCGGCAGCTTCGCGGCCTCGCTGACGACGTGGCTGTGGGCGCGGCGTACCCAGGTGCACCATGCCGACCTGACCGAGCACATCTCGGCCTATCAGCCGGGCATGCAGGAGCAGGTCACTGCAATGGGGCAGGGCGACCTGCAACATGGCGCGGCGGTACTGAACAACATGATCAACCACCAGGCATCGCAGATGGGCTTCAACGACATCTTCTTCCTGCTGGGCTGGATCTTCCTGGCGATCATCACCTTCCTGTGGCTGGCCAAGCCGCCGTTCGGCGCAGGCGCGGGTGCGGCGTCCGCGGGCGGTGGGCATTGATCGACCATTGGCGTTGAAACGCACAAAACCCCGCCGCAAGGCGGGGTTTTTCTTTTGGTAGATCCACGCCATGCGTGGATGGATCCCGGGGTCGTGTGGGTTCCCGAATCCCAGAAACGAAAAAACCCGCTTTCGCGGGTTTGATCATCTTGAGTCGTGGTGCCCAGGAGAGGACTCGAACCTCCACGGTTTTACCCGCTAGTACCTGAAACTAGTGCGTCTACCAATTCCGCCACCTGGGCGACTCAGGAGAAGAATTGTGCGGCACGGCAGAGAGTGTGTCAACAACATTTCACACTTTTTTCTGCGCTTGCACGCCCAGGTGGTGCAGCAGGCTGCGCATCGCCGGTGACAGCTGCGCCCACCCGGCGAAACAGGCGCACAGGCGGCGTTGTGCCCACGCATCGGCAAGCGGCACCGCAACGGTATGCGTACTGCGTCGATGCTGGCGCGCGATGCTCCGCGGCACGATGCCGACACCGATGCCGTGGCCGACCATGATGCAGACGCCCTCGAAGGTCTTCATGCGGATGCGCACGTCCAGTCGGCGACCGATGTCGCGCGCCTGGTCTTCGATGTAGGTCTGCAGTGCATTGCCATCGGCCAGGGCAACGAAGGTCTCGCCGGCGGCATCGGCGAAGGTCACGCTGCGCAGTGATGCAAACCGGTGATCGGCAGGCAGCAGCATCACCAGCGGATCTTCGGCCACCACATGCTGCTGCAGGCCGGTGGCGTCGACCGCATCACTGATGATGCCGGCCTCGGCCTGGCCAGCGCTGATTGCACGCACGACTTCGGGGCTGGTGCGTTCCAGCAGTTCGACGTGCAGGCGGGGGCGTTCGGCCAACCACGGTGCGAGCCGCGAGGGCAGGTAGCTGGTCAGTGCTGCGGTGTTGGCATACAGATGCAGGGTGCCGCGCGCCCCCTGCGCGAATGCCTGCAGTTCGCCGCGCAGCTGCGCCTGCTGTTGCAGGATCAGGCGTGCATGGTGGGCGAGGGCGGCGCCGGCTTCAGTCAGGCTGACGCCACGTGGATGCCGGTTCAGCAGCGGGGTGCCGGCATCGGCTTCGATCGTGCGCAGCCGCTCGCTGGCCGAACCCAGGGCCAGGTTCGCCTGCGTTGCGCCGGCAGTGATGCTGCCCGCCTCGGCGATTGCCAGGAACAGGCGCAGGTCGGCGATGTCCATCCGCATGTGATGCCCTCGTCGCAACGGCTGAGCCTTCGGATCAGCCGAAGGCAGGGCCGGGAAGACCGCATTGTGCGCCGGGCGACGGCCCGATCCAATGAAGGCATGAATGAATCGATGTACTTCTATGGGCTGCTGGTGCTGGTGTTCGTATTGGCCGGCGTGGTCAAGGGGGTGACCGGCATGGGGTTGCCGACGGTGGCGATGGGGGTGCTGGGCAGTACGCTGTCGCCGGTGGCGGCAGCGTCGATGCTGTTCATTCCGACCTTCGTCACCAATGTGTGGCAGCTGTTGTCCGGGCCAGCGCTGGGCCCCATCGTGCGGCGCCTGTGGCCGATGATGCTGGCCGTGGTGGTGGTGACGCTGGGTTCGGCAGCGCTGCTGGTACGGGTCGATCGCAGCGGGTCGCGCGTTGCGCTGGGCGTGGCCCTGATGGTCTATGCCGCCTATGCGTTGCTTGCGCCGGTGTTCCGCGTGCCGCAGCGGAGCGAGCGCTGGCTGGGGCCGCTGGTGGGCGCGCTGTCCGGCGTAGTGACCGGCGCCACCGGCGTGTTCGTGATGCCGGCGGTGCCGTACCTGCAATCACTGGGGTTGCAGCGCGAAGAACTGGTGCAGGCGCTCGGGCTGGCGTTCACCGTATCGACGATTGCACTGACCACGGGCCTGGTGCTGCACGGTGCGTTCGGCATCCAGCAGCTGGGCTTGAGTGCACTGGCGGTGGTGCCGGCACTGCTGGGCATGTGGCTGGGGCAGGTGATCCGGCAGCGCATCAGCGCACGGGTGTTTCGGGCGTGCTTCCTTGGCTTCCTGCTGCTGCTCGGCCTGGAGCTGGTGCTGCGGCCATTGTTCTGATGCCAAATTCCGGGCATGAAAAAACCCGCTTTCGCGGGTCTTTCTCATTCTCGACGTGGTGCCCAGGAGAGGACTCGAACCTCCACGGTTTTACCCGCTAGTACCTGAAACTAGTGCGTCTACCAATTCCGCCACCTGGGCGTCGAGGAGCGAGATTATGGGGTGTCGTTATGGGGGTGTCAACACCTTTTGCAGCGCCGGGGTCGGATCCCGTTTCGCTTGCGAAAGGGGCTCTGACCCCAGAGCCAGAGCGCCGGATCGCAGGCAAAAAAAATCCCCGCCGAAGCGAGGAGTTTTTTCGTTGGTGCCCAGGAGAGGACTCGAACCTCCACGGTTTTACCCGCTAGTACCTGAAACTAGTGCGTCTACCAATTCCGCCACCTGGGCGTTCCAGAGGCGCAATTGTGAAGATGAATCCGGGAGCTGTCAACGACTTCCTGAAATTATTTCATCCAACGCCTCCAAGGCGGGCGCTGACCCGTTCTGCACGCCGTCAACGGCTACCATGTAGGGCGATGACTACCAAAAAACCAAGCAAGGGCGGGAGCAAGTCCCGCAGCCAAGGCCCGAAGAAGGGCCCGAAGGCGGGCGCAGCCCGCACCACCAAGCCGGGCAAGCCGTTGCCGGGCTGGTTCCCAGAATTGAATGAAGGCGGTGCGCCGCCACGCGGCCGCAAGGTCCGCACCGCTGATGCGGCAGCACCCGGCCCGGCCCCGGGCCGCAAGCTGCCGCCGGCCGGCAAGGTGATCGACGATCCCTATGCCGCCCGCGAAGCCGAGAAATACGAACAGCCCATCGCCAGCCGCGAGGCCATCCTGGCCCTGCTGGAGCGCTGCGAAGGGCCGCAGACCGCCGAGGAACTGGGTGCACGCCTGGGCCTGACCGCACCGGATCGGGCCGAGGCGCTGTCGCGCCGGCTTGGTGCCATGGTCCGCGATGGTCAACTGGTGCAGAACCGCCGCGGCGGTTTCGCCCCGATCCAGACCCTGAACCTGGTTACCGGCGTGGTGATCGCCAACCCGGAAGGGTTCGGTTTCCTGCGTCCGGTCGAGGGCGGCGACGACCTGTTCCTGCCGCCGTATGAAATGCGCAAGGTGATGCACGGCGACAAGGTGCTCGCCCGCGTGACCGGCATCGATCACCGGGGCCGTCGCGAGGGCAGCATTGCGCGCGTGCTCGAACGCGGCATGACCCGCCTGATCGGCCGCTTCAGCATCGAGATGGGCATCAACTACGTGGTGCCCGATGACAAGCGCGTGCAGCGCAACGTGCAGGTGCCGCCGGACCAGACCGGTGGCGCGCGCGACGGCCAGCTGGTGGTCTGCGAACTGACCCAGGCCCCGGACAGCCGCCGCCCGCCGATCGGCCGCATCATCGCCGTGCTGGGCGACAAGCTGACCGCATCGCTGGTGGTGGAGACCGCCATCCACGGCCACGAGCTGCCGTTCGAGTTCCCGCAGGAGGTGCTGGACGAAGCCGCCTCGGTGCCGATGGTGGTCGAGCCGGCAATGATCGGCGACCGTGTCGACCTGCGCAGCACGCCGCTGGTCACCATTGACGGCGAGGATGCCAAGGACTTCGACGACGCGGTGTACTGCGAGCCGAATGCCGACGGTTTCCGCCTGGTGGTGGCCATTGCCGATGTCTCCAACTACGTGCGCCCCGGTACGCCGCTGGATGAGGAAGCGCAGAAGCGCGCCACCTCGGTGTACTTCCCGGGCTTCGTGGTGCCGATGCTGCCGGAGACGCTGTCCAACGGCATCTGCTCGCTGATGCCCAAGGTCGATCGGATGTGCTTTGTCTGTGACATGCAGATCGACCGTGATGGCGTGGTCACCCATTCGCGCTTCTACGAAGCAGTGATGAACTCGCACGCGCGCCTGACCTACACCCAGGTGTGGAAGGCGGTGGGCGAGGACGATGCCGATACCAAGGCCTGGATGGGCGGGCTGCTGCCGCAGGTGCAGCGCCTGCACCAGCTGTACAAGGTGCTGTCCAAGGCGCGTGCCAAGCGCGGCGCCATCGAGTTTGAAAGCAGCGAAGTGCGCTTCGTGCTGGACAACCGTGGCGAGGTGACCCAGGCCGGCATGCTGGTGCGCAACGATGCGCACAAGCTGATCGAGGAATGCATGATCGCGGCCAACGTGGAGGCGGCCAGGTACCTGCTGTCGCGCCACGTGCCGGCCCCGTACCGCGTCCACGAGAAGCCGCCGGAGACCAAGTTCGCCGACCTGCTGGAATTCCTCAAGGAGTTCAAGCTGAGCCTGCCGCCGTGGTCGAAGGTGCGCCCGGGCGACTACACCAAGCTGCTGAAGAAGATCCGCGACCGCCCCGATGCCACGCTGCTGGAATCGGTGCTGCTGCGCAGCCAGAGCCTGGCGGTCTACAGCCCGGACAACCACGGTCACTTCGGCCTGGCGCTGGAGGCGTACGCGCACTTCACCTCGCCGATCCGTCGTTATCCCGACCTGCTGGTACACCGTGCGATCAAGCACGCGCTGTCCGGCAAGCCGCTGGACAAGTTCACCTACAACGCCCGCGAGATGGCCGCGCTGGCGCTGCAGTGTTCCGAGCGCGAGCGTCGTGCCGACGAGGCCGAGCGCGAGGTCGACGAGCGCTACCGCGCGGCTTGGATGGAGAAGCATGTCGGTGGCCAGTTCGACGGCGTGATCAGCGGCGTGACCAGCTTCGGCCTGTTCGTGGAACTGGATGATTCCAAGGTGCAGGGCCTGGTCCACGTGACCCAGCTGCCGCAGGACTATTACAAGTTCGACGCCACCCGCAAGACGCTGACCGGCGAACGCCGCGGCGGCAGCTACCGGCTGGGCGACCGCGTGCGCATCCTGGTGCTGAAGGCCAGCATGGAAGAGCGCAAGATCGACTTCCGGCTGGTCGAACACAAGGGCGAGGACGAGGGTGACGGGCTGCCGCCGCTGCCTGAGCGGGGCAAGCCGGCCAAGCGGAAGAAAGAGAAATATTGATGACCGTGGTAGTGCCGGCCGCTGGCCGGCATCCATGGCACCCTCGGCACCGACGGGTTGCCGGCCAGCGGCCGGCACCACCAGGAGACATCGCATGCAAGGCCAACCCGAATACAGCGGCGGCTGCCAGTGCGGCGCGATCCGCTTCCGCGTGCGTGGTGCGCTGACCGACAGCTCGATCTGCCATTGCCGGATGTGCCAGAAGGCCTTTGGTGCCTTCTACGCGCCCTTGGTGTCGGTGCGCGGCGTGCAGTTCAGCTGGACCCGCGGCCAGCCGCGCTATTTCCAGTCGTCCAACGTGGTGCGGCGTGGCTTCTGCGCCGACTGCGGCACGCCATTGACCTACGAAGCGCCCGATGGCGTGGCGGTGGCTGCCGGCGCGTTCGACGAAGCCGAACGCCTGCCTCCGACGATCCAGTACGGGGTCGAGCGCAAGCTGCCCTTCGTCGACGGCCTGGCCAGCCTGCCCGTACGGCGTACCGAGGAGGACATCGCGGCCCTGGACTTCCTGGCCACGATCGTGTCCCACCAGCACCCCGACCACGACACGCCGCACTGGCCACCGCGCAGCCGGTGACGCACCTGTAGCGCCATCTCCACGCTGTCGCCGCAGGCTGAACCCAGGACAGCCGAGCGCAGGCTCGGCTGTACAGGGAGGCGGGGCGCGGCAGCGCCCGGACCGCCGATGCTCTACCATAGCCACCCCCTTTCCGGTCCCCGCCCGCATGAGCAAGAACAGCCAGTGGATCGTCGGCGTCAACGCCGTCGCCTCCTCCATCGAGAACGACGCCGAGAACGTCCGCGAAGTGCTGGTCGAGGCCGGAGCGAAGAACCCGCGCCTGACCGAGATCGAGGAAAACGCCCGCCGCAAGGGCATCGACGTGCGCAAGGTGAACAGCCAGGCGCTGGACGGTGTGGGAGGCTCGGTGCGCCACCAGGGCGTGGCCGCGCGCTATGCCGCCGCCCGCACCTACAGCGAGAACGAGCTGGAAGGCCTGGTCACTGCGGCCGAGGGCAAGGCGCTGCTGCTGGTGCTGGATGAGGTGCAGGACCCGCACAACCTGGGTGCCTGCCTGCGCTCGGCGGCTGCGGCCGGTGCGACTGCAGTGATCATCCCCAAGGACAAGTCGGCCACGGTCAACGCGACCGTGCGCAAGACCTCGGCCGGCGCCGCCGACCTCATCCCGGTGGTGGCGGTAACCAACCTGTCGCGCTGCCTGAAGGACCTGCAGAAGCAGGGCGTGTGGATCTACGGCCTGGCCGGTGAAGCCACCGCCTCGCTGTACCAGCTGGACCTGAAGGGCAACATCGCGCTGGTGCTGGGCGGCGAAGCCGACGGCCTGCGCCGCCTGACCCGCGAGAACTGCGATGGCCTGGTCAAGATCCCGATGCCGGGCGAGATCGAGAGCCTGAATGTCTCCGTCGCCGCCGGCGTCAGCCTGTTCGAGGCCGTGCGCCAGCGCGGTTGATCCGCCGGCGCGACGTGATCGGGGTCAGATCCCTCTCCGCAGGCGAGGGATCCGACCCCTTTTCCATGTGCCGTGTCGACCAAGGTCGACACCTACCGGTAGTCGCCAACCTTGGTTGGCGCTCTTGCCGCCTCAGCCCGCGCTGCCACCCAGTGCCTTGAACAGGGTCACGTCGTTGTTCAGCTGGCCCTGGCGCACGCGCGCCAGCGACAGCTCTGCATCGCGCCGGGTCTGCTGCGCTTCCAGCCAGGTGCGCAGATCGGTAGCACCCACGCGATAACGCACTTCCTGCGCGCGCTCCACTTCCACCGCTTCCTCGTACGAAGCCTGCGAGGCAGCGACCTGGCGCGCCAGCTGCTCGCGCGCGGACAGTGCGTTGTCCACTTCCGAGAGCGCGGTGTACAGCGTCTTGCGGAAATTGGTCGCGGCGATCTGATAGCTGGTGCCGGCGATATCGGTATCCAGCTGCGCGCGCTGCAGGTTGAGGAATGGCAGCGAAAGGCCGGCACCCAGCGTGGCCACCGGATTGCGCAGTACATCGCCCAGCGAGGTCGCACTGGAACCGAGGCTGCCGGTCAGGCTCAGCGCCGGGTAGTACTGGGTGGCGGTGACCTTGATGGTCTTCAGGCTGTTGCGCAGGCGGAGTTCTGCCGCACGCAGGTCGGGGCGGCGGCCGAGCAGGTCGGCCGGCAGCCCCTCGACAATGCGCGGGCTGCGTGCGCCCAGCAGGTCCTGAGGTTCGTCCTGCTGGGGCCAGGGCGTGCCGTCCAGCAGCACGGTCAGTGCGTTGCGCACCTCCACCCGCTGCTGTTCCAGCGCGCTCTGCGAGGCGCGCTGCGATTGCAGGTTCTGCAGCGCCTGGCGCACTTCCAGACGCGATACCGCACCGGCGTCGAAGCGGGCCTGCACCAGTTCGCGGGTGCGCTCCAGCCGCTCCAGGTTGGCCTGGCCGGTGGCGATCGACTGGTTCAGGTAGGCCAGGTTCCAGTACTGGGTGATGGTGTCGCTGATCACCAGCAGGGCGGTATTCTGCCGGTCTTCCTCGCTGGCTTCGGCTTCCCAGCGGGCGATGTCGCGCTGGGTCCGCAGGCGTCCCCACAGATCGACCTCCCAGCCCAGCGAAACGCCGGTGGAGTAGCTGCGGCGCCAGTCGTCGGCCTGGTCGGTGGCGCGGCTGGCATTGCCGCTGACGCCCGATGACGAAGGCTGCGGCCACAGCGCGTTGCTGGCCAGGCCGGCCTGCAGGCGCGAACGCTGCACGGCCAGGCCGGCGGCGGCCAGGTCGCTGTTGGCGGCCAGCGCCTGCGCCACCAGGCGGTCCAGGCGTTCATCGCCGAAGCCGGTCCACCAGGTGTCCTGACGGATGTCGTGGCCCGGTGTGTCCAGGCTGCTGCGCGGGTCGTCGGCCGGTGCGTTGAGGGTGGCATCGCCACGCCCATACTGGGCCGCCACATCGGGATCGGCCACCGGATAGCGGCCGACAGAGGCGCAGCCAGACAGGGCGAGCAGAACGGCACCCGCCAGCAGCCGGCGCGAAGGGGCAGGGAAGGGCAGTCGGGTCATCATCTTCATTCGCGTGCCAGGGCCTCCACCGGGTCAAGCTGCGCGGCATTGCGCGCGGGCAGGAAGCCGAACGCCACGCCGATCAGGGTCGAGCAGGCGAAGGCGGCAATGATCGAGGCGGTGGAGAACAGCACCTGGAAGTCGCTGGCGAAGCGGCCGATCATCGAGCCCAGCAGCAGGGCCAGGCCGATGCCGAGCACGCCACCGAGCAGGCACACCAGCACCGCTTCGATCAGGAACTGCTGGCGGATATCACTTTGTCGTGCACCGACGGCCATGCGCACCCCGATCTCTCGGGTGCGCTCGGTCACCGACACCAGCATGATGTTCATCACGCCGATGCCGCCGACCAGCAGCGCGATGGCGGCGATGGCACCGATCAGCAGGGTCATCGTGCGCGTGGTCTGCTCGATGGTGTCGCGGATCTCGGCGCTGTTGCTGAGGAAGAAATCCTCGGTGCCGTGGCGCATCGTCAGCAGGCGGGTGATCGCTTCCTGAGCGGCATCCATCGGTGTGTTGTCGTCCACGCGCACGGTGATGCTGGAGACATGGCTCTGGCCGAGCATGCGCGACATCACCGTGGTGTAGGGCACCCAGACGCTGAGGCTGGTGCTGCCACCGAAGCCGAAACTCTGGCGCTTGGCCACGCCGACCACCCGTGCCGGCACGTTGCCGAGCAGGATCACCTGTCCGACCGGGTCGACATCGGGGAAGAACTGGGTCTGGGTGTTCTCGTCGATCACCGCCACCTGGCCCAGGCCTTTGACTGCATCGGCATCGAAGAAGCTGCCACTGAGCAGAGTCACGCCCTTGACCCGGAAGAACTGCTCGCCGACGCCGCTGACCTGCGCAGTGGAAGACTGGTTGCGATAACGCGCGGTGACCGAGGTCGATACGCTGGGGGTGGCGCTGTCCACATAGCTCTGCTTTGCCAGTGCATCGGCATCGCTGGCCTTGAGCGTCTGCACCCGGGCCGAGCGCATGTCGCCGAAACCACGGCCGGGATAGACGTCGATGGTGTTGGTGCCGAGCGCGCTGATGTTCTGCAGGATCTGCTGCTGCGAGCCATTGCCCAGCGCCACCACCGAGACCACCGAGGCGATGCCGATGATGATGCCGAGCATGGTCAGGAAGGTGCGCAGGCGATGGGCGTTCATCGCCAGCAGCGCCATCCGGAATGCTTCGGTGAAGCGGTCGCGGGCCGCCCGCCAGCTGTTGCCGTGGGCGACGCCGGTACTGGCTTCGCGCTGGGCGCGGTAACTCGGCGCATCCGGATTGGCGCGGTCGGCAATGATCTCGCCATCGCGGATCTCGATGATGCGCTGTGCGTGCTGGGCCACGCTCATGTCGTGGGTGACGATGATGATGGTGTGGCCTTCGGCATGCAGTTCGCCGAGGATCGCCATCACTTCCTCACCGGATTTCGTATCGAGCGCGCCTGTTGGTTCGTCGGCCAGGATCACCTCGCCGCCGTTCATCAGGGCGCGTGCGATCGACACGCGCTGCTGCTGGCCACCGGAAAGCTGGCCCGGCTTGTGATGCATGCGGTCGCCCAGGCCCAGCCGCTGCAGCAGTTGCTCGGCACGCGCGTTGCGCACCGGGCCGGGACTGCCGGCATACACCGCCGGCACTTCCACATTGCCGCGCGCGTCGAGGTCGCCGAGCAGGTGGTAGCGCTGGAAGATGAAACCAAAATGCTCGCGGCGCAGTTCGGCCAGTTCGTCCGGCTCCATCTTTCCGGTTTCGCGGCCGGCCACCTGGTAGCTGCCGCGGGTGGGACGGTCGAGGCAGCCGAGGATGTTCATCAGCGTCGACTTGCCCGAGCCGGACTGGCCGACGATGGCGACCATCTCGCCGGCGTGGATGTCGAGATGGACGTCGCGCAGCACGGCGATCACATCGTCGCCGGCCGGGAATTCACGTCGCAGGTCGCGCAGCCGCAGCAGCGGCGCCGTCGTGCTCATCGGCGCCCCATGCCCGGGCCGCCGACCCGCATCTGCATGCCGCCGCGGTTGCCGCCGCCGGCGCTGGCACCGGCCGCACCGGCTTCGCCGACCACCACGCGCTCGCCTTCCTTCAAGCCGGACAGGATCTCGGCCGAGGCGCCGTTGTTGATGCCGACGGTGACCTTGCGCGGCTGCGGCTGGCCCTTCTCGTCCAGCACCCGCACCATCCGCTCATCGCCACGGCGCTTCGGTCCCAGTGCCACCGCCGGCACCATCAGCACGCCCTTGGCCTGCTTGAGCAGTACCGAGACCTGCGCGGTCATGTCGATACGCAGCGTGCCGTCCGGGTTTTCCACATCAAACAGCGCGTTGTAGTAGACCGCGCTGCTGGAGCTGGAGCTGGAGGAGCTGCTGGAGCTGGACGAATTCTCGTTGGCGATCGAGGCCGGCGCCGGATTGATCTGGCGCAGCGTGGCGTGATACTTGCGGTCCGGGTCGCCCAGGGTGGTGAAGTACACCGGCATGCCGGGCTTGATCTTGACCACGTCGGCCTCGGAGATCTCGGCATTGACGGTGACCACGTCCAGCCGCGCCAGCATGACGATGGTCGGTGCGGTCTGGTTGGCGTTCACGGTACGGCCTTCCTCGGCCACCACCGCGACCACGGTGCCGTCCATCGGCGCGGTGATGCGGGTGTAGGCCAGGTTGGCGCGGGCGGTGCCCAGCTCGGTTTCGCGGCCCTTGATCTGCGCCTCGTAGGACTGCAGCTGGGCGCGGGCGGTCTTCAGCTGTGCTTCTGCGGCATCGTATTCCTGGCGCGAGGTGGCTTCGGCGGCCAGCATCTGCTGCTGGCGCGCGAACTCCAGTTCGGCCTGGCGCAGGGTGGCTTGCTGCACCGCGCGCTGGGCGGTGACCTGGTCCAGCGAGGCCTGCGCGTTGAGCACCTGGTTCTGCTGGGTGGTGGCATCGATCTCGGCGATCAGGTCGCCTTCCTTCACGGTGTCGCCCAGCTGTACCTTCAGCGATTTGATCTGGCCCGAGGCCTGCGCGCCGACGCTGACCAGCTTGTAGGCGTCGATCACGCCGGTGGCATCCACCGTTTGTTCGATGTCACCGCGGCTGACCGGCGACGTTGCCACCGCCGGGGCGGCGGGCTTGCGCAGCAGCCACCAGGCGGTCGCGGCGACGATCAGGGCGAGCAGGGCGATCAGCATCAGGCGACTCCGGCGGGTCGCTGGCAGCAGGCGGAACGTCACGTCGTGGCTTCACTCTCGAGGCCGCGAGGGCGGCGTTGGTGGGCATTGTGAAGACCGGGCGATGGACGGCTCAATCCTCGGGGTATGTCTGTATGTAACACTGTCGGTGAACAGGCGTAACCACAGGTATCCCGCCCGCGGGTGGATACACTGGTACGCATTGCCCCGGATGCGGTTCAGCTGCCGACACGGGATGATCGCGACATGGAGACTGAAAACCCGATGCATCGACTGCTGATCGTCGACGACGACAACGACATCCGCACGCTGCTGGCCGAGCAGCTCGGCCGCGCCGGCTACCAGGTGAGCACTGCGGCCGATGGCACCGCCATGCGCCAACTGCTGGACCGCGAGCACGTGGACCTGATCGTGCTGGACCTCAACCTGCCGCGCGAGGATGGTCTGACCCTGTGCCGTGACCTGCGTGCACGTTCGAACACGCCGGTGATCATGCTGACCGCGCGGGCCGAGCCGATCGACCGCGTGCTGGGCCTGGAAATGGGCGCCGACGACTACCTGGCCAAGCCGTTCGAGCCGCGCGAGCTGCTGGCGCGCATCCGCAACGTGCTGCGCCGGACTGAGGCGCTGCCGGCCAACCTGGAACCACTGGCGGTACGCCGCGCGCGTTTCTCGCGCTGGGTATTCGACCTCGAGCATCGCCACCTGGTCGATCCGGATGGCCGCGTGGTGGTGCTGTCCGGCGCCGAGTTCCGCCTGCTGCGGGTGTTCATCGCCCACGCCAACAAGGTGCTGTCGCGCGAGCAGCTGGTCGCGCTCAGCAGTGGCCGCAACTACGAGGCTCAGGACCGCGCGATCGACCTGCAGGTCAGCCGCCTGCGCAACAAGCTGGGCGACGATGGTGGCCCGGATGGACTGATCAAGACCGTGCGCAACGAAGGCTACGTGCTGGCCTCGTCGGTCAACCTGGAATAAACCGCGATGACGCGCCTGCGCCATTTCCTGTCCTCGATGGTCGGGCGGTTGTTCGTGATCCTGCTGCTGGGCATGGCGGTGGCTGCGATCGGCGCGACCATGCTGGCCACCTCCAAGCGCCAGCAGGAGTTCGAGCGGCAGAACCTGAACCGCATCGCCGACCGCCTGCAGGGCTACGTCAACCTGCTGGACGGCAATCCGGAGCTGCGCGAGCGCCTGCTGGCGATCGGCGGGCCGAGCGTGCGCGCGTTGCAGCCGGGCGCACGCCTGGGGCGTGCCGACACGGCGCTGATGGAAGTGCTGGAAGACCGCCCCGGGCCGGTGTCGCGCGCGCACGTGCACTTCGCTTCGTTCCGCTCCTGCATTCCCAAACTGCAGGAGCTGCTGCCGCCGCCGCCGCCGGGCCACCGGCGGCCGCCGCGCGAGCGCGACCCCGCGTTCATCCCGCCCAAATGCCGTGCAGTGGACGTGACCCTCAACGACGGCACGCTGCTGAAGCTGGCGCTGGACTCGCCGGCGGTGGCGCACAACGGCATCCTCGCCGTGGACCCATGGTTCCTGACCCTGCTGGTGCTGGCGATTGCCGTGCTGGCCTATATCGTCGCGCGCATGGCCAGCGCGCCGCTGCAGGAACTGGCCGCAGCCGCAGAAGACCTTGGCGATGACCTGCAGCGCGACCCGTTGCCACTGCGCGGGCCGCGCGAAGTGCAGCGTGCCGCCGAAGCCTTCAACGCCATGCAGCACCGCCTGCAGCGGCACCTGGCCGAACGCACGCAGATGCTGGCGGCGATCACCCACGACCTGCAGACGCCGCTGACACGGCTGCGCCTGCGCCTGGAGAATGTCAGCGACGAGGCCCTGCGTGAGCGCCTGATCGGCGACCTGGCGGCGATGCAGGCGCTGGTGCGCGAGGGCCTGGAACTGGCGCGCAGCGCCGAGAGTGCCGAGCAGCGCGCCGCCTTGGACCTGGATTCGCTGCTGGAGAGCATTGTCGAGGACGCCGCCGAAGGCGGCGGTGATGTGGTCTTCGAAGGGGGCAGTGGTTCGGTGCTGATGTTGCGTCCGTTGGCCATGCACCGGCTGTTCTCCAACCTGGTGGACAACGCGGTGATGTACGCGCAGCGGGCACGGGTGCGGGTTGAGCGCAGCGGCGGTGCGATTACCGTGGTGGTGGCCGATGACGGCCCGGGTCTGGCCGAAGAGCAGCTGGAGGCGGTGTTCGATCCGTTCGTGCGGGTGGAGACCTCGCGTTCGCGCGAAACCGGCGGGGCCGGCCTGGGCCTGACCATCGCGCGCGCCCTGGCCGAGAAGGACGGCGCCCGGTTGTGGCTGCGCAACCGGGCCGAAGGTGGCCTGGAGGCGGTGGTGCAGTGGCCTGCCAGTGCCCAGGTGGTGGCGCCCGGCCGCGCCGGCTGAGTCGGCGCGCTGCGAACGGTGACGCCGGGGCCGGGGTTTGGCCTATCATCTGCGCATCTCCCCAGTCTCCCCCCGATGAGCCAGCCCGTTCCTGCCGGCATGCCATTGCACGCTGCCCGGCTGTTCCCGCACGCTGCCGCGTCCTGCAGCCGCACCTGGCCGCCGCCGCTGCGGTGATGGGCGGGCAGGGGGACAAGAGGCGCTGGGTGGAGCGCCGCGCATCAGGATTCAGGCGGGCACTGCGGCAGGGCCTGTTGTGGCTGCTGCTGGCCCTTGCGCTGCCGTTGGCTGCGCAGGAGGGCGCGCCCCCGCTGCGCGACTACGCCATCGATGTATGGACCTCGCGCAACGGCCTGCCGCACAACTCGCTGCGCGACATCGCGCAGACGCCGGAAGGCCATCTCTGGTTCGCCACCTGGGAAGGGCTGGTGCGCTACAACGGCCTGGATTTCACCGTGTTCGACCGCAGCACGCGCCCGGGCCTGCGCGACAACGGCATCGGCGCCCTGTTCGTCGACCGCCAGGGCGGACTGTGGATCAGTGATTCGCGCGGCAACGTCAGCCACCGTGGCAGTGATGGCCAATGGCGGGTGTGGGAGCACCAGGCCGATACGCCGCAGGTGCTGATCCAGTCCATGCAGATGGACAGCCAGGGGCGGCTGTGGCTGCTGTACGAAGGCAAGGGCATCGGCTACCTGACGCCGGACAGCGGCATTGTCTACCAGGCGCCGGCGGCGGACCTGCCGATGGCGATGAGCTTCACCAGGCTGGTGGTCGATGCGCAGGACCGGGTCTGGGTCGGTACGCTGGACGGGCTGGTGCTGCGCGACAACGATGGCGTGCTCAAGCGCGCCCCCGCCGCATGGGGGCTGGGTGCCGGCAGTGGCCTGTCGTGGCCCTACCGTGCGCCGGATGGCGCGTTGTGGATCGTCGCCGGTGAGCGCCTGTACCGGGTGGAGGACGACCAGCTGGTGCTGGTGCACCGCCTGCCGGGCCAGCTGCACATGACCTCGATGCTGCAGGACCGGCACGGTGACCTGTGGCTGGGCACCGAGAACCAGGGCCTGCTGCGCATCTCCGCACATGGCCTGGAGCGACTGCCGGCCGGTCTGAACCTGCCGGGCGGACGCGTGGTCAGCCTGCGCGAGGATGCCGAAGGCAGCATCTGGGTGGGCGCCAACGGCGGGCTCTATCGCCTGCGCGAAACACTGTTCAGCAGCTACACCGAGCGCGATGGGCTCAGTGGCGATTACGTGCGCACGGTATTCGAGGATCGCGATCGCCAGCTGTGGGTCGGCAGCGCCAGCGGGCTTGACATGCGGACCGCGGACGGCCGTTTCCGGGCGATGCCGCTGCACAACCGCGGCGGCAAGGCACCTTCGGTGCTGAGCCTGGCACAGGGGCCGGACGGTGACCTGTGGGTCGGAACCTTCGGCGATGGGGTCTACCGGCTCGGCCGTGACGGCCACCTGCGCCACAACTACGCGGCAGCCGACGGCATGCCGGGTGGCAACATCCGTGCGATCAGCGTTGATTCCCAGGGCGTGGTCTGGGCCGGCACGCAGAAGGGCGTGGTGCGCATCGACGGCGACCATGTGCAGGTCTCGAACGTGCCGGGCATGCCCGGCGGCCTGATCACCGCGCTTGAGCATGACCATCAGGGCAACCTGTGGATCGGCACCATCGAAGGCATCCGCGTGCTGCGCGGCGACCACGTGCAGTCGATCGACCTGGCGCCGCTGGGCGGTGGCCGCAGCGTGTTCGGCTTCCACCAGCTGGGCGACGCGATGTGGATCAGCAGTGATCGTGGCCTGTACCGTTGGCGCAACGGTGCGCTGGCGCGGGTCGGCCTGGAGCAGGGCATGCCGGTGGATGCGGTGTTCCAGCTGGTGCCGGATCGCCTTGGCAATGTGTGGATCAGCAGCAATCGCGGTGTGTTGCGCACCGATATGGCCACCCTCAACGCCGTGGCCGATGGCCGCACGCCGCGGGTGGGGGTGGAGCGCTACAACGAGATCGACGGCATGGCCAATGCACAGGCCAACGGCAGCTCCAGCCCATCGGCGATCCTGCGCCAGGACGGCACGTTCTGGGTGGTCACCGCAGGCGGCCTGAGCACGGTCGACCCGCAGCGCCTGCAGCGTTTCCGCGAGCGGCCATCGCCGCCGGCCGCGATCGAGAGCGTGCAGGTGGATGGCGCGCCGGTGCATTGGGAAGGGCGAGATCGCAACCATATTCCCGGGGGGCGCCGGTTGGCGGTGAGCTATGTCGGCCTGAGCTATCTGATGTCCGACCGGATCCGCTACCGCACGCGGCTGGACGGGCTGGATGCCGGCTGGGTCGAGCGCGGCCCGCAGCGCAGCGTCGAGTTCGTCGGCCTGCCGCCGGGCGACTACACCCTGCATGTGGCGGCCGCCCATCCCGGCGGCAGCTGGGGCCAACAGGAGGCGGTGTGGAGCTTCACCGTGGAACCGTTCTGGTGGCAGCGCCGCAGCGTGCAGGTGCTGGCGGGAATGCTGCTGCTGGCTGGACTGGTGGCGCTGTACCGGCTGCTGCTGCAGCAGCTGAAGGCCAGCAACCTGCGCCTGGCACGGCGGGTGGACGAAGCGACCTTCGACCTGCAGGCCAAGACGGTGCACCTGCAGGCGCTGAACCAGGAAAAGACCGAACTGGCCGAGCGCCTGGCGCGCCAGGCCGAAGCCTTCGAGCGGCAGGCCCGCGAGGATGCCCTGACCGGCCTGGCCAATCGCCGCGCCTTCGACGAAACGCTGGCGCGTGACTTCGCCCGGTCCCAGCGCAGTGGTCATCCGCTGTGCCTGGTGGTGCTCGACATCGATCACTTCAAGGAGGTCAACGACCGCCACAGCCACAGCATCGGCGACGCCGTGCTGGTGCAGGTGGCGTCATTGATCGCAGCGGCCTGCCGCGACTCCGACCTGCCGGCGCGCACCGGCGGCGAAGAGTTCGCGCTGCTGCTCAACGACACCCGCCTGGAGGAAGCCGCACAGCTGTGCGCGCGCCTGCGTGGCCTGTTCCATGACCATCCCGATTGGGCCGGCGTGGCGGGCCTGCGTGTGACCTTCAGTGCGGGCCTGGTAGAGCTGGATGCCGACGACCGCACCCCGGCGCTGCTGTACCAGCGCGCCGACCGCGCGCTGTACCGCGCCAAGAGCGACGGCCGCGATCGCACGAGCATCGGTTGATCGCATCCACGCATGGCGTGGATCTACTGGAGTGCCGCACCAACCGGCGGTGCCGACCAATGGTCGGCACCCACCAAAGGAGTACCCACCACAGAGGTCGTCGGCAGCCCCAACGAGCGCAGCGATCCGCTGTTGCTCCTGCTTTTCTGATCTTTCCGTGGCACCCAGCAACGTGTCCGTGGCCGGGCGGGTGGGCTGCGCAGGGGCGTGAGCCGCATGGGCCTGAGGCATGCCTCGGGCGGGTTGGGCCGGATGCCCAACCCCGGTCTTGCCGTGTGCGCAGGACAGCGCACACGAGCAAGCGGCGACCGAGCTTACAGGGACGTACTTGCAGCGTCCCCTGCGCAGTCCACCCGCCCGGCCCTACCAGGAATCGCTGTCAGCCCGCCACGAGGGGCTCCGCCGTTGGCTGCGTTAGCGCGGCCAGGCGTTGGCGATGGTGCAGAACAGCCGCGCGGTCTGCTCGGTGTCATACACCGCGCTGTGTGCCTCGTTGGCATCCCAACCCAGCCCGGCGGCGGTGGCCGCACGCGCCAGCACGGTCTGACCGTACGCGATACCGGCCAGGGTGACCGTGTCGAACACGCTGAACGGGTGGAACGGGTTGCGCTTGTGGCCGGTGCGGGCCACGGCCGCGTTGACGAAGCCGAGGTCGAAATGGGCGTTGTGGCCCACCAGGATCGCGCGCTGGCAGCCGTACTTCTTCATCGCCGCACGCACCGGAGTGAAGATGTGGTCCAACGCCGCTTTTTCTTCCTTGGCCAGCCGGAACGGGTGGTCGAGGATGATGCCGGTCACTTCCAGCGACTTCGGGTCGATCTCCAGGCCCTCGGCCGGGACCACGTGGGCACTGGCGGTCTGGCCGGGGTAGAGCAGGCCGTTCTCGTCCATCTCGATCGGCACCGCAGCGATTTCCAGCAGCGCATTGCGCTGGCTGTCGAAGCCGCCGGTTTCCACATCCACCACCACCGGCAGGAAGCCGCGGAAGCGTTGTGACATCGCGCGCTGCGCCTGGGGTACTGCGGAATCGGGAGCGGCGGCAGGTGCGGAGGGGGAGTCAGTCATGCGTGAATTCTAGCAGAGCGACCCTGAGCGCCCGGCCAGCTTTCTGTGCATGGGCTCCCTGCGTGGGCGTGTGTCGACCAAGGTCGACACCTGCCGGGCACCGCACGCTCTGGATTCCGGTAGGTGCCAACCTTGGTTGGCACGCGGCGCGCCAACCACGGACGGCATCTAGCGCACCGCAGGCCGTGCCGTCGTGACCGATGGCTGCCACCGGGCCAACCAGGCGTCCACGCTCAGCTTGCCGGCGCCAGTGAAGATCAGCGGCAGCAGCATGGCCATGAACAGCACCGGCAGCTTGAAGTTGCCGTAGCCCTGGTCGCTGATGGCATACCCCATCGCGAGGTCACCCAGCGAATTCCATTGCATCGGCCAATGCACCGCATAGGTCGCCACCACGGTCAGCACCAGTAGGCTGGCGGCGGCGAAACGGGTACCGAAACCAAACAGCAGGCAGGCCGCGCCGACCAGTTCGAACCAGGTGGCCAGCTGCCAGTTCAGGGCAGCAGGCAGTTGGTTGAACGGGAACGGGAAGGCGCCCTGCAGGTCGGCGAACCAGTTCTGGCCGTGCAGCTTCTCACGGCCGGATTCGAAGTATTCCCAGGCCAGCAGCACGCGCAGGCCCAGCGGCGCCAACCAGGGGGCGAGACGGTCCAGCCGGCCGCGCGCGGCGGCCAGGAGCGGCAGGTTCATCGTTGGATCTCCAGTGGAAGAGGCGTCAGGGCGGGGGGGCGAGCGGGCCGATCACGCCGGCCTGCAGGAACTGCAGCAGCAGTGCGGCACCGGGCTCGGCCAGTACGTCCTCGGCCAGCCCGTGCGAGGTGGCCAGCTGCTGCAGGTACGTCTGTCCTTCCAGGCCGGGCCGTTCGCCGATGCTCGCCAGCAGGTGTACCGCCAGCGGGCTGAGCGCGGCGAATCGCACTTCACCGTCGGCTTCGCGGCGGACCAGCAGGCCGGTGGGTTCTGGAAGGGGCTGGGTCGGCGCATCCTCTGCACCGAGACGGTGCACCGGCCATTGGTACAGCAGCGGCCACGCCAGCGGCGAACGCCGCAGCGGCACCCGAAGTGGATCAGTATCGCCAGGCGCAGGAAGCGGTTCGGCCTGCAGCTGGTACAGCGCGGTTTCCACCCACTCGTAGTGGGCCAGTTCGGCCAGCGCCGGGTGCGGCAGCTGCGGCTGCGCCTGCAGCCACTGCACGAACTCGGCGGCCAGTTCGGTGAACAGCGGTGTCTGGCAGCGATGGGTGGCGAAGTAGTGGCGCACCAGGGCGCTCCAGGCCGGTTCGCCAAGCAGGCGCACGCAGACCGGGAAACCGTTGCTCAACAGGCCGAGCAGGTTGTTGAACAGCAGGTGCCGATATACCGCGACCCGGCGTGGCTCCAGTCCGGCCGGTGCGGGTACCGCCTGCGGGTTGCGCAGGTGCGCGGTGAAGGCGTGCTGCTGCGCGCGCAGGGTGTCGGCGGAATCAGCCATGTGCCGCCCCGGCATGTGTGGCCTGCAGGCGGCGGATGGTCTGCAGTTCGCCCTGCAGTTCTGCATACGGCGGGAAATTGAAATCGCGTTCGAGCAGGGTGGGACGCGGGCCGATGCGTGCATAGGTACGCGCCAGCAGCGCCCAGACCGGATCGATCACCGCGCTGCCGTGGGTATCGATCTTCAGGTCGGGTGCCTCGTCCAGGTGCCCGGCCACATGCAGGCAGACGATGCGCCGTGCAGGCAGGCCGGCGATGAAGGCATCGGCATCGTAGCCGTGGTTGCAGGCGTTGACGTAGACATTGTTGACGTCCAGCAGCAGGTCGCAGTCGGCTTCGGCAAGCACGGCATTGGTGAAGGCCAGTTCGTCCATCGCCGGCGCGGGTGCCAGGTAGTAGGACACGTTCTCCACTGCGATGCGACGGCCCAGCAGGTCCTGCACGCGGCTGATGCGCTGCGCGGTATGGCGCACGGCTTCGTCGGTAAAGGGAATCGGCAGCAGGTCGTACAGGTGGCCGTCGTCGCTGCAGTAGCTGAGGTGCTCGCTGTACAGCGGCACGCGGTGCTTTTCGAGGAACCGGCCGACCTGTTCCAGCAGCTGGGTATCCAGTGGTGCACTGCCGCCCAGCGACAGCGACAGGCCGTGGCAGCTCAGCGGATGGCGCTGCGCCAGTTCGGCCAGGGCATCACCGGCCGGGCCGCCGACATGGATCCAGTTCTCCGGTGCGCATTCGAGGAAGTCGAAGTCGCCTTCCGGGGCGTCACGCAGGTCCTGCAGCAGCGCCCGGCGCAGGCCCAACCCGGCGGCCGCCGCACGAAGCGGCGACCGCGGGTGGACGAGGCTGGCGCGGGCGTCAGTGCTTGCCACCGCACTTGCCTTCGCCGCACTTGCCTTCAGCCGACTTCGTGTCGCCGGCCTTGGCCTTGGCGCCCGCTGCGCCGGCAGCCTTGCCCTTGTCGGCACCGCACTTGCCTTCGCCGCTCTTGCCGTCGGCGCCGCACTTGCCTTCGGCGTGCTTGGTCGCGTCAGCGGCCATCTTGTTATCGGCGGCTTTGGCATCGGTGCTGGCCTTGGCCGCCTGGCCGGCCACCAGGTAGCCCTGGGCGAGGTCGCTCATGCTCAGGGCCGAGGCACTGGCGGTCATGCCCAGGCCGGCGGCCAGGGCGGTAGCGGTCAGCAGGGACAGGGTCTTGTTGGAACTGCTCATCGGTCTTACTCCTGGGTGGTGGGCAGGTGCCCGGGGTGAATCGATGGTGCAGCGATCCTACTCAACGAATCCTCGCCAAGAACTCAAATTTTCGTGAGATTTGTTACAGAAGCATCCGGAAGGTCTGCGCCGGGCAAGCACGGCGCCCACAACGCGGGTGGAACACCGCAAAAAAAGAAAGGCCGCTGTCACAGGACAGCGGCCACCTTGGAGTCGACTCCGGTGTTGCAGTGCAGCGTCAGGGCTGGCCGGTGCTGGAGGTCTCGTCGCGCTTTTCACGCGGTGGCAGCGGCTGCTCGCCGTGCACCAGGAACCACACGTTCTCGGCGATGTTGGTGGCGTGATCGCCCACGCGCTCCAGGTTCTTGGCCATGAACAGCAGGTGGGTGCACGGGGTGATGTTGCGCGGGTCTTCCATCATGTAGGTGAGCAGCTCGCGGAACAGCGCGGTGTACTGGGCGTCCAGGCGGGCGTCGTCCTCGCGCAGTGCCAGCGCGGCCTCGGCATCGTTGTCGCGGTAGGCGGCGATGGCACGGCGCACCTGCTGCGCGGCCAGGCGGCCCAGTGCGCGCAGGCCCTGGATCTGCGGCAGCGGCGGCACCTTGCCCAGCGCGATCGAGCGCTTGGCCACGTTCGCTGCATAGTCGCCGATGCGCTCGATGTCGGCCGGGATGCGCAGGCCAGCCAGGATCTCGCGCAGGTCGCGCGCCATCGGCCCACGCAGCGCCAGGCGCATCACGTCGTGGCTGATCTGCTGCTCAAGCGCGTCGATCGCTTCGTCGTTGGCGATGATGCGATGGGCGGCGTTCTCGTCGCGCTTCTCGATCACGTCCATCGCCGCTTCGAGCTGGGCGACGGCCATCTCGCCCATGCGCACGATTTCGGCCAC
Organism: Stenotrophomonas sp. YJH_SMC_32; assembly: GCF_059369975.1. Classification (NCBI taxonomy): domain Bacteria; kingdom Pseudomonadati; phylum Pseudomonadota; class Gammaproteobacteria; order Lysobacterales; family Lysobacteraceae; genus Stenotrophomonas; species Stenotrophomonas sp. YJH_SMC_32. Next base: position 353,275 of record NZ_JCAFTE010000002.1, on the reverse strand, counting down.
CAGGCGCTGCTGCTCCTCGTCGTAGCTCTTGACGATGTGGTCGTTGGGAAGGTTCATGGTTGTTCCGCTCTGTTGAGTCGAGCCATGCTCGACTGACGTTGTCTGGAGAGTCGAGCCACGCTCGACTGAGGTTTCAGCCGAAGCGACCGGTGATGTAGTCCTCGGTCTGCCGCTGCGACGGCTGCGAGAAGATCACTTCGGTGCGGTCGTGCTCGATCAGGTCGCCCAGGTACATGAAGGCGGTGTAGTCGGACACGCGCGCAGCCTGCTGCATGTTGTGGGTGACGATCACGATCGTGTACTCGTGCTTGAGTTCTTCCACCAGCTGCTCGATGCGGCTGGTCGAGATCGGGTCCAGCGCCGAGGTCGGCTCGTCCAGCAGCAGCACCGACGGGCGCAGGGCGACGGCACGGGCGATGCACAGACGCTGCTGCTGGCCACCGGACAGACCCAGTGCGCTCTGCCCCAGCTTGTCCTTCACTTCGTCCCACAGCGCGCCCTGGCGCAGCGCCTGCTCGACGCGGTCGGCCATATCGGCCTTGCTCAGCTTCTCGTGGTGGCGGATGCCGTAGGCCACGTTCTCGAAAATGGTCATCGGGAACGGCACCGGCTTCTGGAACACCATGCCGACCTTGCTGCGCAGGCGGTTCATCGGGTACTTCGGCGACAGGATGTTCTCGCCGTCCAGCAGCACTTCACCGCGCGCTTCCAGCTTCGGGTACAGCGCATAGATGCGGTTGAAGATGCGCAGCAGGGTCGATTTGCCGCAACCGGAAGGACCGATCAGCGCGGTCACGCGCTTCTCCGGGATTTCCAGGTTGATGCCCTTCAGGGCGTGGAACTTGTCGTAGTAGAAGTCCAGTCCGCGCGCGGCAAGCTTGACCGGAGCCGGGGTGTGCAGGCTCTCGTGCGAGGACGGCACGGCGATGCGCTGCATCGGCACGGCGTTGGAAAGGTCGTTCATGGCGTTATCCACGGAAAGGTCAGTCATGGGAGATACGGTTGCGCAGCAGGATGCCGCGGGCGGCAAGGCTGACCAGCAGCACGAAGACAGTCAGCACCAGGGCACCGGCCCAGGCCAGTACCTGCCAGGATTCATACGGGCTGCCGGCGAACTGGTTCATCACCACCGGCACCGAAGCCATCGGCTGGAAGATGTTGTTGTTCCAGTACTGGTTGCCGAAGGCGGTGAACAGCAGCGGTGCGGTCTCGCCGGAGATGCGGGCCAGCGCCAGCAGGATGCCGGTGATGATGCCGGCCGACGCACTGCGGTACAGCACCTGCACGATCACCTTCCACTGCGGGATGCCCAGCGACAGGGCCGCTTCGCGCATCTGCGAGGGCACCAGGCGCAGCATTTCGTCGGTGGTGCGCACCACCACCGGCAGCACGATGAAGGCCAGCGACAGCGCACCGGCGAACGCCGAGAAGTTGCCGCCGGTCTGCATCACGTACAGCGTGTAGACGAACAGGCCCAGCACGATGGACGGCGCCGACAGCAGGATGTCGTTGACGAAGCGGACCACGGTGCCGGCCTTGCGGGCGTTGCCATACTCGGCCAGCCAGGTACCGGCCAGCACGCCCAGCGGGGTGCCGATGCCGATGGCCAGTGCACACATCACGGCACTGCCGAAGAAGGCGTTGGCGAGGCCGCCGTCCTGCATCGGCGGCGGGGTCATCTTGGTGAACAGATCCCAGTTGATGCCGGCCAGGCCCTTGGCAGCCAGGGTGAACAGGATCCAGCCCAGGAAGAACAGGCCGAACAGGGCGGTGGCGCAGGACGCAGTGATCGCAACGACGTTGCCGATGCGGCGGCGCAGGTACAGCGAATCAGCGGTGGTGGACATCAGTTGCCCTCCTTGCGGGACAGGCGCATCAGCATCAGGCGGGCGATGGCCAGCACCACGAAGGTGACGATGAAGAGGACGAAGCCGAGCAGCAGCAGGGCCGAACGGTAGGTTTCAGTGGCTTCGCCGAAATCATTGGCGATCAGCGCGGCGATGGTGGTGCCCGGTTCCAGCAGCGACGGCGACAGGCGCACGCTGTTGCCGATCACGAAGGCTACAGCCATCGTTTCGCCCAGCGCGCGGCCCAGGCCGAGGAAGATGCCGCCGATGACCGCCGAACGGGTGTAGGGCAGGACGATGTCCCAGCTCACTTCCCACTTGGTGGAGCCCAACGCGTAGGCCGATTCCTTCAGGCGGGTGGGCACGGTCAGGAACACCTCGCGCATCACCGAGGAAATGAACGGAATGACCATGATGGCCAGCACGAAACCGGCGGTGAGCATGCCGATGCCCAGCGGAGGGCCCTGGAACATCGGGCCGATGACCGGCCATTCGCCCAGGGTCTCGTTGAGGAACGGGGTGACGTACTCGGTCATCACCGGCACCAGCACGAACAGGCCCCACATGCCGTAGATGATCGAGGGGATGCCGGCCAGCAGTTCGATGGCGGTACCGACCGGGCCACGCAGCCAGCGCGGCGCGACTTCGGTGAGGAAGAAGGCGATGCCGAAGCTGACCGGCACGGCGATGACCATCGCGATGACAGCGGTGACCAGGGTGCCGTAGATCGGAGCCAGGGCGCCGAACTTGTTTTCGACCGGATTCCAGTCAGCGGAGAAGAAGAAGCTCAGTCCCTGCATCTGCAGGGCATGGCGACCACCCCACAGCATCGACAGCGCGGCGCAGGCCAGGGCGATCAGGACGAAGATGACGGTGCCGACCAGCACCCATCGGAACAGTTTGTCGTTGCGGGCATCACGCGCATCACGCGTGGACGGGGCGGCTACAGGCTGGGCGATGGCATTCATGGGGACGGCTGGGCCAGGAAGGGGCGGGGCGGCACGGCGTGGAAGAGGCGGTGCCCGCGCGGGGCGGGCACCGTCGTGTCCGTCACTTCAGGTCGGTCGCCCAGTAGGCCTCGATCTGCTTGACCAGCTCGGCCGGCAGCGGCACGTAGTGCAGCTCGTTGGCCTGGGCCTGGCCGTTCTCGAAGGCCCACTTGAAGAAGGCCAGGGTGTCCTGGTTGCGCTTGGCGTCCTTCGGCTGCTTCTGCATCAGCATGAAGTTGGTTGCGGTGATCGGCCACGCCTGCTCGCCCGGGGCGTTGGTGATGACCAGGTTGAAGTCCTTGGCGCTGGCCCAGTCGGCGCTGGCGGCCGCAGCGGCGAAGGTTTCCGCGCTCGGCTCGACCCAGTTGCCGGCGGCGTTCTGCATGGCGGTATACGGCATGCCGTTCTGCAGGGCATAAGCCAGTTCGACGTAGCCGATCGAGCCCTTGATCTGCTTCACGTAGGACGCAACGCCTTCATTGCCCTTGCCACCGACGCCGTCCGGCCACTGCACCGAGGTGCCTTCACCGACCTTGCTCTTCCACTCCGGGCTGACCTTGGACAGGTAGTTGGAGAAGTTGAAGGTGGTGCCCGAACCATCCGAACGGTGGACCAGGGTGATCTTGCCGTCCGGCAGCTTCACGCCCGGGTTGGCGGCGACGATCGCCGGGTCGTTCCAGGTCTTGACCTTGCCCAGGAAGATGTCGGCCAGCAGGGCGCCGCTCAGGCGCAGCTTGCCGGCTTCCAGGCCTTCGATGTTGACCACCGGCACCACGCCGCCGATGGCCGACGGGAACTGCGCCAGGCCGGCCTGGGCCAGCTCCTCGCTGCTCAGCGGCTTGTCGGACGAACCGAAATCGACGGTGCCGGCCTTGATCTGGGCGATGCCGCCGCCGGAGCCGATCGACTGGTAGTTGATCTTGGCGCCGGTGCTGGCGTTGTAGTCAGCCGACCACTTGGAGACCAGCGGGAAGATGAAGGACGCGCCCGCGCCGGACACTTCGGCGGTCACCTTGGCACCGGCAGCGGCGGGGGCAGCGGCAGCGCCGGCAGCCGGCTGCTGCGCGGCCTGCTTGTCGCCACCGCAGGCCGACAGGCCCAGGGCGATGGCCAGGGAAAGGGCGGCAAGGCCGGCCGAGTGCAGTTTCATGGTCACTCCATAGCGGGGAAGAGCCGACGTGGTCGGCGGATGCGGCTATGAAATGATGTTTTTGTTACAGCCGTATTACGACCATGACAGAGGTGTCGAGGATCACGTTCTGACAAGGCTTTCACAGGGCTGGCGCCGATCCGGCCGGGGCCCGGAAACCCCGGATCTGCGCACCGATATGACGGCGGCTTGGTCCTTGCAGCGTCAATGCGCGACAGCTCCTTGCCCACGGTAGGTGCGGACCGTCGGTCCGCACGCTCCAGAGCGCAGCCGAGCGTCGGCTCGGCTCTACAGGGGCAGGTGCATCCCCGAAAACAAGAAGAGCGCGAGATCTCGAGGATCTCGCGCCCGGGTGGGAGCGGCGGGGGAGAGAGGACCCGCCGCCCCCGTTCCTGCGGGGGAACGCGCTTACTTCAGGTTCTGCGACCAGTAGGTCTCGATCTGGCGGACCAGGCTGTCCGGCAGCGGCACGTAGTCCAGCTGGCGGGCCTGGGCGTCGCCGTTCTTGTAGACCCAGCGGAAGAACTCCTGGGTCGCCTTGCCATTGGCAGCATTCTTCGGCGTCTTCTGCACCAGGATGAAGTTGGTGGCGGTGATCGGCCAGGACTCGGCGCCCGGCGCATTGGTCATCACCAGGTAGAAGTCGCGGGCGTTGGCCCAGTCGGCGCTGGCAGCGGCGGCAGCGAACGAGGTGTCGCTCGGCTGCACGAACTTGCCGGCGGCATTCTTCATCGCGGTGTAGGAGAGCTTGTTCTGCAGCGCGTAGGACAGTTCGACATAGCCGATGCCGCCCTTGATCTGCTTCACGTAGGCGGCAACACCTTCGTTGCCCTTGCCGCCGATGCCGGCCGGCCACTGCACCGAGGTGCCTTCACCGACCGAGCTCTTCCACTCCGGGCTGACCTTGGACAGGTAGTTGACGAAGTTGAAGGTGGTACCCGAGCCGTCCGAACGATGCACGACGGTGACCTTGGCGTTCGGCAGGGTCACGCCCGGGTTCAGTGCGGCGATGGCCGGGTCGTTCCAGGTCTTGATCTTGCCCAGGAAGATGTTGGCCAGCACGGCGCCGTCCAGCTTCAGGGCGCCCGGGGCGATGCCGGCCACGTTGACCACCGGCACCACGCCACCGATCACCGACGGGAACTGCGCCAGGCCTGCAGCAGCCAGGTCTTCCGGCTTCAGCGGCGCATCGGAAGAGCCGAAATCAACGGTCTTGGCCTTGATCTGGGCAATGCCGCCGCCGGAACCGATGGACTGGTAGTTGACCTTGTTGCCGGTTGCGGCGCTGTAGTCGGCCGACCACTTGGACATGACCGGGTAGATGAACGATGCGCCCGCGCCGGTGATGTCGGCGGCGTTGGCGGCGAACACGGACGATGCAGCCAGGATGGCGACAGCGGCGCGCGATTTGAAGGCGTGGATCACGGGGAGACTCCTGGGGTGGTGGTCGAAGGGCGGTTGCCCGACGTTTCGGTGCACATTCCATAACGGTTGCGTGACACGTCCGCGTCTGTCATATGACGCGGGCGTGACACGCGTCATGAGGGATGTCGCGTCCGCTGTGCCGGCAGGACGGCACGGGTATCGCTGCAACGACGAAGGCACGGCCGGGGCCGTGCCTTCGCGGTTCAGCGCAGGTGGCTGGGCTTACCAGAAGAACTGCGCGCGGGCTTCCAGGATGTTGGGATCGTCGTTGACGAAACCGCGCGCCGTGGAGCTGTACTTCTTGCTGTCGACCATCACGTAGTTGAGCATCAGCTTGAAGTTGGAACGCAGGTACCAGTTGGCGCCCACGGTCCAGATGTCCATCTTGCCGCCCAGCACGCCATCGACGATCGGCGGGCGACCGGCGACCGGATTGGCGGCGAGGTTGCCGTCATTGAGATCCATGTGGTCGTAGCGCACGCCCAGCTGCCACTGGCCGCCGGCCGGGTTGTTCGGCAGGCCGGTGCCCGGAGTGCCGCCCTTGTAGCTCCAGGTCTCGCCGGTGACGTTCCACACGCCGCTGATGTAGTAGCCGTCGCTGGTGTAGTTGTCGTGGTCGTAGCGCTTGGCCTTGCTGGTGTAGTACTCGGCCTGGGCCTTGAAGGGACCCTGGAAGTACATCGCTTCGGCACCGATGGTGCTGACGCGGTCGGTGTCGGTCAGGTTGCCGCTGTCAACCAGGCGGGCAGTGGCGAGGTCGGCATTCGGACGCGCACGCACGCGCAGGGTGTCGGCGTCGGCGTCGTAGTTGACGTAGCTCAGACCGAAGTGCAGGACCTGGCCCTTTTCATTGATCGGGGCCCAGGTGCCACGCGCGCCGTAGCCGCTGCCGTGGGCCAGGTTGCGGGTCAGCTCGCGGCCGAAGGCGCTGGCGGTCACCGACCAGTTGTCCTGGCCGTAGCTGTACGCGCCGCCCAGGCGGCGGGCGATGGCATAGGTATTGGTGACCGCTGCCTTGGAAATGAAATCGTTGTTCTTGGTGCTGGACAGTTCTTCCAGGCTGTTGGGCTGCTTGAACTGGCCCAGCTGCAGGAAGTGGTTGGCGTTACCCAGCAGCTTGTACTTCACGTTGGTGTCGAGGAACTTGTCGGCCTTGGCGTCATAGCCGACCACCCACTCCACGTTGCCCGGGCCCTTGCCCTTCAGCACCAGCTCGGCGCGACGCAGTTCGAATTCGCTGTTCTTGCCGTTGCCGGCGTCGCCACCGTTGAGGTCGACCACATCGTTGTGGAACCAGTTGCCGTCGGCCTGGACCAGGCCTTCGAAGGTGATTTCCGAACCGCCGATCACGTCGATGGCGACTTCGGCGTGTGCAGCCGGCACATACAGCGCAGCAGCCACGGCCACCGTCAGGAGTTGGTGATGCAGTTTCATGGAGAGGAGCCTTGCAGGCAGGTGGGAAGATGCGCGCAGGCTAGAAGGTAAAGATTGCGTAAATGTGACAGTTCACGCGCGGCAGACATCCGCCGCAGGCCCCGTCACGGCAAGGCCTGCCATTGAAACCGCTTGCGTATGACGCCCGGATTGCGACCCGGTTGCAGTAGAGGCACGCCTTGCGTGGATGCTGCCGTCACTCGGCCGTGGTCTTTTCCTTGAACCGGCACAGGTCGGCGATCACGCAGCCCGGGCAATCCGGCTTGCGCGCCTTGCACACATAACGTCCGTGCAGGATCAGCCAGTGATGCGCGTCGAGCAGGAACTCGGCCGGGATCACCTTCACCAGCTTGTCTTCCACTTCGCGCACGTTCCTGCCCGGCGCCAGTCCTGTGCGGTTGGCGACGCGGAAGATATGCGTGTCCACCGCCATCACCGGCTCGCCGAACGCGGTGTTGAGCACCACGTTGGCGGTCTTGCGCCCGACACCCGGCAGCGCTTCCAGCGCTTCGCGATCACGCGGCACTTCACCGCCATGCTTCTCCAGCAGGATCGCGCAGGTGGCGATCACGTTCTTTGCCTTGGCGTTGAACAGCCCGATGGTGGCGATGTACTGCTTCAAGCCATCCTCGCCGAGCGCAAGGATCTTCGCCGGCGTGTTGGCGACCGGGAACAGGCGGCGCGTGGCCTTGTTGACGCCGACGTCGGTGGCCTGCGCCGACAACGCCACCGCCACCAGCAGCTCGAACGGCGAGCTGTACTCCAGTTCGGTCTTCGGGTGCGGGTTGAGTTCGCGCAGGCGGGTGAACATCTCCACCACGTCGGCGCGTGGCATCGTGCCGCCACGCCGCGCCGGGGCGCGTGCGGTCTTTTTCGTGGTGGCCATTACTGTTCCTTGCCACTGGCGCGGGCCTTGGCCCGGGCCAGAATCGCGGCTGCCGCAGCGGGCAGGGCGGGCTTCACGTCCGGGGCTGGTGCCGGAGTGCGACGTGCATCGCGCTCGGCCTCGCGGCGGGCCAGGCGCACCGCACGGGCACGGTAGCGTTCGCGTGCAGCCCAGGCCGCGCGCAGTTGCTGCTGGGCCTGGCACAGGCGTTGCGGAAGGTCGGGGTGGTCAGGCAGCAACCGGTCGTCGCCGGCACGGACGATGTAGTCCATCAGCCCGGCCTGCAGGGCACCATCGAGATCGTCTGCCTGGACCCGGGCGAACAACTGCGCGGGGTTGGGTCGGGATGCCATGGCGTCAGCGGTTCTGGAAGGCCGGCGCGCGGCGTTGCAGGAAGGCGCTGGTGCCTTCGCGCATGTCCTCGGTGGCGAACAGCAGGCCGAACTGTGCACTTTCGTATTCCAGCCCGGCCTCCAGGCTGCATTCGCCCCCCACGTGCACCGCGTCGAGCAGGCCACGCAGGGCCAGCGGGGCCGAGCGTGCCAGCTGGCGGGCGACGTCCTGCACCCGGTTGTCCAGCGCGTCGGCCGGCACGACTTCGTTGACGATGCCCAGTTCCAGCGCACGCGCGGCGTTGATCGGCGCCCCCAGCAGGCACAGCTCCAGGGTGGCGGCGCGGCCGCACAGGCGCAGCAGGCGCTGGCTGCCGCCGAAGCCGGGGATCAGGCCGAGGTTGATTTCCGGTTGGCCGACCTTGGCGGTATCTGCGGCGATGCGCAGGTGGCAGGCCATCGCCAGTTCCAGGCCACCGCCCAGTGCGAAACCATTCACGCGTGCGATGACCGGTTTGGGCATGCGTTCGATCTGGCGCATCAGGGCCTGGCCCAGCAGCGAGAAATCACGTCCCTGAACGGCGCTGAGCGTGTTCATTTCCGCGATGTCGGCACCGGCCACGAACGCCTTGGGGCCCGCCCCGGTCAATATCACGACGCGCACCTCCGGATCGGCGGCGGCGTCGCTGAAGGCATCGGCCAGGGCTTGCAGGGTCGCGGCGTTGAGGGCATTGAGCTTGTCTGGGCGCTGGACGGTCACGGTGCGGATGGCGCCGTCGTCAGCGACAGCGATCAGGGCATCGGCCACGAGGAAACTCCTGGAACGTTAAAAAAAAGTGATATTGAACTCTGGAAACGCAGACGGGTCATAGCCTGCATCGTGAGTAGCGGTTACACGTTGCGCCCGTTATCCTAACCCGTCGCCTCAGGGCGGCGCAGAACGTCCCTGAGTTACCACCCCTGGAGAACTGTTTGATGAAGTTGCGTTCTATCGCGGTCGCCGTCGCGGCCCTGGCCCTGACGGGCAATGCCTTCGCCCAGGACGTCTCGTCCGAAAAGGGCAAGCTGAGCTACTACTTCGGTTACGACTACGGCAACAACCTGGCGGAGCTGACCGGTCGTGGTGAGCAGCTGGACATCAACTCGGTGGTGAAGGGCCTGCAGGATGCCTACGCCAAGAAGCAGCCGGCGATCACCGCCGAGCAGCTGAAGCCGGCCGTTGAAGCGTTCCAGAAGCGCGAGCAGGGCCGTGCCCAGGCCGCCAAGGCCGAGTACGAAAAGGCGGCTGCCGAAAACAAGACCAAGAGCGACCAGTTCATCGCGGCGAACAAGGCCAAGGCCGGTGTGCAGTCCCTGCCGAGCGGCGTCCAGTACCGCGTGATCGAGGCCGGCAAGGGTGCCAAGCCGACCCAGGCCAGCACTGTGCAGCTGGAAGTGGCCGGTCCGTTCCCGTACGGCCAGCGCCCGACCGAAGCCCGCCCGGCCCAGCAGATCCCGTCGATCAAGGTCAGCGAAGTCGAAATGAAGGCCATGCGCGAGACCCTGCTGCAGATGCCGGCAGGCTCGAAGTGGGAAGTCACCCTGCCGCCGGACCAGGCCTACGGTGCCGATCCGCGCACCCCGTTCCCGCCGAACGTGGCTGTGCAGTTCGAGATCAAGCTGGTCAGCGTCAAGTAAATCGAAGCAGCAAACGAAACGCGCCGGTGATTCCACCGGCGCGTTTTTGTTTGCGCAGTTCCTGACGGTAGAGTCGACTGTCAGTCGACTGTTTTTGGGTCACATCGGGGAAACGCCCGCGCTGCGCGCGCGAGTCGACTGACAGTCGACTCTACCCGTCCGGCTGGGCCACCCGCGCAAATTCAGCCCGATCGCGCTACTGTTGGCGGGTGCAAACAATGGAAGAAACGGCGCGTGTTGTCGCAAGTCCCTGCATCGGAGTGTGCACGCTGGATCCGCACCGGCAATGCGCCGGCTGCGGGCGGCATATCGATGAGATCGCGCGGTGGTCGTCGATGAGCAACGAGGAACGCAGCCGCATCCTGCATCGCGTGCAGCCCCTGCGGCAACAACTGCAGCAGTCCCTGCGCGGTTCGGTGGCCGACCACGAACGACTGATGCGCGCGCTGCACCCCTTGGCCCAACCACCTGCGGGCGACGGCTGGAACCGCAGTGAGCTGGTCGACCTGCTGCCGCCCGGGCCTCCAGTGGAGGCTGCGGTGCTGGCCGGCATCGTGCCGCGCGCCAACGGCGCACAGGTGATCCTCACCCGTCGCACCGAAACACTGCGCACCCATGGTGGCCAGGTCGGATTCCCCGGTGGCCGCACCGAACCCGATGACCGCGACGCGCTGGCGGCCGCGCTGCGCGAGAGCCAGGAAGAAATCGCATTGGCGCCCGGCCAGGTGCAGGCGCTGGGGTATCTCGATCCCTTCGTCACCATCACCGGCTACCGCGTCACGCCGGTGGTGGCGGTGGTCGATCCGGAGTTCGTGCCAGTGCCGCAGCCGAGTGAAGTGGCCGAGGTATTCGAGGTGCCACTGGATTACCTGATGGCGCCTGACAGCCTGCGCCAGGTCGAAATCAACCATCGCGGCCGGGTACGCCACGTGCTTGAGTATGGCTGGCCGGGCCAGCGCATCTGGGGGGCGACCGCCGCCATTCTCTACAACCTGCGTCGCCGCCTGGAGCAAGTGCAATGAAGCTGATCGATCCGCCGTGGACCAACCTGGTCGATGTCGCCACACTGGCTGCCGCGTTGGGCGAAGGCATCCGCGTGGTCGACGCACGCGCCACTGCCAGCACTGCGGTGCGGGTGGTCGATGCGCGCTCCTCGCTGGCCGACCCGCAGGCGGGAAGCAGCCAGTATCTGGCAGGTCATATCCCGGGTGCGGTGTATGCCGATCTGAATCGTGACCTGTCTGATCTGTCGCGCGTCGGCCATGGTCGCCATCCACTGCCGGACAGCGATGCCTTGGCTGCAAAGCTGGGGCAGTGGGGCATCGGCCCCGACACCCAGGTGGTGGTCTACGATGGCAGCGACGGCAGCATGGCCGCCTCGCGCCTGTGGTGGCTGCTGCACCTGATCGGTCACAGCAGGGTGGCCGTACTCGACGGCGGCATCGCCGCCTGGCAGGCCGCCGGTCACACGTTGGAAAGCGGCCAGGCTGAAGTGACAGCGCTGCCTGCCTACCCGGGCCGCTTCGACACCACCCAGATCGCCAACGCCGATGAAATCACCGCGCGGCTGAAGCATGCGCCGGGCTGGCTGGTCGACGCGCGGGCGGGTGAGCGTTTCCGTGGTGAAGTGGAGCCGCTGGACCCGGTGGCCGGGCATGTGCCGGGCGCGGTCAACCGCCCGTTCGCATTGAACGTACTCGACGGCCGCCTGCGCGACGCACAGGAGCTGCGCGCCGAACTGCAGGGCGTGATCGGCAACCGCGATCCGCAGCAGGTGGTGCTGATGTGCGGTTCCGGCGTGACCGCCTGCCATCTGCTGCTGGCGATGGAAAGCGCGGGGCTGAGCGGCGCGCGCATCTACGCCGATTCCTGGAGCGGCTGGGTGAGCGACAGCAGCCGCCCGGTGGCGACCGGCGCCTGAGAAGCGCGCGGTCGGATCCGTTTTCCAACGGAAAACGGCTCTGACCCCATCAACCGAAAATCGGAGGTCAGAGCCCGTTGCGTGGCAACGGGATCCGACCCCGTGCCGACCAAGGTCGACACCCACCAATTCGTGGAGCGGTTGGGTGAGCGACAGCAGCCGCCCGGTGGCGACCGGCGCCTGAGCCGCGCGGGGTCGGATCCGTTTTCCAACGGAAAGCGGCTCTGACCCATCGAGCGTAAATCGGGGGTCAGAGCCCGTTGCGTGGCAACGGGATCCGACCCCGTGCCGACCAAGGTCGACACCCACCAATTCGTGGAGCGGTTGGGTGAGCGACAGCAGCCGCCCGGTGTCGACCGGCGCCTGAGCCGCGCGGGGTCGGATCCGTTTTCCAACGGAAAACGGCTCTGACCCTATCAACCGAAAATCGGGGTCAGAGCCCGTTGCGTAGCAACGGGAGCCGACCCCGTGCCGATTCGAAGGATCGCGGAGAACTGTCGAAGGCGGGGTGGGTCCGGTTGCGGGGGTGTCCGTGGCATGGATGCCGCGGCCAAGCCGCCATGGGTGAGGGCGCTTTGCTTGCGAAGCACTGCTTCGCAAGCGCCCGAACGCACAGCCGCCAGCGGCTGGGCCGGCCTGGGGCTTTACGGCGTCCCCCGCAATCGGATCCACCCCGCCATCCCCCGGAATGCCAGCTCTTGACGTTGACGTTGCCTCTGCAGGTGCAGGGCGCAGCCCTGCTGCTTACTCCAACCCCTGCAGCGGCACCTTCGCCAGCACCCGTGCCCACGGGAACAAGGGCCCCGGATCGCGCTTGCGTGCCACCCTCAGCGTCGGATCATCGCTGGCCGGCACCTGCTCCAGGTCCAGCTGGTCGTGCCCGGCAATCCGCCGCAGCGACGGATAGCGCGCCACCAGCGCCAGCAGCAGCCGCTCCAGCGCTCCCAGCTGTGCCTCGGTGTAGGGCTCGTCCATCGCCTGGTGGCGGCTGTCGAACCAGTCCGGATAGCGCCCGCGGTTGACCAGCTCGATGCCCAGCGTATGCGCGTTCATGCCGCGCACGTGATGGGCCACGCGTTCCGGCGCCACGTACTGCACCACGCTGCCATCGCGGTCGATGTAGAAGTGCCCGCTATTGCCGGCGCCGCTGTCGTACAGCACGCGCTCGCCGTACTCGCGGGCCATCGCCAGATCGGGCAGCTCGGTGCAGTGGATCACCACCATTTCCAGCGAGGCGGGATCCCGCAGCGGCAGTCGGTCGTGATAGGGCAGGGGCTGCAGCTGCAGGCCGGGCAGGAGCGGGTTGGGCATCCGGCGATGCTAGCATTGCGGCATGAACCTGCCTTCCCTTTCCTCGTCGGCCCGCGCCCACGGAGCACGCGCATGAGCCGCGGCCACTGCATCCTCTCCCATGGCTTCGAGAGCGGCCCGGAGGCGACCAAGGTCACCGCGCTGGCCGAGGTGGCGCAACGCCTGGGCTGGACCCACGAGCGCCCCGACTACACCGACCTGGACGCGATGAGCGAGGTCAGCCGGGTGGGCGACGTGCCGACCCGCCTGCGCCGTCTGGTTGAACGCGCCGCCATCGCTGCCCGTCAGGGGCCGGTGGTGCTGGCCGGCTCCAGCCTGGGCGCCTACATCTCCGCCATCGCTTCGCTGCAGGTGCCGGTGGCCGGCCTGTTCCTGATGGTGCCGCCGACCGCCATGGGCCCGATGCCGGCGCTGGACGCCGCTGCGGTGCCGACCACGGTGGTGCAGGCCTGGCATGACGATGTGGTACCGGCTGCCGGCGTGATTGCCTGGGCGCAGGCGCGTTCGGCGCAGTTGCTGCTGGTTGACGATGGCCACCGCCTGGAGCGCCACGTGGAGGCCTCCGCGCAGGCCTTCGAGCGCCTGCTGCGGCAACTGTGAAGCCAGGGCGCACGGCGCGCCCGCCCGCATTGACTACAATGGCAGCCCCGCCGCCCCCGGCGCGGGCCTGCCGGCCGTGCCTACGGCCCTCCTTTCCGACCGGCCCGGCCCCTGTGCCGCGCCCGACCACCTGCGAACCGATCCCGTGAAATTCTTCGTCTCCTGCGCCAAGGGCCTGGAATACCTGCTTGCCGATGAACTGTCGGCCCTGGGCCTTGGCAAGGCCACCGCCACCATTGCCGGCGTCAACGCCGACGGCGAACTGGCGCAGGCGCTGCGGATCGTGATGTGGTCGCGCCTGGCCAGCCGGGTGCTGTGGCCGATCGACGAGTTCGACTGCCCGGACGAGCAGGCCCTGTATGACGGCGTGCGTGCACTGCCGTGGCACGAGCACATCTCGCCGGAGATGACCCTGGCGGTGGATGCGCACGTGTCCGGCGACAAGATCACCCATGCACGCTTTGCCGCGCAGCGGATCAAGGATGCGATCGTCGACCGCATGCGCGACGAAGGCCTGGAGCGGCCTTCGGTCAATACCGATCTGCCCGACGTGCGCGTCAACCTCTCGCTGCGCAAGGGCCGCGCCTCGCTGTCGATCGACCTCGGCGGTGGCCCGCTGCATCGCCGTGGCTGGCGCGGTGCCGCCCACGAGGCGCCGCTGAAGGAAAACCTGGCCGCCGCGCTGCTGCTGCGCGCGCAATGGCCGCGCCTGCATGCCGCCGGCGGTGGCCTGCTGGACCCGATGTGTGGCAGCGGCACGCTGCTGATCGAAGGCGCGCTGATGGCCGCCGACGTTGCCCCAGGCCTGATGCGGCATGGCAGCCTGCCGCCGAGCCGTTGGCTGGGCTTCGACAAGGCGGCCTGGAAGTCCATCCAGAGCGAAGCACGTGAGCGCGAAGCGGCCGGTCTGGCCGCGCTGAAGCCGGTCATCCACGGCAGCGACATCGACCCGGCTGCGATCCAGGCGGCCCGCGAGAATGCCGAGGTCGCCGGCGTCGCCCACGCGATCCGTTTCACCCGCGCCGATGTCGCCGACCTGGCCGCGCCGGAACAGGAGATCGGTGCGGTGGTCTGCAACCCGCCGTACGACGAGCGCCTGGCCGCCGATCCGGCGTTGTACCGTGCACTGGGCAATGCCTTGCAGAAGGCGGTGCCGCAGTGGCGCGCCAGCCTGCTGTGTGGCAATGACGAACTGGCCTTTGCCACCGGCCTGCGTGCCAGCAAGAAGTACCAGATGTTCAACGGTGCGCTGGAATGCGCGCTGATCGTCTGCGATCCGATCGCTGTGCCGGGCCGTGATCCGGCACAGCCCCGCGAGCTGAGCGAAGGCGCGCAGATGGTGGCCAACCGCCTGCGCAAGAACCTGAAGAAGTTCAAGAGCTGGCGTGCCCGCGAGGACATCACCTGCTTCCGCGCCTACGACGCCGACCTGCCGGAGTACGCGGCGGCCATCGACGTCTACGAGGAAGAGGGTGGCAGGCGGCGTACCTTCCTGCATGTGCAGGAATATGCGGCACCGGCGGCGATTCCCGAGAACGACGTGCGCCGCCGCCGCAATGAGCTGCTGGCCGCCGCGCGCGAAGTGTTCGGCGTGCCACCGGAACAGGTGTCGATGAAATCGCGCGAGCGCGGCAAGGGCGGCAGCAAGTACGGCCGCTTCGAGCAGCGCGACGAGTTCATCGTGGTGCGAGAGAACAACGCGCTGCTGCAGGTGAACCTGTTCGATTACCTGGATACCGGCCTGTTCCTCGACCATCGCCCGCTGCGCCGGATGATGGCCGAGCAGGTGCGTGGCAAGCGTTTCCTCAACCTGTTCTGCTACACCGGCGTGGCCAGCGTGCAGGCCGCCGTGGCCGGTGCCGTCAGCACCACCAGCGTCGACCTGTCGGCCACCTATCTGCAGTGGTGCTACGACAACCTGGCGCTGAACGGGCAGGGGGGCAACCAGCATCTGCTGGTACAGGCCGATGCAATGGCCTGGCTGGAAGGCGACCGCGGCCAGTACGACGTGATCTTCTGTGACCCGCCGACCTTCTCCAATTCCGCCCGCGCCGATGATTTCGACGTGCAGCGCGAACAGCTGAAGCTGCTGCGGGCGGCGGTGGCGCGGCTGGCACCGGGTGGCGTGCTGTACTTCTCCAACAACTTCCGCCGCTTCAAGCTGGAAGAGAACGCCATCGCCGAATTCGCCCAGTGCCGCGAGATCACCGCACGCACGATTGGTCCGGATTTCGAGCGCAACGCGCGCATCCACCGCGCGTGGGAACTGAAGCGGTTGGGGTAAGCCCGGTAGTGCCGGCCGCTGGCCGGCAACTGCGTCAGAACCGTGGAAGGTCCGCGGGATGCCGGCCAGCGGCCGGCACTACCCCATCTGGCCCGTAGAACCACGCCATGCGTGGATCGGCCTAAAGCACCAACAATCGCCCCGGCGCATGGGCCAGGGGCCAATGACCCTGTTCGTACAGCGCAAGCACAGGCTCCCAGTGTGCCGGCAGGCTGAGATGCATCTCCAGCAGGCGTTGCCGGAAGGCGAACATCGCCCCATCGCGCGCCACCAGCTGCAGGTCATGTGCGCCACAGCGCAGTGCCGGCAGATCCAGGGCCGAAAGCGCGCGCATCAACGTGCGGTTGAGTTCGCGTCGGGCGTCGGCGAGTTCGGCGGGATGGGGCAGGGCGCCGTGAAACGGATCCGAATCGCCCAGTGTCGTGGGCATCCATTCGAAACCATCGGTATCGATGGTCCGCAGTGCTTCGGCCAGCGACCGAACGGCGACGACGCCGGCCGTTATGGGCAGTGTTTCACCCAACCGGGAAAAAAAGCCGATTCCAGACATCCGCTGCAGCATGCTATCCATGCGGGCATTGTAGATCCACGCCATGCGAGGATGCCGCTGTCCCCGTCCTGCGGCTACAGCAATTCCAGCACCAACCCCAGCACCGGCAGCGCGATCGCCAGCGGCGCAATCCATGTTGGACGATACGGATACAACCCGAGCGACAGCGTCACGCCGGCCAGGGTCATTGCCCCCAGCCACAGCACCGGGCCCATCGCCCAGCCGTGGTCGGCCACGCACAGTGCGAACGCCGCCGCCAGCAGCGCCCAGCCCAGCACCCGCCACTGCATCCGCCGTGCGGGTGCGGCCGCGGCCTTGCCATGCAGGTCGTGCTGGTGCTTTTCCATCGACAGCGACAGCGCGGTGAACGCAGAGAACGACAGCGCCAGTGCCAGCAGCATCATGCGCTGGCCTCCGCTTCGGCCGCTTCTGCAGTGTTCACCGATGCCTTCGGCGCAGCCGCAGCGGCCGCACGTTTCTTCTTCTCGGCCGCACTCAGCGGTGGCGTCCAGCGCTGCATGCGCCAGCCGCACAGCGCCAGCATCGCGCCGAACGCGATCATCGAAAGATCGACGCCGGCCAGTACCCAGTCGCCGCTGCGCAGTGTGACCCCGAGGTGGGCATGGGTGGTCACTGCATTGACCACCGGGACCAGCGCGAACGCGGCCGCACCCAGGTACAGCTGCCACGCCCACATCATCCGCTTCGGCCAGATGAAGGCGGCCAGCAGCGCGGCGCCCCAGGCGCAGAAGAACACGTTGGCCTCGGCACTGGAGCGCTCGGCGATCTGCAGCGGCAGCAGGCGGTTGCCCCAGAAGTACGCCGCGAAGGCGATCGGCAGGCCGGCCACGGTGCCGATGTTCAGCGCATCGACCAGGCGCAGGCCGAATCCGGTACGCCCGTTCTTGGCATGCTTGGGACGCTCCTTCACCGCCCACAGCACCACGCCGCTGGCGACCATCAGGCAGCCGACCAGGCCGGACAGGAAGAACAGTGCGCGCAGGCCCCAGTCGGCGAAGCGCGCCAGGTGCAGGCCATACAGCACGCCACGGGTGGCGGTGGCACCGCCGGACGGTGGCGTCTCTTCCAGCAGCGCACCGCTGACCATGTCGTAGCGCAGCGCCGGGGTGTCGGTGGACAAACGCCTGCCGTCACGTTGGCGGATGTCAATCACCGCATTGGCAGCGCCCGGGTTGGACACGGTGAAGCCGGCCACTTCCACGCCGTGCCAGTGCGCACGCGCGCTGTCCAGCAACTGTGCGATCGGCAGCGGCGTGGCGCGGCCCTGCGCCGGCGCGGTCACCTCTGGCATGCCGCCGAAGGCTTCGCTGAAGAACTTGTCCTCGTCCTGCGGGTAGGCGACTTTCACCCCCCACGGCAGGTACATGATCATCAGAGTGACGATGCCGGTGTAGGTGATCATCGCGTGGTACGGCAGGGCCATCACCGCGCTGACGTTATGGAAATCCAGCCAGGACCGCAGGCCCTTGTCCTTGCGGAAGGTGAAGAAGTCCTTGAAGATTTTCTTGTGGGTGATGACGCCGGTGATGATCGCCACCAGCATGAACATCGCGCAGAAACCGACCAGGTAGCGCGCCCAGTACACCGGGATGTAGTGCAGGTCGAAGTGCAGGCGGTAGAAGAAGTCGCCGCCACGGGTCTCGCGCGCCTTCAGTGCCTGGCCGGTGTTCGGGTCGAGCGTGGCGTCGCCGAAGCCACCGCGACGGCCACGACTGGGGTCGGCCAGTTCCGGTGGCAGCCGCCAGAACAGCTGCATGGCCGGGTTGCGCGGCTGCGGCAGGGTGACGAACCAGTTCTCGGCGTGGCTCGCATTGGCCTGCAGGTAGTCCACCGCGCGCTGCGCGGCCACGTCGATGCTGACGTTGCTGGACGGCAGCTCCGGGCGCATCCAGCGACTGATTTCCTCGCGGTAGTAGCTGGCCGTGCCGGCCATGAAGATCAGCAGCAGCAACCAGCCGACCAGCAGGCCCGTCCAGGTATGCAGCCAGGCCATCGACTGGCGGAATCCGTTCTTCATGCCCAGGCGCCCAACAGGCGTGCGACCGCCGCCATCAGCAGGGCGGGGGCGAGGATGCCGACCCAGGCCCGCAGTGCGCTGCGGGTGGCAAAGGCCCACAGCGCCGCGCAGGCAGCCACCACAATGGCCAGCAGCATGCCGGTCAGCACGGTCTGGCCGCGCGCGCCGGGCAACGCCACCGCGCAGAACACGCTGGTCATCGAGGCCAGCGCATAGCCGCCGAAAATCGCGGCCAAAGCGCGTGACAGCACGCCCCAGCGCGGGCTGGAGAACAAGGTGCGGGGGCTGGCGGGTGTGGGCGAGCGGTCCACGGCGTTCCTGAAGGTAGGAGAAGGGATGGAACGCGTCCGCGGCCCCCTTGCGCCCTGCGCATGTCGCCCAGCGTGTCCCATCGACGAAGCACTGCCCGCGCAGACGGGCAGCCCAGAAGTCGGGGCAGTACACGGGCGATGGGCACGTTTTTGGTGCCCGTTTGGCTAAGCGTACAACCGATCAGCAAATGATATGTATTCGCATTTCATGAATCAAGCGTGCTGATCGTGGGCGTTGGCCGGGGCTAGAAACTGAACACCACGGTTGCCGCATGCAGCAGCAGGCCGATCAACCCGCCCACCAGGGTGCCGTTGAAGCGGATGAACTGCAGGTCGCGACCCACGCTCAGTTCCAGTTGCTCGACCAGGTGCCGCTCATCCCAGCCCTTCACGGTCTGCGCGATATGCGTGGTCACGCCCTCGCGCAGGCGGCCGGTCAGGCGCTGCGCACCTTCCAGCAGGTGCTGGTTGAGGGCCTCGCGCAGGGCCGGGTCGGCCTGCAGGCTGCTGCCCAGCGACGCCAGGCTGCGCCGCAGGTGTCCGACCAGCGCAGAGTCTTCGCGTTGCAGGTCGGCGCGCAGGCTGGCATGGATACGCGCCCACAGGCCCTGCACGTAGTCCTGCAGGGCGGGGTGGTCGATCATGTCCTGCTTGAGCTGTTCGATGCGCTCAGCCAGCGCCGGGTCTTCGCGCAGGCGCTGCACGTAGTTCTGCAGCCAGGTCTCGTAGTCCTGGCGCAGCGGATGCTGCGGCTCGGCCAGCACCTGTTGCAGTTCTTCCAGTACCGCCCGCGCCAGGCGTTCGGCCAGGCTGTCGCCGATCTCGTCGATTGGCTTGACCCAGTTCACCGTGCTCGACAGCGTCGGCCATTCGCGCTGGATGTAGCGCACGATCAGCTGCGAGGCGCGCTCCTTCACCTCCGGCTGCTCCAGCCAGCGTCCCAGGCGCTGCAGGCCCTCGTCCAGCACGCGCTGGTGGCGGCCATCGGCGGTCAGCAGGGCCAGCAGTTCACCGGCGGTGGCAGCAGCGTTCCACTGCCGCAGCTGCTGCACCACGAAGGCATGCAGTTGCCGCCGCACCGCGGTTTCGTCGAAGAAATCCAGTGCCTGCAGCGCCCAGCCGCGGGCCATGTCGGCCAGCATCCGCGAGCGTGCCGGGTCGGCCAGCCAGCTACCGAGACGACTGGCCGGATCGAACACCTGCAGCTTGGCCAGCAGCACACCCGGTTCCAGGAACTGGTCGCGCACGAACAGCGCCAGGCTGTCGCCGATGCGTTCCTTGCTGCGCGGGATGATCGCGGTGTGCGGAATCGGTAGGCCCATTGGCCGCCGGAACAGCGCAACGACTGCGAACCAGTCGGCCAGCGCGCCGACCGCAGCAGCCTCGCAGAAGGCCGAAACCCAGGCCCAGATGCCGCGTTCGCCGTGCCAATGGCTGACCGCGAATCCGGCCAGCATCAACAGCAGCAGGCCCAGTGCGAGGGCTTTCAGGCGCCGCAGCTGGGCGCGGCGCGGATCGTGGGCAGGCGTCATGCCGGAAGTCTAACCGGCACGGCATGAGCATCTGGTAGTGCCGGCCGCTGGCCGGCATCTTCAGTTCACCCGATACCTTCATGGGGTTGCCGGCCAGCGGCCGGCACTACCTGCTTGCGCAGCGCGGCCAGCTGCGCGCGCAGGGTGTCGTTCTCGCGGGTCAACGCGACCACGCGGCGGCGCAGGGCCGGGGCATCCTCGCCCAGCTGTTCCAGTGCCAACAGTACCTCGGCGTCGCGGCTGGCGATCTCGTCCTCGCTGGGCTCCTCGAAGTCCATCTCGGCCGCGTCCGGCTTCGGCGCGCGCGGCTTGCGCTTGGATTCGCGCACGCGCTTGGCCGCCTGCTTCAGCTCATCCTTGCCGCCGGCGGCGGCGGCGCGTTGCTCCTCTTCGGGCAGATCGGCCACGGCTGCGGCGGCGCTGATCGAGATCACGCCGGCCTTCACTGCCTCCACCACTTCGGGTGCAGCCTGGGCATGGATGCGCTCGATCATGACGACCTGGCTGGTACTCAGCTTGGCTTCGCGGGCCAGTTCGGCGCGGCTGAGCTTCGGTGCCGGCTCCCACGGCGGGCTGTCCTCGCCCGCCTCATCGGCAATCTCGGCGGTACCGTCGCTCTCGCGCTGCAGCTGCGCCTGCTCGACCTGCTTGCGGGCGGCCAGGATGTCGCGCTTGCGCAGCGCCAGCACGCCGCGCTGGAAATCGGACACGCTGCGACGGCCCAGATGCTGCTCGATCATCCACAGGTGAACGTCTTCCATGCTCTGGAAGCGCGTGTTCTGCACGGTGTTGAAGGGCAGGCCATGCTTCTGGCAGATGCCGAAACGGTTGTGACCATCGACCAGCACATTACCCCACAGCACCAGCGCATCGCGGCAGCCTTCGGCCAGGATGCTGCGCTCCAGCGCGTCATGTTCGTCCGCGGTCAGCGGGTCGATGTAGGCCTTGAGTTCTTCTTTGACGACGATATCCATGGGCACGGCAACGAGCAGGAGCGGAACCGCCCATTGTACCCGCTCGCCGCCGCCGGCCCGGGCTCAGGCGGTGACCCGGATCATCTCGCCCAGGGTGCCGGTGATCTGGTCGATCTGCGCCTTGTCCACGATCAGCGGCGGCGACAGCGCGATGATGTCACCGGTGCAGCGCACCAGCAGCCGGCCATCGTGGAAGCAGCGCCGGAACACCTCGTAGCCGCGGCTGCCAGGGGCATCGCGGCGCGGTGCCAGCTCGACCGCGCCGACCAGCCCGAAGTTGCGGATGTCGATCACGTTGGGCAGGCCCTGCAGCGCGTGCAGCCGTTCCTGCCAGTACTCGCCCAGTTCGATGGCGCGCTCGAACAGGCGCTCCTCGGCGCAGACGTCCAGTGTTGCCAGCGCTGCGGCGCAGGCCAGCGGGTGACCCGAGTAGGTATAGCCGTGGAACAGCTCGATGGCCTGCGGCGGGGCCTGCATCAGCGTGGCATGCACGGCGTCGCTGGCCAGCACGCCGCCCAGCGGCACCGCGCCGTTGCTGACCGCCTTGGCGAAGGTCAGCAGGTCCGGTGTGACCCCGAAGCGCTGCGCGGCGAAGGGCATGCCGACCCGGCCGAAACCGGTGATGACCTCATCGAACACCAGCAGGATGCCGTGGTGGTCGCACAATTCGCGCAGGCGCTGCAGGTATCCGGGCGCGGGCAGGATCACCCCGGCGGAGCCGGCGATGGGCTCGACGAAGACGGCGGCAATCGTCGAGGCGTCATGCAGCGCGATCAGCCGTTCCAGGTCGTCGGCCAGCTCCGCGCCCTGGCGCGGCAGGCCCTTGCTGAACGCGTTGCGCTGCAGGTCCAGAGTGTGGCGCAGATAGTCCACGCCCCCCAGTTGCAGGCCGAACGCCCTGCGGTTGTTGGGCAGACCGCCCAGCGCCATGCCACCGAAACCGACGCCGTGATAGGCCTTCTCGCGGCTGATGAAGCGCGTGCGCTGGCCCTCGCCACGCTGGCGGTGGTAAGCCAGCACGATCTTCATCGCGGTATCCACCGCCTCCGAGCCGGAGCTGGTGAAGAACACATGGTTGAGCGGGGCCGGAGCCAGTGCGGCCAGCCGCTGTGCCAGCGCGAAGGCCGGCGGCGAGCCCATCTGGAAAGCGGGCGAGTAGTCGAGCGTGCGTGCCTGCCCGGCGATGGCCTCGACGATGCGCGGTCGCGCGTGGCCGGCGTTGCAGCACCACAGGCCGGCGGTGCCGTCGAGGATCTGTCGGCCATCGATGTCTTCGTAGTGCATGCCTTCGGCGCGGACCAGCATGCGTGGTGCCGCCTTGTACTGGCGGTTGGCGGTGAATGGCATCCAGTAAGCGTCCAGTGACTCGGGGCGCTGTGTGGTCAGGTCGTGCAGGTCGCTTCCGGGACGCTTCATGCCAGCTCCGTCGGGTCCGATGCGACGAATGTAGCGCAGCCACGTCACGGCGGAGTCGCGGTGACCCCGGTATAACCAAGGCTCGTAGAATGCTGGAGCTTCCCATGGCCGATTTCCCCGACCGCAGCCATTGGCAGGCACTGGCCCTCCAGCTGTCGATGCCAGGCCAGGCCTTCATCGATGGCCGCTATGTCGATGCAGCCAGCGGCGCCCGTTTCGACTGCGTCAGCCCGATCGACGGTCGCGTACTGGGGGCGGTCGCCGACTGCGACGCACAGGACGTGGAGCGCGCGGTACTGGCCGCGCGGCGCAGCTTCGAGGCCGGCCACTGGTCGCAGGCCAGCCCGGCCCAGCGAAAGCGCGTACTGTTGGCGCTGGCGGCATTGGTCGAAACGCATGCCGACGAGCTGGCCCTGCTGGAAACCCTGGACATGGGCAAGCCGGTGCGTGATGCGCGCCGCATCGACCTGCCAGGCGCGGTGCGCTGCCTGCGCTGGACCGCCGAGGCCGTGGACAAGCTGTACGGCGAGATCGCGCCGACCGGCCCGCACGAACTGGGACTGGTCACGCGCGAGGCCGCCGGGGTCGTGGCCGCGATCGTTCCGTGGAACTTTCCGCTGCTGATGGCCTGCTGGAAGATCGCGCCTGCATTGGCCATGGGCAACTCGGTGGTGCTCAAGCCGTCCGAGCGCTCGCCCTTGAGTGCGTTGCGGCTGGCGGCGCTGGCCGCCGAAGCGGGCCTGCCAGAGGGCGTGCTGAACGTGCTGCCGGGGCACGGTGCGCGCGTCGGTGAGCCGTTGGCCCTGCACATGGATGTGGACGTGCTCGCCTTCACCGGCTCCACGGCCACGGGCGCGAAGCTGCTGCAGTGTTCAGGGCGATCCAACCTCAAGCGGGTCTGGCTGGAATGTGGCGGCAAGAGCCCGCATGTGGTGTTCGCCGACGCCCCTGATCTGGACGCCGCCGCGAAGGCGGTGGCACAGGGTATCTTCTTCAACCAGGGCGAGGTCTGTACCGCAGGTTCGCGGCTCCTGGTACAGCGTTCGATCCGCGAGGATTTCGTGCATCAGGTGGTTGTCTATGGCCAGCACATGCACCCCCGCCATCCATTGGACCCCGATGCGCCGATGGGCGCGCTGGTGGATGCCGCGCACCTGGACAAGGTGATGGACGATATCGCGCGCGCCGAAGGCGAGGGTGCCCGGTTGCTGCTGGGTGGGCGGCGCGCCGAAGTGGAAGCCGGCGGCAGCTACGTCCAGCCCACCGTGTTCGACCAGGTGCGCCCGGAGCAGGCACTGGCGCGCGAGGAAGTGTTCGGGCCGGTGCTGGCTGTGCTTGGTTTCGAAGACGAGGCCGAAGCGGTGCGCGTGGCCAATGACAGCCGCTACGGCCTGGCCGCCGGCCTGTGGACACGGGACCTGGGGCGAGCCCACCGCGTCGCGCGCCAGCTGCGTGCCGGCAGCATCTGGGTGAACGGCTGGGATGGCGGCGACATGACCGCTCCGTTCGGGGGCTACAAGCAGTCCGGCAACGGGCGCGACAAATCGCTGCATGCGTTCGACAAGTACAGCGAGATCAAGGCCACCTGGATGCAGCTGTAACGACGCGATTGCTGGACGGCTGTTCGCTCTCTGTAGAGTCGAGCGATGCTCGACTGCCGTTCGTTCTTGTAGAGCCGAGCCATGCTCGGCTGCATCTCGCGAAGAACCGTCGAGCATGGCTCGACGTTACAGGAGGCGCCTGCCCCCTCGTCGGCATCGGTGTCGGCTGAAACCATCGTGCCGTACCGCCGCCAGCCCGTGGCAGAATCGGTCGATCTGCCATTTCCCGTGTTGCCGATGTCCTCGATCACCGCTGCCGCGCCGCCCGTGAATTCCCCCCGTCGTGTTCTGCTGGCCAGCCTGATCGGTACCACGATCGAGTTCTTCGACTTCTACATCTACGCCACGGCCGCGGTGCTGGTGTTCCCGCACCTGTTCTTCCCGGACAGCAGCGAACAGGCAGCCCTGCTGCAGTCGCTGGCAACCTTCGCGGTGGCCTTCATCGCACGCCCGGTTGGCTCGGCAGTGTTCGGCCATTTCGGCGATCGCATCGGCCGCAAGGCCACCCTGGTGGCTGCGCTGCTGACCATGGGGCTGTCCACGGTGCTGATCGGCCTGCTGCCGACGCACGCGCAGATCGGTCTGTGGGCGCCGGCGCTTCTGGCGCTGTGCCGTTTCGGCCAGGGCCTGGGTCTGGGCGGCGAGTGGGGCGGGGCAGTGCTGCTGGCCACCGAGAACGCACCGCCGGGCAAGCGTGCCTGGTACGGCATGTTCCCGCAGCTGGGTGCACCGCTCGGCTTCCTGCTGTCGGCCGGCATCTTCCTGGTGCTGGGCCGTTGCCTGAGCCAGGCCGACTTCCTGCAATGGGGCTGGCGCATTCCGTTCGTGGCCAGCGCGCTGCTGGTCGGCCTCGGCCTGTGGGTGCGGCTGAACATCCACGAGACCCCCGACTTCAAGCAGGCGCTGGAGCGCAAGGCGCCGGTGCGGCTGCCGATGTGGACGGTGCTGCGTGACCACCCGGTGCCGATGCTGCTGGGTACCCTGGGCGCGTTCGCCACCTTCGTGCTGTTCTACCTGATGACCGTGTTCAGCCTCGGCCATGGCACGGCGGTGCTGGGTTACAGCCGCGAGCAGTTCCTGCTGATGCAGATGGCCGGCATGCTGTTCTTCGCGCTGGGCATCCCGCTGTCGGCGCGCTATGGCGACCGCTGGGGGACGCGCCGCACGATGATCGTGGCCAGCGTGCTGATCATCGGTTTCGGCGTGCTGTTCGCGCCGCTGTTCCAGCCGCACAGCCCGTGGATGGTCACCGCCTTCCTGTGCCTGGGCCTGTTCCTGATGGGCCTGACCTATGGTCCCTGCGGTACCTTCCTGGCCGAGATCTACCCGGTGGAGGTGCGCTACACCGGCGCATCGCTGTCATTCAACCTGGCCGGCATTCTGGGTGCGGCACCGGCGCCGTACCTGGCCACCTGGCTGGCTGAACGCTTCGGTCTGGTCGCGGTCGGCTACTACCTGTGCCTGACTGCGGCAGCGACGCTGTGCGCGATGGTGGCACTGCACCGGCGCGCGCTGCGGTTCAGCCAAAGAAGCGCTTGAGCGTGCGTCCCAGCCAGCCACCGCCCTGGTGCTCGCGGGTGAACTGGTTCAGGTGCGCCTTGACCTGTTCGGCATAGGCCTGGTCATCGCCGCGGATGTGGTTGAACAGCCAGCGCGAGAGCATCGTGCGCAGTTCATCGCTGATGTCCTCGCCGGCCTGGAAGCGCAGCCGGTACTCGGCCACACGCTTGATGAAGATCTCATGCACGCGCTTGTGCGCGGCACAGAACGGGTAGCCCGCTTCCTCCATCAGCTCTTCCTCGAACGCGAAGTGCGACATGGTGTAGTCGACCACCTCGTCGATCACTTCACCCACTGCCGCGCGCTGCAGGCTGGACTGGGCCACTTGCAGGTGGTTGAGCATCTCGATGATGCGGCGGTGTTGTTGGTCGATCACATCGATGCCGATGTTCAGATCGTCCTGCCAGACCAGTAGTGCCATCCCCGGCTCCCCTTCATGCGTATGTCGGGGCCGACTGTAGAGCTGCCGTGCGGGAACGGCGTTGATCTGGATCAAAGCGAGCCGGTCAGGTCAGCGCTGGCTCGCGTGGGCGCAGCGGGCTGGCCACGGTGGTGCAGCTGACCCGGTTGCGGCCGCCGGCCTTGGCCAGGTACAGCTGGCGGTCGGCCTCGGAGATCAGCCGGTGCAGCGCATCGCGCTGCGGGCGCAGGCAGCACAGGCCGATGCTGACCGTCATGCGCAGGGTAGCGGTGCCGATGTCCACCTCCAGTGCGGCGATGCGCTGGCGCAGCTCCTCGAAGTACAGCAGCGCCTCGTCCTGTTCCAGGTCTGGCACCAGCAGGCAGAACTCCTCGCCGCCGAAGCGCGCGATCAGGTCGTGGCTGCGTGCATGCGCAGTCACCGCGCCGGCCACCGCGCGCAGCGCGTCGTCGCCCGCTTCGTGGCCATGGGTGTCGTTGATGTGCTTGAAGTGGTCGATGTCGATCATCGCCACCGCCACGCATTGGCCGTGCAGCTGCAGCTGCGGCAGCTGACGCTGGCTCTGCTCCAGGAAGAAGCGTCGGTTGGGCAGGCCGGTGAGGAAATCGCGGGTGGCCAGGTCCTGCAGCGTGCCGATCAGTTCCAGCTGATCCACGTTCTGCGAGACACGGCAGAAGAATTCCTCGCGCGAAAAGGGTTTTCGCAGGAAATCGTTGGCGCCGTTCTTCAGGAAGCGCGGGATCAATGAGGCGTCGGTATTACCGGAGATGCCGATCACCGCCACCTTGTCGCGCGAGCGCAGGGTGCGCAGGCGACGGGTGAATTCCACCCCCTGCATGCCGGGCATTTCCTGGTCGACCACCGCCAGGCGGATCGCCGGGTGCGCCTCGATTGCAGCCAGGCCCTCGTTGCCGTCGGCGGCTTCGTGCACCTCATGCCCATACATGCGCAGCAGGGCGGCGGCATAGCCACGCGCGGACGGCGAATCGTCCACCACCAGCGCGGCGATGCGTCGGTTGCGTTCCAGCCGCTGCACCAGCCACACCAGGTAGTCGATGCTGCCCGGGGTGTTCTTCAGCACGTAGTCGATGATCTGCTGCTGTAGTACGCGCTTGCGCAGGTCCTCGTCGTAAACGCCGCTGACCACCACCGTCGGCAGGTCGCGCTTGAGGAAGAACTCGACCACCGCATCGCGGTCGCCATCGGCCAGCACCAGTCCGGTCAGCACCAGGAACCAGCCCCCGCCTTCGCTGAGCAGCCGGTCGGCCTCGGCCAGGGTGGAGGCGATCACCACCGGCAGTTCCAGGCGCTGCTCGATCGCTTCGCGCAGCATGCCGGTGAACGCACGGGAGTTTTCGACCAGCAGGATCCGCTGTGGCAGCGGATCGGCCAGGTCGCCTTCGACGGCGGCCTGCGGCAGGACGGGCATGATGCGGTGGCTCACGAGGGAGGGGCTCGGCACGGATAGCGGCGGTTTCGGGCGCAACTTTAGCGGAGCAGCGTGCCCTGCGCGTCGTTCCCGGTCAGGCAGGCGATGCGAATGCCGCCGCTGTACCCGCAATCGATTCGTGCAGGACGAGCCGGAGCCGGTTGCTACGGCAATGCACCGTGCCGCCGTAGGCCATTATCCGGCCGGCCAGACGCTCGGTGGCTTGCTGAACGGTCCGGTTCGACAGCGTGCAACCACGGTCAAGCAGGCCCACAACCACCACGATGCCGCGGCGTTCGCCAGCCTGGCCGCTCCGGGCGCGCACGCTGACCTGTCCCGACTCCAGCTCCAGCAGTAGCGACACCGCCTCGATCAGCGAGCGATAGATGGCGAGTTGCAGGTCCACCGTCAGCAAGCAGGGGTTGCCCTCCAGCCGGGGCGGAATCACGCGATGGGAGTTGTTCCAGGTCTCGCATGCGCCGCCAACCCGCAGCGCGATATACAGCCCAACCTGCTCCAGCCCCGTGGGGTAGACCAGACTGGCCTGTTCACGGAACAGCCGCGAGTGCACGGATGAGGCGTGCTGCAGGCTGTTGGCCACGGCATGATGCCCCTGCGCCTTCAGCCAGCTGACCATCTCGCCGAGCGAGCTGTCCATGCCTTCGCCGAGTTGCTTGAGATGGGAGGCGCGCTCGCGAAGCTCACGCTCACGGGTCTGATGCGAACTGCGTGCCAAGCGCAATGTGGTTTCCTCAGCCAGTCCACGGGACCGTGCACGCTCATGGTGATAGCTGATGCTGGATCCCAGTGCGAGCAGTGCGACACTCATCACGGCCATGTTCTGCTGGGTGGCGAAGGTGCCCAGGTCGAACGAGGACGGTAGGCCGGTGCTGGGTGTGGCGAAATGGAGTGGAAGGTTCAACAGCGGAATCGCGATGGCAGCGCCACGCCACCCATGCATGAAGGTCAGGGCGATCGCTGGGAGGGAGGACAGCAGCACCAGGTGGGTGCGTGTGGTGTGGGCGCTGATGGCCGTCAGCTGCATGCACAGGCCCAGGACCAGCATCACCAGGATGGCCGTGACCGTAGGCGCAGCAAAGCGGCGCGTCCAATTGGGATCCGCGTGTCGTCGCGACCAGAGGAATGCCAACGGCACGAGGGTGATGATGGCGGCGAAGTGGCCAAAGATCGTGCGATCAACTGCGCTAAGCAGGTTGCTGGGCGGCGGGTTCGACCACAGAGCAAATGAAATGCCCATATTGAGAGCCGGGACGAACAATGCCGTGCAGAAGGTCAGCGACAGCAGCCAGAGGCCGGTGGCGGACTCTGATGGCATTCTCATGCGATGCAAGTAGACCACCAGCATCGCCAGCGGCATCAGCAGAGTCGAGGCCAGGATGACCCAGACCAGGCCGTAGCTATCGATCATGGGGATGCGCAGGGTTGCGAAGTACGCGTACTCCCCAAGCAGCAGGTAGGGCCACAGGCGGGTCGGGACGATCAGTAGTGCCGCTGCCCGGATGCCCGCAGGCAGGAAGAACTGATCCAGCGAGAACTGACGGGAGGCAAGGCAGCTCAGGGCGTAGACGGCCGCGAGTGCGATTCCGACGGGTCGGATCCGGAAGCTCAGTTCAATCGATTCTTTGAATCGCTCCAAGCCCGCGTCTCCCGTCTCCCGGCCAATGATGACTGGCCACTTCCGAAGACATTATCGACAGTTGGAGAAGGGCGCAATCGAGGTGCGTGGCCTCCCTTTGCGCTGCAATTGGCGGCTTCCTGTGCTTCGTGGCCCTACACGCCCGGCAGTGCGGCGGCATAGCCACCAACGGACGGTTAATCTTCCACAATCAGCGCGCCCACGGTTCGATCACGTTTTAGCCGTTGCACCAGGCACATTGGGCAGTTGATGCTGTCCGCTGTGTTCCCCATCACACAATCGACGATGTCCTGCAGTTACACGCGCTTGTCCAGGTCCTTGTCTCAGATGCCACTGACCTGCACCGTGGCGGGTTTCGATGCAGGTATTGGCGATTTCGGACGCAGCATCGGCGTGGCATGGGTTTGCATCGATCCAGTGGATTATGTCCCATGGGCAATACGGAGTCCGCCCGGTATATGCTGATGCGATTGGCGGTAGCATCCTTCTTGATCCGTATTGCATCCAACCTGGAGGTTAGTGTGAGAAGTTTCCGAATTCATGCATTTGCTGGTGCATTGATGTTGGTGCCGGTATCCGTTTTTGCTTTTGCCCCGGGTGACGACCATGGAATCAAGATGGCCGGCCAAGGACTCGGCCAGTCGATTCCGCAGGCACAAGACCTGAGCGTGGATCCCGGCTGGTTGGTCTATGGGTTCGAGCGCGATGGCATGGACTATTTCCAGGTAAACGATCTCGCAGGGCACGTGCACATCGTGATCGGCAATGCTGCGGGCACGTTCTGGGTGCTGCCGGCAGGTGACCCATCTGCGAGGGTGTCGTTGCCGGAGCAGCGCCTGCCTGTTCCCGCAAAAGCCACCAGAACGGTTGTCTATCGGTCTTCCGCATTCACGCTGGTCAGATATGCTGGCGGAGCTGATGTGTTGTGGGCGGTAGAGGCACCCTGATACTGCCTGTTGCCGGGATATCGGCGAGCTTGAGTGTCGGGCTGCATGGGCACCCGGATGTTCGCCGGGTGCCCATGACGCCCTTGGCCAGGGGATGAGCGGGACGCTTATGCGATTCCGCTGCTTTGGTTCGCTCCGGCCGCTTGACTGTGAAATGCACTACTGCAGCGCAGAGGGTGCGGGGCAGCTGTACTGCGATGGAGCGCTGGGCACTGCCTCAAGTTTTGATTCACGGTCGAGGAACAGAATCCTGACCCGGTTGCCATAGCAGTCAACGGTCCCGTCATAGGGCAGGGTTCGCCCGGACAGCCGCTCGAACGCTGCCATGGTTGTCTGCTGGGAAAGGCGCCGACGCGACTCCAGCAGCGACACGACCATGAGGATTCCGCGCCTGGAACCCATTCCGCCGCACCTTGCACGAATGCGAATCTGGCCACCTTCATGCTTGAGAAGAATGGAGACCGCATCAATGAGTGTTCGGTAAGCGGCCAACTGCAGTTCCACGCTCAGGTTGCAGGGGTCGCCCTTCAGATCCGGGCGGAGAACGCGCTCCGTCAGCTTCCATGACTCACGGATGCCGCCAGCCTGCAAAGCCACGTAAAGCCCAAGATGCTCCAGGCCCGAGGGATAGACCATGCTTGTCTGTTCGCGAAAGAGCCGCGAATGTACATTTGAGGTATGCAGAAGGCTGCTGGCCACTGCGTGATGTCCCTGGGCCTTGAGCCAGTCGGCCAGCTCAACCAGCGACGTATCAATGCCGTCGCCGAGCTTGCGAAGGTGCAGGGCACGCTCACGCAGCTCCATCTCGCTGGCCAATTGCGAGCTCCTCGCAAGATGGATGGCGTCCCTTTCCCCCATCTCGCGCAGCCTGTAACGATGGTAGAAGTGGGTGATGCGTGATCCGAGCAACAGCAATACGATGCCGCTGATCGCCATGATCTGCTGGGTGATGAAGGCCGCTGGATCGAATGCGGTTGGATGTGTGTTGGGCGTGGTCAGGCCGATGACCATGTTGAGCACCGGCACTGCAAGGGCGGCACCCTTCCAGCCATACAGGCAGGTAAGTGCGGCCGCGGGGAGTGCCAACAGCAGCAGGAGCGTTGCCTTCAGCGCAACCCAGTCTGCGGGCAGTTGAGTTGCTGCTATCCCGATCAGCAGCATCAACGAAAGTGCCGCCAGCATCGGGGTCTTTCGTCCAGCGTTCCACTCCTGCCCCACGTCCTGTCGCGCCCACAGCATGGCGATGGGGGCCACCGTCAGAATGCCGATGAAGTCGCCCACGCTGTAACGCGCCGCATTGGTCAGGAAGGGCGTGGAAGGGGGTGTTGGCCAGAGCAGATGGGAAAAGCTGAGGTTCAGCAGAGTAATAACGACGCTGGAAGCGGCGGCAATCAACAAGAGGCCGATCGTCTGCGACTCCGCCATCAGTCGCCGTTGCAGCTTCACAATCAACATCACTGCGGGCATGAGGAACGCGGAGGCAACAATGACCCATGTCAGGCCGTACTTCTCGATCATTGGAACGCGGGACTGTGCAAAGTACGCATATTCGCCCAGCAGCAGATAAGGCCACAGGCGCGGCGGGCACAACAGTACGGCCGCCACCCGGATGCCGGCTGGCAAATAGAACTGATCCAGCGACAGCTGTCGGGTTGCCCAATAGGCAACTGCATAAAGCAAGGCAAGCATCAGGCCAGCCGGACGAATGCGCACCTTCAGCAACAATCCTTCTTTCCACCAGTCCAATCGCACGTCCCCCTCTCCTACGTGTCCCCTGTCAGCTTCCATTCGCCGCGGGGCCCGGTTTCTCAGGACGTTATCGGTCTGCGAACGATTATGCAATTGCACAGCTGCGCATTTAGGTAATTGACCAACCATCCATCACACATGTTGCGTGAGAATCTGTGACGTGTGCAGCACGATCAGCGCTGCGGTGCGCTTGTCAGAACGTTCAATACAGGTGGAGATGCAGAATCTTCACCACAACGCATCCCGCAGCTTGTACCACGACATCGCCGCCACCAGCAGCGGCGTGCGCAGCAGCCGGCCGCCAGGGAAAGGCGCATGCCGCAGGCGCTGGAACACGTCCAGGCGCTCGCTCTGGCCGGCAATCGCGGCGGCGATGACTTCGCCGGCCAGCCCGGCGGCGGCCACCCCATGGCCGGAGAACCCCTGCGCGAAGTACAGGTTGCCGTCCAGCCGGCCCCAATGCGGGGCGCGGTTGCGGGTGATGTCCACGTAACCGCCCCAGACCTGCTCCAGCGGCACGTCGGCCAGTTGTGGAAACACCTGGTGCATGCGCCGCTGCATCACCCCGTGCAGGCCGGGTGGGGGCAACGCCGAGTAACTGGCGCGACCGCCGAACAGCAGCCGGTGATCGTGGCTGAGGCGGAAATAGTCCAGTGCCCACGCGGTGTCGGCCACGGCCATGTTGTTGCCGATCAGGGCGCGGGCGCGCTCGGCACCGAGCGGCGCGCTGGCGCCGATATAGGTGCCGACCGGCATGATCCGGCGTTCCAGCTCGGGCAGCAGGCCCTGCAGCCAGGCATTGCCGGCAACCACCAGGTGCGCAGCGCGCACGCTGCCCCGCGCGGTATGCAGGGTGGGCTGCGGTCCGCGCTGCACGCGGGTCACTGCGGAGTTCTCGTGGATCACCACGCCGGCCGCGCGCGCCGCATCGGCCAGGCCACGCGCATAGGCCAGCGGGTGCAAGTGCGCGCTGTGCGGATCGAACATCGCGGCGCGGTAGCGCGGGCTGTCCAGCTGCGCGCGCAGGGCATCACGGTCCCACCACTGCATCGGGTAGTCGTAGTGGCGCTGAAGGTGCTCGCAGTTGGCGTGCAGGTCGCGCTCGTGGCGTTCGCGGATGGCGACGCTGGCGTGGCCCTCCACCCAATGGCAGTCGATACCATGGCGATCGATGCGCCTGCGCATCGCCTGTACCGCTTCGCGCGACCAGTCGAACAGGTGGCGCGCATCGTCACGGCCGAGCTGACGCTCCAGTTCGTCCACCTCGCAGCCATAGCCGGCCAGCGCCTGGCCACCATTGCGGCCGGACGCGCCCCAGCCGACCCGCTGTGCGTCCAGCACCACCACGCGCTGGCCACGCGCGGCCAGTTCCAGTGCGGCGGTCAGGCCGGTATAGCCGGCGCCCAGCACCGCAACGTCGGCCTGCACCTGCCCCTGCAACGAGGGCAGTGCGGGTGGTTCGGGCAGGCTGGAGGCATACCAGCTGGGCGGAAACGCGGCGCTCACTGCAGGCCTCGCGGGTGCAGTGCGGGAGGGCGGAGCAGGGCAGGTCGATCAGCGTTCACCCCGGTAGTTTCGCCGATGCGCGGCAGCTGCGGTGTGACGACAGCGACTTGCCGCCGTTGCCAGGCGACGGGTAACGTGTCGGCACGCCAAGGAGTGACCCCATGCGCCGCCTGCCCTGGGTGGGCCTGCCCACCGACAGCACCGTGCTCGGCCACCACCGTTTCGCGGTGGCCGGCGAGAAGTACGTGCGCGCGCTGGCCGAGGCGGCCGAGGTGACCCCGGTGGTGTTGCCGAGCCTGCAGCCACCGTTGCCGGCCAGCGACTGGCTGCTTGGGCTCGATGGCCTGCTGTTGACCGGCGCGGTCAGCAATATCGAACCGCAGCACTACGAGGGTGGCCGCAGTTGGCCAGGCAATCCGCATGATCCGGCCCGGGATGCCAACGCCTTTGCGTTGCTGCACGAAGCGCTGGCGCTGGATCTGCCGGTGCTGGCGATCTGTCGCGGTTTCCAGGAATTGAACGTCGCGCTGGGTGGCAGCCTGCATCCGCAGGTGCATGCGGTGCCCGGCCTGGCCGACCATCGCGAAGACCCGCAGGCGCTGGTGGAAGTGCAGTATGGGCCGGCCCATGCGGTGACCCTGGCCGCCGATGGCTGGCTGGCGCAGTGGCACGGCAGTGGCCGCGCGCAGGTCAATTCGGTGCACGGACAGGGCATCGCCCGCCTCGCGCAGGGCCTGCAGGTCGAGGCCATGGCCGATGACGGACTGGTCGAGGCAGCGCGCAGCCTGCACCATGGATTTGTGCTCGGCGTACAGTGGCATCCGGAGTGGCGTGTCACGCAGACGCCGTTCTATCACGCTATTTTCCGTGCGTTCGGCCAAGCTTGCCGGCAGCACCAACAGAACCGACTGGATTCCCGATGAGTTCCCGAACGCGCCCGCGCAAGACGGCCACGCCCCCCGCACCGCAGGAAAGCAGCCTGCTGCGCTGGCTGAAGGAGCGGCGCATCACCGAGGTGGAATGCCTGGTGCCGGACATCACCGGCAACGCCCGCGGCAAGATCATTCCTGCCGACAAGTTCTCGCACGATTACGGCACGCGCCTGCCGGAAGGCATCTTCGCCACCACCGTCACCGGCGAGTTCCCTGACGATTACTACGACCTGACCTCGCCGTCGGACTCGGACATGATGCTGCGGCCCGATCCGGACACGGTGCGCATGGTGCCGTGGGCGGCCGACGCCACCGCGCAGGTCATCCACGATTGCTACACCAAGAACGGCGAACCGCACGAGCTTGCGCCGCGCAACGTGCTGCGCCGCGTACTGGCGGCTTATGCGGAACTGGGCCTGCGCCCGGTGGTGGCGCCGGAGCTGGAGTTCTTCCTGGTGCAGAAGAACACCGACCCGGACTTCCCGCTGCTGCCACCGGCCGGTCGCTCGGGGCGCCCGGAGACCGCGCGGCAGTCGTATTCGATCGACGCGGTCAACGAGTTCGACCCGATCCTCGACCTGATGTACGACTACGCCGATGCGATGAAGCTGGACGTGGACACGCTGATCCACGAATCCGGCGCAGCACAGCTGGAGGTGAACTTCACCCATGCCGATGCGATGGACCTGGCCGACCAGGTGTTCCTGTTCAAGCGCACCATGCGCGAGGCGGCGATGCGCCACGGGGTGTACGCCACGTTCCTGGCCAAGCCCATGGAGAACGAGCCCGGTAGTGCCATGCACATCCACCAGAGCCTGGTGCGGGTGAGCGATGGCAGCAATGTGTTCGCTGGCGAGACCGATGCTGAGGGTGAGTTCAGCCCGGTGTTCGGCCACTACCTGGGCGGTCTGCAGAAGTACGCGCCGCAGGCGATGGCGTTCTTCGCGCCGAACGTGAATTCCTACCGGCGCCTGGTGTTCGGCGAGGTCTCGCCGAGCAACGTGCACTGGGGTTTCGACAACCGTACCTGCGGCCTGCGCGTGCCGCTGGATACACCGGAAAACATGCGCGTGGAGAGCCGGTTCGCTGGTTCCGACGCCAATCCGTACCTGGCAATGGCGGCCACCCTGGCCTGCGGCCTGCTCGGCATCCGCGAGCGGCTGGCGCCGGACGCGCCGGTGACCGGCAGCGCGAAGGAACTGGGCTACAACCTGCCGCGCTCGCTGGGCGAGGCGCTGGACGGGCTGGAGCAGTGCAGCGAGCTCCAGGCCCTGCTGGGCGAGCGTTTCTGCCGCGCCTACATCTCGGTCAAGCGCAAGGAATACGAGACCTTTTTCCGCGTCATCAGCTCGTGGGAGCGCGAGTTCCTGCTGCTGAACGTCTGAGCATCTGGAATAGAAAAATCCGCCGCCGGGGGGTAGGCTGGCACCCGTCGCCGGCCCCGCCGGCCCCCCTTCCCGCATTCTGGAGCACCCGATGAAGCTGCGTATCCTCACGCTCGGCCTGGCCTCCGCCATGCTTGCCGCCTGTGGCGGTGGCAACGGCGGCGCGCAGGACAGCCAGGTCCTGAACGTCTACAACTACAGCGATTACATCGCCGAGGACACCATTCCGACCTTCGAGAAGGAGAGCGGCATCAGGGTGACCTACGATGTGTTCGACAGCGATGAGATGGTCGAGACCAAGCTGCTGGCCGGCAACAGCGGTTACGACGTGGTGGTGCCGACCCTGAACTTCTTCGGCCGCCAGATCCAGGCCGGCGTGTTCCTGCCGCTGGACAAGAGCAAGATCCCGAACCTGGCCAACCTCGATCCGGCGGTGATGAAGCGCATCGCCACCCAGGACCCGGGCAACCAGTACGGCGTGCCGTACATGATCGGCACCACCGGCATCGGCTACAACGTGGACATGCTGAAGCAGCGCTTCGGCGGCAGCACCGATATCGCCAACAGCTGGGACCTGGTGTTCAAGCCGGAGAACATCAGCAAGATGAAGGACTGCGGCGTGACCATCCTGGACACGCCGGCCGACATGATCCCGATCGCGCTGCATTACCTGGGCCTGGATCCGCACAGCGGCGACCCGGCCGAACTGCAGAAGGCGGCCGACCTGCTGAAGTCGATCCGCCCGTACGTGCAGAATTTCCACTCCTCGCAG
Source organism: Stenotrophomonas sp. YJH_SMC_32 (assembly GCF_059369975.1). NCBI lineage: Bacteria > Pseudomonadati > Pseudomonadota > Gammaproteobacteria > Lysobacterales > Lysobacteraceae > Stenotrophomonas > Stenotrophomonas sp. YJH_SMC_32. The sequence continues at coordinate 316,639 of NZ_JCAFTE010000002.1, read as the reverse complement.
TACGTCGGTTCGCTGGCCAATGGCGGCACCTGCCTGGTGGTCGGCTGGTCGGGTGACATCATCCAGGCCCGCGACCGCGCCGAGGAAGCCAGCAATGGCGTGCACGTGGCTTATTCGATCCCGAAGGAAGGTGCGCCGCAGTGGTTCGACATGCTGGCGATCCCGAAGGACGCCAAGCACCCGGAAGCGGCTTACAGGTTCATCAACTATCTGCTGGAACCGAAGGTCGCCGCGGCCAACACCAACTTCATCCACTACGCCAACCCGATCCCGGCCGCGACACCGCTGGTGGACGAGGCGATCCGCACCGACCCGACGATCTATCCGCCGGCTGACGTGGCCGAGAAGATGTTCACCTACTCGATCAACACGCCGGAGACCGACAAGCTCTACACCCGGCTGTGGACCGAGGTGAAGACCGGCCGTTAAGCGGGTCTGGCGCCGCCGGGCGTTGCCCGGCGGCCGCCTTGCTTCACCGTGCCGGAATCGGTACCGCCGCCCTCGCCAAGGTGCCTCAGGATGGCCGGCAGCAGGTCGCGTGCATCGCGGCCGCCGTTGCACAGGAACGACGAACTCATCCGCTGCAGGTTGTGCATGCCGATGAAGAACAAGCCCGGTTGCGGGGAAACGCCAAACTCGCCCAGCGGATAGCCGTGGGCATCCAGCGCGCCCTGCACATCGAGCCAGGGCCACTCGGCGACGAAACCGGTGGCCAGCACCACCGAGCGGATGTCTGTGGACGGCAGATCCAGCTCGCACGGGGACGGTTCCGGCTCCCAGTGCAAGTAGACCTCTTCGGGAATGTAGCGGGCATCGTCGGTGCGCGGTTCGGGCCGCGTGGCGTAGTACGCGCTGGCCAGCGAATCGAGATAGGCATACTCGGCCCGCGTCGCTTCGATCGCGGCGCGAAGTTGCGGGCGGACATCGGCGAAGCGGGCGGTGTTCCCATTGAATTCCTGCAACCGGCCCAGCAACCTGATGCCTGCACGGTGCATCGCCAGCAGGCTGATCGAACTGCCCAGGCCGGCGCTTCCCTTGCCGGAAATCAGGGGGAACTCCGCGGTGCGGGCCTTGCGCAGCGCGTCCGGCTCGCCTGCCAGTACGGCCGCCGATTGGCTTACGTGTTGATGGATGCGCCCGGCCATGTCCCACCAGGTCATCGAGTCCTTGCCGCGCAGCCGACGGGTGTGCGAATGACGCTCGGCCAATGACCAGTACACGCTGCGACCACCGTCGCGCAGGTCCTGGGCGATCTGCGCGCCGGACTGGCCGCCGCCGATGACCAGCACCGCGCCCTCGGGTAGCTGGCCGGGACCGCGGTAGTCGCTGGAGTGCAGCATGGTGAGGCCTGCTGCGGGCGCGAACGGGGCCCGGGGCAACCGCGCCCGGCGGTATTCACCGGTGGCAACCACCACCGCCTGGGCATGGATCAGTCCCCGGCTGCTGTCGATGGCATAGCCACCGGACTCGGGCCCGACCCGATGGACCACGCACCCTTCGCTGATCGGCAACGAGCGCTCGTCGGCGTAGTCGCGGAGCCTCCGGATCACTTCCGGGGCCCCCATGAACCCTTCCGGGTCATCCCCGGCATAGGCATGGCCATGCAGGGCCATGGTCGCGTTGGCGGTGTTGGTCTGGAACGAATCCCAGCGTCGCCGCCAGCTGGCACCCACGGTTTCGGCCTCCAGCACGCGATGCTCGACGCCGGCCTCCTGCAGGAGCGCGCTGAGCGACAACCCGGCCTGGCCGGCGCCGATGATGACCAGCGGCAGCCGTGCAGGCAGGCAGCCCGGCAGGCGGGGCGGGAAAGGGGAGGGGCTGTCCAGGGAAATCACCAGGGTCGGTCCATGCAAGGCCTAGATCCGGGGCATTGCGCGGGGAATGTCCCGGGCATTCAATGGATCCCGCTCTGAAAAATGTTGCAGATCGGGCCGCCGCCCGTGGTGTCTGGCCGGGACGGCCGTCCGGGCGTCGAGGAGAGCCCGGGCCTTCCGGCGCACAGGCCACCATGGCGGGGGAAAACCGACACACCTCGGGGGGGGGCTGGGCGAGCCAGCGGCCGCTTCCACCCACTGCCGTCATATCCCCTTCGGCCCCCGGCCGTTAGAATGGCCGCCGCTGTCCACCGCCCGCTCCCGGAGCCCCCATGCCCGTTGAAGCCCAGCCGGTAGCCGCCGTCGTCGACACGACCGGTGCGCCCGGCTATCTCTCCATTCGTGATCTGCGCAAGGAATTCGACGGATTCGTCGCCGTCGACGACGTCAACCTGGACGTGCGCAAGGGCGAGATCTTTGCCCTGCTCGGTGGCTCCGGCAGTGGTAAATCGACCCTGCTGCGCTGCCTGGGCGGCTTCGAGACGCCCACCAAGGGCAGCATCACCGTCGATGGCCAGCGCCTGGACGCGCTGCCGCCGTACCAGCGGCCGGTCAACATGATGTTCCAGTCCTATGCCCTGTTCCCGCACATGACGGTCGAGCAGAACATCGCCTTCGGCCTGAAGCAGGATGGCCTGGGCAAGGACGCGATCAGCAAGCGCGTCGGCGAGATGCTCGACCTGGTGCAGATGGGCCACCTGGGCAAGCGCAAGCCGCACCAGCTGTCCGGTGGCCAGCAGCAGCGCGTGGCGCTGGCGCGGTCGCTGGCCAAGGGGCCGAAGCTGCTGCTGCTGGACGAACCGATGGGCGCGCTGGACAAGAAGCTGCGCTCGCAGATGCAGCTGGAACTGGTCAGCATCATCGAATCGTCGGGCGTGACCTGCGTGATGGTCACCCACGACCAGGAAGAAGCGATGACCATGGCCACCCGTATCGCGGTGATGGATGCCGGCTGGATCCAGCAGGTCGGCAAGCCGGACGAGGTCTACGAGCAGCCGGCCAACCGCTTCGTCGCCGAGTTCATCGGTTCGGTCAACCTGTTTGACGGGGTGATCGACGAGGACCTGCCCGAGTACGTGACCGTGCGCTCGCCGCTGTTCCCGGCGCCGATCTACATTGCCCATGGCATCACCTGCTATGAAGGGCAGCCGGTCGCGTTCGCGCTGCGCCCGGAGAAGGTGATGATCGGCAAGGACGAGCCAGAAGGGCACACCAACAAGGCGCAGGGCGTGATCGAGGACATCGCCTACTTCGGCAGCCACTCGGTCTATCACGTGCGCCTGCCCAGCGGCGCCAAGGTGCTGGCCAACTTCGCCAACTCGCAGCGCTGGGCCAGTGATGGCTTCACCTGGGGCGACGAGGTGTGGGTGCACTGGCGCGACAACGACGGCGTGGTGCTCACCTCATGAGCGTCGCCGGCTTGAAGCGCTGGCTGCCGGGGCTGCGTGCCACGGTGATCGGCATTCCGTACCTGTGGCTGCTGCTGTTCTTCGCAGTGCCGTTCCTGATCGTGCTGATGATCAGTTTCTCGCTCAGCCGGGTCGGCTCGCCGCCGTATACCTGGCTGCTGCAGTACGTGGACGGCGGGTTCTCGCTGAAGCTGAACCTGGAGAATTACCTGGCGCTGTTCCGCGATTCGATCTATGCGCAGGCCTTCCTGAGCTCGATCAGGATCGCGGCCATCTCCACCTTCCTGACCCTGCTGATCGGCTACCCGATGGCCTATGCCATCGCCCGCCTGTCGCCGGCCGCACGCAACGTGGCGATGATGCTGGTGGTGCTGCCGTCGTGGACCTCGTTCCTGATCCGCGTGTATGCGTGGAAGGCGATCCTGGACCGCAACGGCCTGCTTGACCAGTTCCTGCAGTTCACCGGCCTGCAGGCGCTGATGACGTCGATGGGCCTGCCGAAACTGCAGTTGATCGATACGCCGACCGCCGCCTACATCGGCATCGTCTACTGCTACCTGCCGTTCATGGTGCTGCCGCTGTACGCCAACCTGGTCAAGCATGACCACCGCCTGCTGGAAGCGGCCTACGACCTGGGTGCCAAGCCATGGCAGGCCTTCCTCCGCATCACCCTGCCGCTGTCGAAGGCCGGCATCATCGCCGGCTGCATGCTGGTGATGATCCCGGCAGTGGGTGAATTCGTGATTCCGGAAATGCTGGGGGGCTCGGAGACGCTGATGGTCGGCCGCCAGCTGTGGAACGAGTTCTTCAACAACCGCAACTGGCCGGGCGCGTCGGCGATGGCGGTGGCGATGATCCTGTTGCTGCTGGTGCCGATCCTGCTGTTCAACCGATCCCAGCAGCGCCTGCTGGAAGGGAAGCAGGCATGAGCCCGCGTACCGCCAAGGGCCTGGGGCTGGGCGTGCTGCTGCTCGGCTTCGCCTTCCTGTACCTGCCGATCCTGCTGTTGATGTTCTATTCGTTCAACAGCTCGCGGCTGGCGATGGTCTGGGCCGGGTTCTCCACCCGCGCCTACAGTGACCTGTTCGCCGACCGTGCGCTGATGGATGCGATGTGGACCAGCCTGGTGGTGGCGTTCTGGACCGCCTGTACCGCCACCGTGCTGGGCACGCTGGCGGCGATGGTGATGACCCGCTTCAAGCGCTTCCGTGGCAAGCCGATGTTCGGTGCGCTGGTCACCGCGCCGCTGGTGATGCCGGATGTGATCCTGGGCTTCTCGTTGATGGCGCTGCTGGCCTCGATGGGCGCGATTCCCGGCTTCCCGGCACGCGGCCTGGCCACCATCTGGATCGCCCACGTCACCTTCACCCTGTGCTTCGTCACCGTGGTGGTGTCCTCGCGGCTGCAGGAAATGGACCTGTCGCTGGAAGAAGCGGCGATGGACCTCGGGGCCAGCCGGCTGACCGTGTTCACCCGCATCACCCTGCCGATCATCGCGCCGGCGCTGGTGGCGGGCTGGCTGCTGGCGTTCACCCTGTCGCTGGATGACGTGGTGGTGGCCAGCTTCGTCGCCACGCCGGGCTCGACCACGCTGCCGATGAAGGTGTTCGCGTCGGTGCGCATGGGCATCAGCCCGAAGATCAATGCACTGGCCACGCTGCTGGTGTCGGCGGTATCGATCGCCGCGGTGATCGGCTGGTACATCAATGCCCGCGCCGAGAAGCGGCGCCAGCGCGACCTGCAGCTGGCGCGGCAGGACAACGGCTGAGTACACGATCCGTCCACTGTGCCGGCAACACCCGGCTCACGGCCGGCGGCGCACAATGGGGGTCTTCCAGATGGAGATCCCCCATGACCGTCGAGATCGTCGACCCGGCCACCGGCCAGGTGACCTACCGCCATGAACTGATGGGCGCTGCCGACATCGAGCAGCGCCTGCAGGCCGCCGCCGATGCGTTCCCCGGCTGGGCCGAGCGTTCGCTGCAGGAACGCGGCGCGATCCTGCGCCAGATCGCGGCGCAGCTGCGCACGCGCCGCGACGACCTGCAGCAGGCGATGACCCACGAGATGGGCAAGCTCAAGGCCGAAGCGCTGGCCGAGGTCGACAAGTGCGCGGCGGCCTGCGAGTACTACGCCGACCATGCGGCCGACTATCTGAAGCCGCAGCTGATCGACACCGAAGCCCAGCGCAGCTACGTGCGCTACGAGCCGATCGGCTGCGTGTTCGCGGTGATGCCGTGGAATTTCCCGATCTGGCAGGTGTTCCGCTTCCTCGCACCGGCGTTCATGGCCGGCAACGTGGCCCTGCTCAAGCACGCCAGCAACGTGCCGCAGTGTGCCGACCTGATCCTGGCGGTGTGCCGTGATGGCGGCCTGCCGGACGGCGTGTTCGACGTGCTGCACATCGACAACGACCAGGCCGCCGACGTGCTGCGCGACGCACGGGTGAAGGCGGTGACGCTGACCGGCAGCGAGCGGGCAGGGCGCTCGATCGCCTCCAACGCCGGCAGCCAATTGAAGAAGTCGGTGATGGAGCTGGGTGGCAGCGATGCCTTCGTGGTGCTCGACGATGCCGACCTCGGCAAGACGGTTGCGGCAGCGGTGAAGTCGCGCTTCGACAACAGCGGGCAGACTTGCATCGCGGCCAAGCGGTTCATCGTGGTCGAGGCGGTAGCCGATGAATTCACCCGCCGCTTCGTTGAAGCTGCGGCCGAGCGCCAGTACGGCGACCCCGATGAGCGGGGCACCACGCTGGCGCCGATGGCCCGTGCCGATCTGCGCGATGAACTGCACAAGCAGGTACAGGCCAGCGTGGCCAAGGGTGCGCGGGTGCTGATAGGCGGCGAGCCGATTGCCGGCACCCATGCCGGCTATCCGGCCACGGTGCTCGACCAGGTCGGCCCGGGCATGCCGGCCTACGACGAGGAACTGTTCGGTCCGGTGGCTGCGGTGATCCGGGTCGCTGATGAGAGCGAGGCACTGCGCGTGGCCAACGACACGCGCTTCGGCCTGGGCGGCAGTGTGTGGACGCGCGATCCGGTGCGCGGCGAAGCCTTCGCGCAACGCATGGAATGCGGTGCGGCCTTCGTCAATGCCATCGTCAAAAGCGATGCGCGGCTGCCGTTCGGCGGCAGCAAGCAGTCTGGCTTTGGCCGGGAACTGGCCGACCACGGCATCCATGAGTTCATGAACATCAAGACCGTTTACGTGGCTTGATGCCGAATGGCAATGCCGGCCGCTGGCCGGCATTGCCCTGGTTGCCGGCCAGCGGCCGGCACTACCACCAGCGGGTCACAACCACTTTGCGCGCTTGAACAACCGGTACAGGCCCACGCAGACGCCGCCCACACCAACGATCATCAGTGGGTAGGCCCACGGTTGGCTCAGCTCCGGCATGTGGCTGAAGTTCATCCCGTACCAGCTGGTGATCAGCGTCGGTGCCGCCAGCAGCGCGGCCCACGCACCGAGGCGCTTGACCGTCTCGCCCTGCGCCAGCGTCACCAGCGACAGGTTCACGCTGAGCGCGGTGCCCAGCATCTCGCGCAGGGTGTCGATCACATCGCTGATGCGTACCGCGTGGTCGTGCACGTCACGGATGTACAGCTTCACTTCGTCCGGAACCAGCTCGCCCTGGTAACGGCGCAGCTGGGCCAGCACATCCTGCAGCGGCGCCACCGCCATCCGCATCTTGTTCAGTTCGCGCTTGAGCTCGTACAGGCGCACCACGGTGCTGCGCTTGTAGTTCTCGGCGAAGATGTCCTTTTCCAGCAGGTCCAGGGTGTCGCGGAAGCGGTGCACGATCGGCAGGTAATTGTCGACCACGAAGTCGGTCACCGCGTACAGGCAGTACGACGGGCCCATCTTCAGCAGCTGCGGCTCACGCTCGACCCGAGCACGTACCGGCGCGTAGGACAGCGAGGCGCCGTGGCGCACCGTCACCAGGAAGCGCGGGCCGAGGAAGGCATGGGTTTCGCCATACTGGATGCGCTCGTCGACCATCTGCGCGGTGGTGACCACCACGAACATCGAATTGCCGTAGGTCTCGACCTTGGGCCGCTGGTGCGCGTTGCGCGCATCCTCGATGGCCAGGTCGTGCAGGCAGAATTCTTCCTGCAGTTTCAGCAGCACATCGTCGTTGGGATCGTACAGGCCGACCCACACGAAGCCATTGCCACTGGCGATGACATCGCTGATGGCGTCCAGGCTGATATCGTGGCGTATGCCCTCGTCATCATAGTGGACGCAGTTGATGACGCAGGCGGGGTTGGCTGAAGCAGGGGCGGAAGCGGAGGCGGGCAATGACATGCCCGCCATCGTGCGTCAGCGCCGTGTTTCGGACAAGTGAGGACGGCGCCCCAACACCCAGGCCAGTGCCGCGTGCACGGGCAACAGCAGTACGATCCACTGCACGTTGTACTGGGCCTGCAGGCTCAGCCAGTGCAGCACCAGCGCGGCCACGGCCTGTACCGCCAGCAGCCACAGCACGATCCTGAACATGCGCCCCGGCACGCGCCGGCGCAGCAGGCTGATTGCTCCGGGCAGCAGCAGCGCGGCCAGCGGCGAAAGCAGCAGCAGGTTGCGGTTGGCCCAGGCGGCGTAGTGGGTGCTGAAGCCCCACAGGAACACCAGCAGGCTGCCGGCGACGGCGCACAACAGCCAGAACGGCAGGGCCAGCCCAGCCAGCAGGCGCGGCCGGTTGCGCAGCGCCAGCACGCCGCCGGCCACGACCAGACCAAGCAGCAGCCACGGCCACCAACGACGCGCGAACTCCTTCGGCTCCGGATCAATGCGGTGCGGCAGCAGTTCCTGTTCGGACTGCACCAGCGGCCGGCCATCACTGTTGCGTGCCTGGCGCAGCGCATCGGCCAAGCGCATCGGCACGAATGCTTCCTGCCAGCGCGACAGCGGCTGGTCGGCGAACGGCCCCAGGCCGACATCGAAGCCCAGCCACATCCACGGGGCGGGCGAGGCCAGGCGCACCGACTCGCTGCGGTAGGTGTTGCCGCGCGAACGCCCCGACAACTGCGACTGCAGGCCACCGCCCAGTGCCTTGTCCACCGTGTCGCGTACCATCGTGGCGCAGTTGGCGGTGTAGTAATCGTAGTGGTAGCGCGCGTTTTCCGGCTTGGCCCGCTCGGCCAGGTCAGCGGCCAGGGAACGCGCCTGTTCAGGGCGCAGGTCCAGCCACTGCACGCTGGCACCGCGGCCGGTCTCGTCGTAGTACGACAGGTCCTGCTGCAGCGGCAGCGCCACCAGGTAATACATCATGTCGCCGCGCACGAAGCGGCTGATGAAGTCGTCCTCGGACGGATCGAAGTAACCGAAGTTGTATGAGGTCGCTTCGCCACTGGCCGGATCGACCACGACGATGGCGTCATGGCCGAAGCGTTCGAAGAAAACCGTGCCCGGCTGCATGGTCACCACGCCGATGCGCGGGGCCGGGGCCTCCGCGTTGGCGGTGGCCGGTGCGGGCACGGCTGCCGCCGGCTGCGCGAAGGCCGCCAGCGGCAGGGCCATGGCCAGCACCCACAGTGCCAGCCACACCATGAGGATCAGGCCGCGGCGCTTCAAGCGTCGTCCTGCGCGTCCGGCGGCAGCACGGTCACGTGGAAGGCCTGAACCCGGCGCGCATCGGCGCGGGCCACGCGGAACATGAAGCGGTCCAGTGCCAGCTCATCGCCGACTTCCGGAAGGTGGCCCACGGCCTCGGTGACCAGGCCACCGATGGTGTCGTAGTCCTCGTCGGAGAACGTCGCGCCGAAGCGCTCGTTGAAGTCGCCGATCGGGGTCAGCGCGTCGACCACGTACTGGCCGTCGGACTGGATGGCGATCTGCGCGGACGGATCCTCGGCCTCGTCGTGCTCGTCGTCGATCTCGCCGACGATCTGCTCCAGCACGTCCTCGATGGTGACCAGACCGGCAACGCCGCCGTACTCGTCGACCACGATGGCCATGTGGTTGCGCGACAGGCGGAACTCCTTCAGAAGCACGTTCAGCTTCTTCGCCTCCGGGATCAGCACCGCCGGGCGCAGCAGCTCGCGCACGTTGGCCGGGCCGTTGTCGGCGACCACGCCGCGCAGCAGGTCCTTGGCCAGCAGGATGCCAAGGATGTCGTCCTTGTTCTCGCCGTGCACCGGGAAGCGCGAATGGCCCGATTCGACCACCTGCTTCATCAGTTCCAGGAAGGGCGCTTCGACCGGCAGCGAGACCATCTGCGAGCGCGAGATCATCACGTCGCCCACGGTCAGCTCGGCCACCGAAATGGCGCCTTCCATCATCTTCAGGGTATCGGCGGCGATCAGACCCTCTTCCTGCGCGGTGTGCAGGACAGCGACCAGCTCGTCGCGGGTGTGGGGTTCGCCGGAGAAGGCCGAGGTCAGGCGTTCAAGCCAACCGCGCTTCTTTTCACTGTGCTCCGCAGGGGAGCTACTACTGTCGTCTTCTGACATCTCTGGAAAAAAGGCACCCGGCAGGCCGGGCGTTGGCCCAAGTCTAGCAGGATGTGGCGGCCTGTCAGTGACCGTCGCTGCCCGGTCCGGTGATCGGCGGCGGGGCCAGTTCAGGCCGGGCAGGGGCTTCTTCTTCAGGCAGGTCCAGGCTGTAGGTACAGCCGGCCAGGGTCTTGCCCGGATGGGAGGCCACGGTGGAGACGCTGAGGATGATCGACTCGATCTGGGCCTCGCCGCTCTTCGGGTCGGTCACGTCGCGGCTGACCAGCTCGCGGCCGGCCATGAACTTGCCGTCCTGGTCGTAGCCGGTCTCCAGCGCCAGGCGTTTGGCCAACGGCCGCGGGTCAGCCTGGTCGAGGATCGCCATGATGCTGGAGCCGGCCACGGCGACCCGTTCGGTGCGGTCGCCGAACACGCTGATCGGCTGGGCCAGTCGGTACTCGCTCATGAACTGGTTGCCCTGGGGCAGCGGCTGCAGGCCGTGGGCGACGGCCTTCAGCGGATCAGCCAGCAGCGGTGCCAGTGCAGCGTGATCGGCTACGCCCTGGCGGCATTCGATCAGCGCCGGCAGGTCCAAGGCAGCGGCCGGGGCGGACGCGACGAGCAGCAGGGGCAGGACAATACGCAGCACGGGCACTGGATCCGCAACGGAAGGCAGGCCGGTGATCGTACCGGTCCCGGTCGGCTATCGCGAGCGTCTCTACGCAGTCAGGGAGATTGCAGGTGCGATGCCGCTGGGTACCAGCGCAGCCTGACCGGGTAGCCCAGCAGCGCCTGCAGGTGGTCGCGCACGGTCGCCGCCGTTGCGCGCGCGCCAGCGGTATCCCGGAGTTCCAGCTCCAGTTCACCGGTCATGACGTCCAGGCCATAGCCGGTCAGGCCGGGCAGCTGCGGGATGAACCAGCCCTGCTGCGCCTGAAGACGGCGCTGCATCTCCGCTTCGGTCATTGAAGCGCCGATGATGTAGCGCACGCGTTGCGGGCCGTCCGCCCCTGGATGGGTCTCATCGGCCGCAGGTGCCGGCCCAGTCAGTCGCACGACGACGTTCCACCCCGTCGCATTGTCCACCCACATACCGGCCAGGCGTGCCGCGTGGCGCGCCCTCAAGCGTTCCATCAACGCGTGCTGCTGCGCCTCGGCGACCGCCTGGCGGGCCGTCTGCTGGCTGACGTCAAAGAAGGCCTGCACCTCGGCGACTTTGGCGGCAATGTCGGCGGCGCTGTCGCTGGCCGGGAACGGCGACGGTCGTTCCCGGTCGGGGTCGATGCCCGGGGCAGTGGTTACCTGCAGAAGAGCGGCAATGAGTGCGGGTAACAGCGCGATCGGGGTGTCCTCTGTGATGAACCCGGTATGCGTGGCCGTCAGCGCTCGCCGGCGTAGGGATCGGCGATGCCGAGCTCGGCCAGGATCTCGCGCTCCAGCTGTTCCATTGCGTCGGCTTCCTTGTCGTCCTCGTGGTCCCAGCCAAGCAGGTGCAGCACGCCGTGCACGGTCAGGTGCGCGTAATGGGCGTTGAGCGCCTTGCCCTGTTCGTCGGCTTCGCGGGCCACCACCGGTGCGCAGATCACCAGGTCGCCGAGCAATGGAAACTTGACGCCCTTGGGCAGGCCTTCGGGCACGTCGGCCGGGAAGCTGAGCACGTTGGTGGCGTAGTCCTTGCCACGGTAATGGCGGTTCAGCGACTGCCCCTCCTTGGCATCGACCACGCGGATGGCCAGGTCGGCCTCACGGATGCGGCCCTTCAACGCAGCGGCCACCCACTTGCGGAAGCTCACTGCGGCCGGCAGCCCGGTACGCGGCAGGGCATAACTGACGGCGACGTCCAGTCGCACGGGACCACGGGTCATGGCGTTGCTCCAGGCTGGATCTGATGCAGGTCGCGGCGGTCGTAGGCGCTGACGATGCGCGCCACCAGCGGATGCCGGACCACGTCGCGGGATTCGAAGAAGGTGAAGCTGACGCCCTCGACCTCGCGCAGCACATCGATGGCATCGCGCAGGCCGGACTTCACGTGCTTGGGCAGGTCGGTCTGGGTCAGGTCACCGGTGACCACCGCCGTGGAGCCGTAGCCCAGGCGGGTCAGGAACATCTTCATCTGTTCGATGGTGGTGTTCTGCGCCTCGTCCAGGATCACGAACGCATCGTTGAGCGTGCGGCCGCGCATGTAGGCCAGCGGCGCGATCTCGATGACGTTCTTCTCCAGCAGCTTGACCACCTTCTCCACGCCCATCATCTCGTACAGGGCGTCGTACAGCGGTCGCAGGTACGGGTCGACCTTCTGGCTCAGGTCGCCGGGCAGGAAGCCCAGCTTCTCGCCGGCTTCCACCGCCGGGCGCACCAGGATCAGGCGCTGCACCCGTGATTCGTTCAGTGCTTCGACCGCGCTGGCCACGGCCAGAAAGGTCTTGCCGGTTCCGGCCGGGCCGATGCCGAAGTTGATGTCATGCGTGGCGATCTGGTGCAGGTAGCGGCCCTGGTTGGCGCCGCGGCCACGTACCGTGCCACGCTTGACCTTGATTGCCACGTCCTGCGCTTCGTAGGAGCGTTCGGCGATCTGCTCGACGTTGGCCTGCGCCAGGCGCAGGTGGATGGCGTGGTTGTCGAAGGTGGTTTCGCCGGCTTCGGCGTACAGCGCTTCAACCAGCTTCTGCGCCTCGACGATGGCTTCGTTGGGCCCGCTGATGCGGAACACGAAGCCACGATTGGCGATCTCCACGCCGAGCTTCAGCTCGATCTGGCGCAGGTGCCCGTCGAAGGGGCCGCACAGGTTGGCCAGTCGCTCGTTGTCTTCCGGCGACAGGGTGAAGTCTCGATGATCGATGCTTTTCATTGCTTGGGGTGGGGCGGGGTCGCCGTCCACCGCGATGGACTCGGGGTGACAAGGTTACGCGCGTACCGGGCATGCGGCCAGCGGCGGGCCGATACGCGGTTTTCCACACCCGGTGTGGACGGGGGGCGCGAAAAGCTGTGGATAGGCCTTCGCAGTGCTTGTGCCACAAGGCGTATGAGGTGGTGGTGAAAAAACCGTCACGGTCGGCCGCTCCTGTGACGGCAGCGCATCTTCCGCTGCCAGGCAGCCAGTACGGCCGCCCCCGTCCGGTTCTCCACACCGGCTGTGGAATGATGCTGAATCAAGCTGTGGATAGGTGGCGAGGAACCTTGCAGCAAAAGGCTCGCCCGTACGTGGCGAAAAAACCGTCAGGGCTGATCGGAATCATTGAAGGTGCACGGGGCAGGTGGCACCGTGTCGCCGTCGCAGGAGGGGATGGCATGGGCATCGGCAACGGGATGCGTGGACTCGGGCTGGCGGGCATCGGCCTGCTGGCGGGCTGTGGGCAGTCAACGCCAACGGCGCTGGGCACACTGGAGTGGGACCGGATCACGGTGCCGGCGCCGGCGGCCGAGGTGATCGCCACGGTGGAGGTGCGCGAGGGCCAGCGGGTCAAGGCCGGGGCCGTGCTGATGCAGCTCGACCCCGCCCGCGGCGACGCGCAGTTCGCGGCGGCGCAGGCCGACACGGCGCGCGCGCAGGCCCAGCTGGAAGAGCTGAAGCTCGGCCCGCGCCAGGAACAGATCGCACAGGCCCAGGCACAACTGGCCGCATTGCGCGCGCAGTCTGCTGAAGCCACTGCCTACTATCGTCGGGTGCAACCATTGGCACGCCAGCGCCTGATCGCCGCCGCCGAGCTGGACCGTGCACGGGCAGCCGCCGGCAATGCCGCGGCCAGCGTGCGTGCCGCCGAGCAGGCCTGGCTGGAACGGGTGCACGGCAGTCGCGCGCAGGACATCGCTCAGGGCCAGGCGGCCGCCGACGCCGCACAGGCGCAGCAGGTGGTGCAGGGCGTCAACCTGCAGAAGCTGCAGCTGCGCGCACCGCGCGATGGCGTGATCGATGCCTTGCCCTACCGGCAGGGTGACCAGGCACCGATCGGGGCGCCGCTGGCGGTGATGCTGGTCGGCGAGCGCCCCTATGCGCGCGTCTACCTGCCGCAGCCGCTGCGCCTGCAGGTCAAGGTCGGTCAGCCGGCACAGATACAGCTGGAGGGAGGGGGCACCACCGTACTGAAGGGCCATGTGCGCGCGATCCGCAGCGAGCCTTCTTTCACCCCGTACTACGCACTGACCCGCGATGACGTCGAGCGCCTGAGCTACCTCGCCGAGATCGAAGTGGATGCAGCCAGCGACATGCAGAAGCTTCCGGCCGGACTGCCGGTGCAGGTGCGCTTCTGAACACCGGTGCGGACATCGCGGTGCATGCGCAGGGCCTGACTCGCCGCTTCGGTGAACTGCTGGCCGTGGACAAGGTCGACCTGACCGTCCCGCGCGGGCAGGTGTACGGCTTCCTGGGCCCGAACGGGTCAGGCAAGTCGACCACCATCCGCATGCTGTGCGGCCTGCTGGAACCCAGTGCGGGGCAGATCGAGGTGCTGGGCCTGGCGGTTCCCGAGCAGGCCGAAGCACTGCGCCGGCGCATCGGCTACATGACCCAGCGCTTCTCGCTGTACGAAGACCTGTCGGTACGCGAGAACCTGGAATTCCTCGCCGCCATCCAGGACCTGCCGCGCAACCAGGCCCGGCAACGGGTCGATGCGCTGCTGCAGCAGTACCGGTTGCAGGACCGGCAGCCGCAGCTGGCCGGCACGCTCAGTGGTGGACAGAAGCAGCGCCTGGCCCTGGCCGGCGCCGTGGTGCATTCGCCCGAACTGCTGTTCCTGGATGAGCCGACCAGCGCGGTCGACCCAAAATCGCGCCGCGACTTCTGGGAGGCCCTGTTCGAACTGGCCGACGCGGGAACCACGGTGCTGGTGTCGACCCATTACATGGACGAAGCCGAGCGCTGCCATCGCCTGGCGATCCTTGATCGCGGCGCACTGGTGGCCGACGGCACGCCGGCCGAGCTCTGTTCACGGCTGCAAGGACGCACGCTGCAGGTCACGTCATCGCAGCCACGCCAGGCCAGCCGCGTGCTGGCCGAGCTGCCCGGCGTGCTGAGCGTGGCGCAGATCGGCACCCATCTGCGCGTGCTGTGCAATGAGGGCGCAGCGGATGTCGCAGTGCTGCGGCGCGCGCTGGCCAGCGCCGACCCGCAAGCGCATATCGAAATCGTGGCGCCGAACCTGGAGGACGTGTTCGTGGCCGCCACCCGTGGCCGTGGCAGGGAGCCAGCGGCATGAACCTGCGCAGGCTGTGGGCGATCATGCTCAAGGAGCTGCGGCAGCTGCGCCGCGACCGCATCACGCTGGCGATGATCGTCGGCATTCCGGTGATGCAGCTGCTGCTGTTCGGGTATGCGATCAACCTCAACCTGCGCCACCTCGATGCGGGTATCGCCGACCAGGCCAACAGCGCCGCCTCACGCGCGCTGGTGCAGGACATGGTCGCCACCGGCGTGATCACGCCACGCAGCGAGGCCTACACGCCGGACCAGCTGATGCAGGCGCTGCGCCGCGGCGAGATCAGCGTCGGCATCGTGGTGCCGGCGGACTTCGAGCGTCGCCGCTTCGATGGACGCGAAGCAGTACAGGTGCTGGTCGATGGCAGCGACACCGTGGTGCAGAGTGCGGCGATCCAGCTGGCGCAGGTGCCACTGGATACGCGCCCGACCAGCAATACGCGGCCGCTGCGCGAAGGCAGCATCGCCAGTGGTCCGGTCAGCGTGACCAGCTTCTACAACCCGCAGCGGCGCTCGGCGGTGAACATCGTACCGGGCCTGATCGGGGTGATCCTGACCATGACCCTGGTGATGTTCACGGCGGTAGCGGTGGTGCGCGAACGCGAGCGCGGCAACATGGAACTGCTGATCGCCACGCCGGTGTCGCGCAGCGAGCTGATGGTCGGCAAGGTGCTGCCCTATGCGGCCATCGGCCTGCTGCAGACCACGCTGGTGCTGGTGCTGGGCACCTGGCTGTTCCAGGTACCCATTCGCGGCAGCCTGCTGGACATCTATCTGGCCGCGGTGCTGCTGGTGCTGGCCAACCTGGCGCTGGGCCTGCTGATCTCCACGCGTGCGCGCTCGCAGTTCCAGGCGATGCAGATGACGCTGTTCCTGTTCCTGCCGTCGATCCTGCTGTCGGGCTTCATGTTCCCGTTCGCCGGCATGCCGCGGCCGGTGCAGTGGCTGGCCGAAGTGCTGCCGCTGACCCACTTCCTGCGCCTGGTGCGCGGCATCATGCTGCGCGGCGCCTCGCTGTGGGAGCTGTGGCACGACGCACTGGCGCTGCTGGCCTTCATCGTGGTGATGATGACCCTGGCGATCCTGCGTTTCCGCAAGCGCCTGGATTGAAGGCAGGGGGTCGGATCCCCGCAGGGGCTCCGACCCCCTTTGCCGGGGACTTATTCCGCAACCACCCGCGCGCGCAGCGAATTGGTCAGCGCTTCGGTGATCACCACATCCACGAACTGCCCGATCAGGCGCGCAGGCGCCGGGAAATTCACCGACCGCATGTTCTCGGTCTTGCCGGTCAGCTCGTTCGGGTTCTTGCGCGACGGCCCTTCCACCAGCACGGTCTGCACGGTACCGACCATCTTCTCCGAGATGCTGGCGGCGTGCGCATTGATGCGTTCCTGCAGGCGCGACAGGCGCGCATGCTTCTCGGCATCGCTGATCGTGTCCTCCAGATCGGCCGCCGGCGTACCCGGTCGACGCGAATAGATGAAGGAGAAACTGTGGTCGAAGCCGATGTCCTCGATCAGCTTCATGGTCTTCTCGAAGTCGGCATCGGTCTCGCCGGGGAAGCCGACGATGAAGTCCGAGCTGATTGAAATGTCCGGGCGCACCGCGCGCAGCTTGCGGATCTTCGACTTGAATTCCAGCGCGGTGTAGCCGCGCTTCATCGCCGACAGCACGCGGTCGCTGCCGGCCTGCACCGGCAGGTGCAGGAAGTTGGCCAGCTGCGGAACGTCGCGGAACGCATCGATCAGCGAATCGCTGAACTCGAGCGGGTGCGAGGTGGTAAAGCGGATGCGGCCGACCCCATCGATCTCGGCGATGGTGCGGATCAGCAGGCCGAGGTCGGCAAACTCACCGTCTCCATACGGGCCGCGATAGGCGTTGACGTTCTGGCCGAGCAGGTTGATCTCGCGCACGCCCTGCGCGGCGAGCTGCGCCACTTCCACCACCACGTCCTCGAACGGGCGGCTGACTTCGGTGCCGCGGGTGTAAGGCACCACGCAGAACGAGCAGTACTTGGAACAGCCTTCCATGATCGACACGAACGCCGAGGCACCTTCGGCGCGTGGCTCGGGCAGGCGGTCGAACTTCTCGATCTCGGGGAAGCTGATGTCCACCTGCGGGCGCTTCTGCTCGCGGCGTGCGCGGATCAGTTCCGGCAGGCGATGCAGGGTCTGCGGACCGAACACAAGGTCCACGAACGGGGCGCGCTTGATGATCGCTTCGCCTTCCTGCGAGGCAACGCAGCCGCCCACGCCGATGATGACCTCGCGGCCCTTGTTCTTCAGGCCCTTCCACACGCCGAGTTGGCTGAACACCTTCTCCTGCGCCTTCTCGCGGATGGAGCAGGTGTTGACCAGGATGACGTCGGCGTCGTCCGGGCTGTCGGTCAGTTCCAGGCCATCGCTGGCGGCAAGCACGTCGGCCATCTTGGCCGAGTCGTACTCGTTCATCTGGCAACCGTGGGTCTTGATGTACAGCTTGCCCTTGACCTGGTCAGGCTTGCGCGGACCAGCGGGCAGGGCAACGAGCGGGGTACCGCCCGGCGTGGCGGGCGGAAAGACGTCTGGCGTCCCGGTCATGGCGCTTAATCCATTCGGGTGGCGGGAAAGCGAGCAATTCTACCCGCATCCCGCGCCAGCCGCCGCGCCCTTGTAGAGCCGAGCCCACGCTCGGCTGCTCTTCCCGCTTCCCATGGGGCAGCCTGGCATGGCCTGGCTCTATTGAAGCCAGCCGAGCGTGGGCTCGGCTCTACAAGGGGGCGCTGCTTACGCCGCACAAGGGGGCGCTGCTTACGCGGCCGCCAGCTCCGCATCGATCTGCCGCGAACGGTCGAAGGCGGTCATCGCGCTCATCCGTGCGATGTAATCAGCCGTGGCCGGCGCAGGCTGCACCAGGCCGAAGGCCGTGGTCCAGGCCAGCGCATTGCCCCACAGCACGTCGGCGGCACTCATCGTCTCGCCGAGCAGGTACGGGCCCTGCGCCAGCTGAGCCTCGACCACCTGCAGCACGGTCTCGGCGTCGTTGTACGGCGACATCAGGCGCGGCGGCGGCTCGCGGTGCATCGCCTTGTCGATCATCGCCGGCTCGAAACAGGCACCGTAGAAGGCCATCCAGCGCAGGTAGGGGCCGCGCAGGGCGTCGCCGATCGGCGGCGCAAGCCCGGCCTCCGGATACAGGTCGGCCAGGTACAGATAAATGGCGACCTGCTCGGTCACCAGTGCGCCGTTGTGGACGATGGCCGGCACCTTGCCCATCGGGTTGATGGCCAGATAGGCCGGGGCCAGGTTGGCACCGGCCTTCAGGTCCAGCACCTGCATGCGGTAGTCGGCACCCAGCGCTTCGAGCAGGGCCACGGCGCCGCTCGAACGGGATCTGGCGGCGTGGTACAGGGTGATCTGGCGTGAGTTCATGGCATTGCTCCTTGCGGTGGGTGGGTGAACTGGAAGCCATCCTCAGGCACTATTGCGGACGACTTCTGTCCTCGATTCTTCATGCGTCATACCGCCCATCGACTGCTGCGCCTGATCGCCCTGCTGCAGGCCCGCCGCCAGTGGTCCGGGGCTGAGCTGGCCGAGCGCATGGGCGTGGACCGGCGCAGCATCCGCCGTGATATCGAACGCCTGCGCGAACTGGGCTATCCGGTGCGGGCCTCATCGGGGGTCGGCGGCGGCTATCAGCTCGGGGCAGGGGCACCGGTGCTGCCGATGCTGCTGGACGAGGACGAGGCGACGACCCTGGCGATCGCCCTGCGTGCCGCGTCAGCGACCGTCGCTGGCATCGACGACACCGCGCGGGGCCTGTTGTCCAAGCTCGATCCGCTGGTCCCCACCCGTCGCCGGCGGCAGGCCGGCGAGGTGCATGCGGCGACGGCCACCCTGTCCGACCTTCCCTCTACCGACGCACGCCTGCTGGGACGGCTGGCCCAGCACTGCCGGCAGGCGTCACGGCTGGCCTTCGAGTACCGCAGTGCGCAGGAGGAGGTGACCCAGCGCGAGGTCGAGGCGCAGCACCTGGTCAACTATGGGCGGCGCTGGTACCTGCTGGCCTGGGACCTGGGCCGCCAGGACTGGCGCACCCTGCGCGTGGACCGGATGGGCGCGGTGCGCGAATGCTCCGGGCCGGGCATGCATCGGCGCCCGCCCGCGCCCCCGGACGTGATGGTGCGGCAGGCGGTCAGCCAGGCGCCCTTCGCGCTGCAGGCGATCGTCCGCCTGGCCGGCAGCCGCACCGAGCTGGAAGGGTGCATCCCGCCGTGGTGTGGTGTGCTGGAGGCTGATGGTGCCGACCATTGCCTGTTGCGCATGGGCGCCGAGAGCCGCGGCATGATGCTGGCGCAGATCCTCAGCCTGGACCGGGTGCCGGTGGCGTTGTGGACCACACCGCCGGGCCTGCGCGATGAGCTGGCACAGCGTTTGGCCGGATTGGGCCAGGTGCTGGCTGTGCCGCCGGTCACAGGCTGAGCCACATCGCTTGGCAAGCCCCGGCGAAGCTGGGACACTCGCGGCATGAAGGGGATACTGGGGACAACGGCGATCATCATCGCTGCGCTGACCGCTGCGCCGGCCAGCGCTGGCACCCTGTACAAGTGCCAGGGCGCCGACGGGGTCACCAGCTACGTTAGCAAGCGAGTGGCCGGCGCGCGTTGCAGCAGCATCAGCTACAGCCGTGATACCCGCCCGGCACCGCGCCCCGTGGTGGCCGCACCGAAGCCTGCGCCGACCTCGGTGGCCAGCATCGAACGCAATCCGGTCGCCGTGGCGGCCAGCGCCGCTGCGCCCGCTGCAGTCGCGCCGACGCCTGCTGCACCCGCGCCTGCAGCGGTACCGACGGCCTCGCGGGCCGGGCGGATGGTCAGCGGCCAGGTCTATTCCTTCATGAAGGATGGGGTGCGCCACTACACCAGTGCGCGGCCGACCCAGGTCGCCAACCTCGGCCCGGTGCGTACCATCCGCTACAGTTTCATGGAGCGCTGTTATGCCTGTGGCGTCAACCCACGCGTGGACTTCGGTTCGGTGCGCTTGAACACCACCGCGTTCCAGACCGAGATCACCTCGGCCGCACGCGAGTTCGGCGTCGAAGAAGCCGTGGTGCGCGCCATCATCCACGCCGAGTCGGCCTACAACCCGACCGCGCTCAGCCGCGCCGGCGCGCAGGGCCTGATGCAGCTGATGCCGCCGACCGCGGCCCGCTTCGGGGTCAGCGATTCCTACGATGCCGCGCAGAACATCCGTGGTGGCGTGCAGTATCTTGCGTGGTTGCTGAAGCGCTTCAATGGCGACCTGACCCTGGCTGCGGCCGGCTACAACGCCGGCGAAGGCGCGGTCGACCGCCACGGTGGCGTGCCGCCCTACAGCGAGACCCAGTACTACGTGCGCCGGGTCGGACAGCTGGCCGAGCGTTACCGCACCGCATTGACACACCAGTAGTGCCGGCCGCTGGCCGGCCACCCCGTAATCAATGTTGTTGCAATGCGTTGTGTGGCGCGCGACGGTTCCGCTACACTCGCCCATGATTCAATGCGGCTCTGGCCCCCACCGGATCCGCTGGCAGCCTTAAAGCTACCTAATCAATATCGGAGTGCCGGATGGCCAACGATGGGGTACACGATCCAGTCAACACCGGACGTCGGCGTTTTCTTTCTGCCACCACTGCTGTGGTTGGCGCCGTCGGCGTCGGATTCACCGCCGTTCCTTTCATCAAATCCTGGAACCCCAGTGCCCGTGCCAAGCTTGCCGGTGCACCGGTGGTCGCCGACATCAGCGCCCTGCAGGAAGGCCAACGCCTGATCGTGGAGTGGCGTGGCCAGCCGATCTGGATCGTAAAGCGGTCCAAGGCGATCCTGGATGCACTGCACGGGCTGGATGGCCGCCTCAAGGACCCCGAGTCCGGCGAGAAGGACCAGCAGCCGGACTACGTGCTGAAGCAGAACCCCGAGCTGCGCTCGATCAAGCCGGACATCTCCGTGCTGGTCGGCCTGTGCACGCACCTGGGCTGCTCGCCGGAAATGGTCGCCGAGATCCGGCCTGAGCCCTACGACCCGCAGTGGAAGGGGGGCTACTTCTGCCCCTGCCACAAGTCGCGCTTCGACATGTCCGGCCGCGTCTTCAAGGATGTGCCGGCACCGATCAACCTGAAGGTGCCCGCGCACCATTACCAGGACGACAACACCATCATCATCGGTGTCGATCCGCAGGGGGCAGCCTGATGGCCAATATCCTCGCCCGTACCGCCAGCGGCGTCGCCGACTGGGTCAATGCCCGCGCGCCGGGCCTGATGCCGGTCTACCGCAAGCACGTTACCGAGTATTACGCGCCGAAGAACTTCAACATCTGGTACTACTTCGGTTCGCTGGCACTGCTGGTGCTGGTCAACCAGATCGTCACCGGCATCTTCCTGACGATGCACTACAAGACCAACGCCGCCGAGGCGTTCGGCTCCATCGAATACATCATGCGTGATGTGGAGTGGGGCTGGCTGATCCGCTACATGCACTCCACCGGCGCCTCGCTGTTCTTCATCGTGGTCTACCTGCACATGTTCCGTGGCCTGCTGTACGGCAGCTACCAGAAGCCGCGCGAGCTGGTGTGGATCCTGGGCATGCTGATCTACCTGGTGCTGATGGCCGAAGCCTTCATGGGCTATGTGCTGCCGTGGGGCCAGATGTCGTTCTGGGGCGCCAAAGTGATCATCTCGCTGTTCGGCGCGATACCGGTGATCGGCAACGGCCTGACCGAATGGATCATGGGCGACTACCTGCCCAGTGACGCCACGCTCAACCGCTTCTTCGCGCTGCACGTCATCGCACTGCCGCTGGTGCTGCTGTTGCTGGTGGTGCTGCATCTGGGCGCGCTGCACGAAGTGGGGTCGAACAACCCCGATGGCGTGGAGATCAAGAAGGGGCCGAAGGGCAACCGCTGGTCGCCGAATGCTCCGGCCGACGGTATTCCGTTCCATCCGTACTACACGCTCAAGGATGGTGTCGGCGCCGGCTTCCTGCTGATCATCGCCGCCTTCATCATCTTCTTCGCACCGGGCTTCGGCGGCCTGTTCCTGGAACACGACAACTTCACCGAGGCCAACCGGCTGGTGACCCCCGAACACATCAAGCCGGTCTGGTACTACACGCCTTACTACGCGATGTTGCGCGTGGTACCGAACAAGCTCGGTGGCGTGCTGGTGATGTTCTCGGCCATTGCGATCCTGTTCCTGGTGCCGTGGCTGGACAAGGCCAGGGTGAAGTCGGTGCGCTACCGCGGCTGGATCTCGAAGGTGATGCTGGGCGTGCTGGCGGTGTGCTTCGTGTGGCTGGGCGTGATCGGCTCCGGCCCGGGCACCGACGTGCATGAAACCTACATCGGGCGGGTGCTGACCTTCCTGTACTTCGCGTTCTTCATCACCATGCCGCTATGGACAAGGTTGGACAAGACCAAGCCGGTACCGGAGAGGGTGACCACGCATGACTGAGCGCTGGATGGTCCGGCTGGCCCTGACGGCCACCCTGATGCTGGGCAGTTTCCTGGCCTCCGCCGCCGAGGGCGGCACCAAGCTGCTGCAGGCCGGCAACGACCTCGGTGACCGCGCCTCGCTGCAGCGGGGTGCGCAGCTGTACATGAACTACTGCTCCGGCTGCCACGCGCTGAAGTACCTGCGCTACTCGCGGATGGCGCAGGACCTGGGCCTGACCGAAGAAGAGGTGATGAACAACCTCAACTTCACCGGCTCGGCGATCGGCGACCCGATCCCGGTGGCGATGCCCAAGGAAAACGCGGAGAAGTGGTTCGGCAAGATGCCGCCCGATCTCAGCCTGATCGCGCGTGTGCGTGGCAGCGACTGGGTCTATACCTATCTCAAGTCGTTCTATCTGGACAGCAGCCGCCCGCTGGGCTGGAACAACGCGCTGTTCGCCAACGCCTCCATGCCCAACCCGCTGTGGGAGATGCAGGGGCTGCAGCATGCGGTGCACGGCAAGGCGGAAGCGCCCGGTATGGACCCGCCGGTGACCGGCCTGAAGATTGAAACGCCGGGATCGGTGGACGCCGGGCAGTACGACCAGGCCGTGCGGGACATCACCAACTTCCTCGAATACGCCGGCGAACCGGCCGCACTCAAGCGCCAGCAGCTGGGCGTGTGGGTGATCCTGTTCCTGGCCCTGCTGACCTTCCTGCTGTACCTGCTGAAGAAGGAATACTGGAAGGACGTTCACTGATTCTGCCACCGGCCATCGCATGGGCCTATTGGCTTTTGTGATGGTCGGTTGCACACTCGGGGAGGAGTCGACCGCTGGCACGGTGCCGGCGGCGCCGATGCGGCAGGCGGTCTCCTGTCGTGGGAGAGCCTTTGATGGCGGCGAGCGTACGCATGCGCAATACACTGACGCTGTTTTCCTCGAACGACGACGTACTGTGCCACCGTGTACGCCTGGTCCTGGCGGCCAAGGGCGTCACCTTCGACTTCGTTCCGGTCGATCCGCAGAACCCGCCTGAAGACCTGATCGACCTCAATCCGTACCACTCGGTGCCGACCCTGGTCGAACGCGAGCTGGTGCTGTACGCCGCATCGGTGGTCAGCGAGTACCTGGATGAGCGCTACCCGCATCCGCCACTGATGCCGGTCGACCCGTTGTCGCGTGCACGCATCCGCCTGGCCATGCTCCGCATCGAGCACGACTGGGTGCCGCAGGTGCAGGCCATCCAGCTGGGCAACAAGACCCAGGCCGAGGCCGGGCGCAAGCGCCTGAAGGAACTGCTGACCGCCTCGCTGCCGCTGTTCAAGGCCAGCAAGTTCTTCCTCAACCCGGAAATGAGCCTGGCCGACTGCGCGATGGCGCCGATCATCTGGCGCCTGCAGTCGCTGGATGTGCCGCTGCCGAAGGACGGCAAGGCGATCGAGGACTACGGCAACCGCATCTTCCGCCATCCGGGATTTGTCCGCAGCCTGACCGAGCAGGAAAAGAAACTGCGCGACCTGCCGGTCTGATCCGGCCCCGCGTTACCCGTCTGCACGCCGACCGGCGTGCAGACGATCCGCCCCGGCGGGGCGCCGGGCGCGTACACTTCACGCATGACCGAAGACTTCTTCCACATGACCAGCCACCGCCCGTACCTGCTGCGGGCGCTGGTGGAATGGATCAACGACAACCAGCTGACCCCGCACATCCTGGTCGACGCCGGCGTCCCCGGCGTGCAGGTCCCGCCTTCGGCGGTCAAGGATGGCCGGGTCGTGCTCAACATCGCCGAACGTGCCGTGGTGCGGCTGATGATCGACAACGAAATGGTGAGCTTCTCGGCCCGCTTCTCCGGAACCAGCTACCCGGTGCAGGTGCCGATCAGCGCCGTGCTGGCGGTCTACGCCCGCGAGACCGGGCAGGGCATGGCATTGCCGGATGACATTCCGGGCAACGAAACCGCACCGACCCGCGATGAGCTGCTGCACGAGGAAGGCACGCCGCCGGACGACACGCCGCCGGCCAGTCCGCCGCCGAAGGGCCGCCCGAACCTGCGCGTGGTCAAGTAACCCTTCCGACGCCGCCCCGATGGGCGGCGTTTTTCTTTGCAGGTTTTACCGGTGGGTGCCGGAATTGTGTGGGTGCCGACCGTTGGTCGGCACACCTTCAGTTCTTACACATCCTCGGCGTCCTCCACATCCGGCCGGATCTGGCTGATCCGCGCGGCACCGGGGCCGGTGAACGAGATCAGCTGGTCGCCACGCAGCACCATGCGGCCCACGTGGCGATCGATGCCATCGTAGGAATACTCGAACTTGAAGGTGCGCTCGAAACCGAGCCGGCCATCTTCGCCACGCGACAGTCGCAGGCCGGTGGCGTGCACCGCCTGGTCCAGCCACTGCACGTCGGCGGCGCGGCAGGCATTGCGTCCCAGCTCGACCGCGCGCTCGGCGGCCGAGCGTGCGGCGTTCCAGAAGAAGTAGATGATTCCGCCGGCAATCAACAACAGCAGCAGGGTAGGCATGGCGTCAGCCGTCAGAGGTCGATCCGGCAAAGATGGCGGCGAACGTGCGCTGGATCAAGCACGGGTATCACCGCCTCGGCGGTGGCTGGCCCGTCGTCGGCGCTGCGGGCGCGTTGGCCGGTACGGCCTGCATCGGCGCTGCGGAGGGTGACGGCATCACCAATGGCGCAGTCGCGGTCAGCTGCAGCAGCGCTGCCCAGTCCTGGCGGTTGAAGCTGCATTCGTCCTCGCGGCCCGGCGTGCAGCTGGGGTCGATGCCGGTGCTGTTGCGTTCGCGTGCCGGGGGCAGCTTGATCAGCCCGGTGCGGTCCAGCGGCAGCAACCGCATCGCCACGGTGTTCATCACGTTGCCACCGACCAGGTACAGGGTCTGGTCGCCTCCCAGGTTGGCAGCCACCACCACTTCGCAATGCGATTTCCAGTGGCCCACCGAACCGTTGCCCAGCGCCTGCACCAGCCCGCTGTAGCTGAGCGTCGTGCTGCGGTCGCGCAGGAAGCACAACAGGTCGCCCGGTGCGGGCTTTGCGGTCGCGGGATCGACCAGCCGGTACGGCACGCCCGAGGGGCCGCCCTGGTACGCGGCACGGATGTAGTCGATGTGGCGCGGCGACGTGTTGAAGCCGGGAACGCCGGCCTGCACCATCACCCAGGAAATGAAAGCGGCCGACCACGGGTTGTCGATCAGGAACGCGCGGCAGTCGCTGTCGGTGTAGCGCGTGCCCAGTGGTGCCAGGCAGCTGCTGGCGCCGGCGATGCTGCCCATCGCATTGAGCGTGCCGCTGTTGCGCCAGTAGCCGGCCACGCGCTGCCAGGCGATCAGGCCGTTGTCGGCCAGGTGATCGCTTTCGGCTTCGGTGACGCTGAGGCTGGCGGCGCGGCCATCGCGATCGATGAAGGGCCGGAACCACAACCGGTGCTCGTTGCAGGCGGTATTGCGGATGGCCACCGCCAATGGGCTCAGGCCGAAGCGGGGAGGGACATCGCAGGCTTCAGCGGCTGCGGCGGACAAGGGGGCTGCCGCGAGCAGCAGACAGGCAGGCAAGAGCATCCGGCGCATGCGCGGCTCCTGTGGGGGATGCCCGCAGCGTCGCAGAGGCTGGCGTAGCCGAGCCGTGAAGGCGCCCGGGTCGTGTAGAGCCGAGCCTACACTCGGCTCATCGCGCAAAGCGGGTGCCGGGCGCGCCGCAGATCGAGAAGCAGCCGAGCGTGGGCTCGGCTCTACAAGGTCCCGTAGGCCTCAAGCCGGCGGCGGGCCCAGCTTCAACGACAGATCGATGGCCTGCACATGCTTGGTCAGTCCGCCGATGGAGATGCAATCGACGCCATCCTCAGCGATCGAGCGCAGGCCGCCCAGGCCGACGCTGCCGGAGACTTCCAGCGGAATGCGTCCGGCGGTGATGCGCACCGCCTCGCGGCGCAGGTCGGGACTGAAGTCATCCAGCAGGATGCGTTCGCAACCGGCTTCGAGCGCCTGGCGCAGCTGTGCCAGGTCTTCGACCTCGACCACCAGTGGCAGCGCAGGCCACTGCCGGCGTGCGGCGGCCACCGCCGCGGCCAGCGAACCGGCGGCGCGGATGTGGTTCTCCTTCAGCATCACCGTGTCGTACAGGCCGAAGCGGTGGTTCTCGCCGCCGCCGCAGCGCACCGCGTACTTCTGCGCCAGGCGCAGGCCGGGCAGGGTCTTGCGGGTGTCGAGGATGCGGGTACCGGTACCGGCCACCGCAGCCACGTAGCGGGCAGTGGTGGTCGCGGTGCCGGACAGCGTCTGCAGGAAGTTCAGCGAAGTGCGCTCGGCACTGACCAGGCTGCGGCTGCGCCCGTGCAGCAGGGCCAGCACGGTGCCGGCGGTGACGGCATCGCCTTCGGCGATGTGCCATTCAATGCGCACGTCAGGGTCGAGCGCGCGATGGGTAGCGTCGAACCAGGGGCGCCCGGCGATCACCGCATCCTGCTTGCACAGCAGGTAGGCGCTGTCGGCCTGGTCGGGGAGCAGGGCGGCGGTGACATCACCGCTGCCCAGGTCCTCGGCCAGCGCGCGCGCGACATCGGCGGCGACAACGGCCGCATCCGGCGTCGGCAGCGTGCTCATGCCGCCGGGAAGTCGGCGATCTGGGCGGTCGGAATGGCTTCCTCGGCCAGCAGCACCGGGATGCCGTCGTCGACGCGGAACACCTGCTTGCGGTCACGGGTGACCAGCGCCTCGCGCAGCGGCTGCGCCAGCGGGTTGCCATCGGCCTTGGTCACCGTGCCGGCGGAAATGGCCTTGTTGAGGGCTTCCAGGCCCTTGCCATCCAGCAGGGACAGGGGCTGGCGGGTGTCCGGGGACACCAGCAGGTCGAGCAGCTTGCGATCCATGGTTCTTCGTCTTGCGTGGAAGACGGCTAGAATACGTCTTTAAGGCAGGTGACGGCCAATGACCCCCAACCCGATCGCGCCGCTTGTCGGCATCGTCATGGGTTCCCGTTCCGACTGGGAAACCATGCAGCACGCCGCCCAGAAGCTTGAAGCCCTGGGTGTTCCGTTCGAAGTGAAGGTGGTGTCCGCGCATCGGACGCCGGATGTGTTGTTCAGTTACGCCGAGCAGGCGGGCCCGCGTGGCCTGCGCGCGATCATCGCCGGTGCCGGCGGGGCCGCGCACCTGCCGGGCATGATCGCGGCCAAGACCGCCGTGCCGGTGCTGGGCGTGCCGGTGCAGTCCAAGGCCCTCAACGGAATGGATTCCCTGCTGTCGATCGTGCAGATGCCGGCCGGCATCCCGGTCGCCACCTTCGCCATCGGCAACGCCGGCGCCTCCAACGCCGCGCTGTTCGCGGCGGCGATGCTGGCCAGCGACCAGCCGGCGATCGGCCAGGCGCTCGATGCCTTCCGTGCACGCCAGACCGAAGACGTGATGGCCCACGACGATCCGCGCCAATGAGCCTGACTGTCGGCATCCTGGGCGGCGGCCAGCTCGCCCGCATGATGGTCCTGGCCGGTGCGCCGCTGGGGCTGCGCTTCGAACTGTACGACCCGGCCGCCGACGCCTGCAGCGGCCCGCTGGCGCCGCTCACCGTGGGCGCCTTCGACGACCGCCAGGCCTTGGCGGACTTCGCCGCCAAGGTCGATGTGGTCACCTTCGATTTCGAGAACGTGCCTGCCGACAGTGCACAGTTCCTGGCCGACCGCGTGCCGGTCTATCCGCCGCCGGGCGCGCTGGCGGTGGCCCAGGACCGGTTGAGCGAGAAGACCCTGTTCCAGCAGCTGGGTATTCCGCTGCCGGCCTTCGCCGACATCCGCAGCCGCGACGAGCTGGCGGCGAAGGTGGCTGAGTTCGGCCTGCCGTGCATCCTCAAGACCCGCCGCCTCGGCTACGACGGCAAGGGTCAGTTCCGCCTGCGCAGCGAAGCCGACATCGACGCCGCATGGGATGCGCTCGGTGCCCAGGTGGAGCGCACCGGACTGATCCTGGAAGGCTTCGTGGCCTTCCAGCGCGAGGTCAGCGTGGTGGCCGTGCGTGGCCGCGATGGCAGCTTCGAAGCCTGGCCGGTCACCGGCAACTGGCATGTCGACGGCGTGCTGTCGGCCAGCGTGGCACCGGCGGTGCTGTCCGACGCCGAGCAGCAGGCAGCGATCGGCTATGCCCGCCGCGTCGCCGAGCACCTGCAGTATGTGGGCGTGTTCGCGCTGGAGCTGTTCTGCCGTGATGGCGAACTGCTGGCCAACGAGATGGCACCGCGCGTGCACAACTCCGGCCACTGGACCATCGAAGGCAGCGAGACCTCGCAGTTCGAGAACCACCTGCGTGCCGTGCTGGGCCTGCCGCTGGGCAGCACCCGCATGCTCGGCCATGCCTGCATGCTGAACTGGCTGGGCGAGATGCCCGATCCGGCGCCGGTGCTGGGTCAGGCCAGTGGCCATTGGCACGATTACGGCAAGGAGCCGCGCGAAGGTCGCAAGGTCGGCCACGCCACGTTGCGCGACGATGATGCCGCTGCATTGGCCGATGCGCTGGACCAGGTCGGCCTGGAGCTGGACCGCCAGGCCCAGGTGGCGCCAGCAGTGCACGCGCTGCGCAACCGCTGAGCCCGGGCGTGCCGGCCAATGGCCGGCACAACCTTGTATGCCTGCAACGGTGTGGCGCGCCGGTGCAGGCATCGGCGCACCATTGCCGGTGGTAGCGTGGAGCTCCTTTCACAGGAGTCACGACCATGCTCGACTGGAATGCCTACCGCAAGGAACTGAAGGGCCGCATCGGCGAGATCGGCAAGCTCTCGCCGGACACGGTCAAGGGCTACGCCACCCTGGCCAATGCCGGTGCCCAGACCAACCATCTGGATGCCAAGACCCGTGAGCTGATCGCATTGGCGGTGGCGGTGACCACCCGCTGCGACGGCTGCATCACCGTGCACGTGGACGCTGCGCTGAAGCATGGCGCCAGCCGCGAGGAAATCGCCGAAGCACTGGGCGTGGCGGTGTCGCTCAACGCCGGCGCGGCGCTGGTGTACTCGGCGCGGGTGATGGACGCGGTGGCTGCGCACGAGAACGCGTGAAGCTCCGCTCTGCATTTCGGTAGCGCCGGCCGCTGGCCGGCAACCCCGGTGTCCTTGTACGTCCAGTGGGTTGCCGGCCAGCGGCCGGCACTACCCCGTGACCGAGCCGCTGCCTCAGCGCAGCTGGCTTTCGGCGAATTCCCAGTTGACCATCTGCCAGAAGGCATCCAGGTAACGCGCGCGATCATTCTGGTAATCGGTGTAGTAGGCGTGCTCCCAGACATCGCAGCACAGCAGCGGGGTGCTTTCGCCGGTCAGTGGCGTGCCGGCGTTGCGGGTGGCCTGGATGCCGAGCTGGCCACCGGGGTGCTGCACCAGCCACACCCAGCCCGAGCCGAACAGGCCCAGCGCGGTGCGGTTGAATTCCTCGCGCAGGCGCTGCGCATCACCGAACTGGCGCTTGACCAGCTCGCCCAGCCGGCCCTGCGGCTCGCCGCCGCCGCGCGGGCGCAGGCACTGCCAATAGAAGCCGTGGTTCCAGGCCTGGGCGGCCGCATCGAACAGCGTGCCCTGGGCATGGCGCACGATCTCTTCCAGTGACGCCTCCTCCCACTCGGTGCCGAGAGTGCCGGCGTTGACCGCGTCAACGTAGGCGCGGTGGTGGCGGCCGTGATGCAACTCAACGGTCTGCGCGGACAGGTGGGGCTGCAGGGAGCCGGGGAGGTAGGGCAGGGCAGGCAATTCGACGGGCATGGACAGGTTCGTGGCCAGGGGGACGGCGGCAGCCTGTTCCATCCGCTTACAATGGCGGCTACCGTGGGCAGTCTAGCCGACCATCACGGTCGGTTTGTCCGGCGAAGCAAGGAGTGTGGTTGTGGCGGTAATGCAGCAAATCCAGGCCGAGGTCGATCGTTACCCGCTCGTGCTGTTCATGAAGGGCACCCCGCAATACCCGATGTGCGGCTTTTCCAGTCGCGCCGTGCAGGCGTTGATGGCAGCCGGCGCCGTCACCCTGCGCACTGTCAACGTGCTCGAAGAGCCGGAGATCCGCGCCAACCTGCCGCGCTTTTCCAATCTGCCGACCTTCCCGCAGCTGTTCATCAACGGTGAGTTGATCGGCGGCTGCGACATCGTCATGGAACTGTTTGAATCCGGCGAGCTCAAGCGCATCGTCGAAGAGGCGACCCAGGGATGAGTGCCTGGCCGTCGACGTCACCGACTGACGGGGCGATCGATGGCCGCCCGTTGCAGGATCGCGTCGTACTGGTCGCCGGCGCCGGGGGAGGGCTGGGCAGTGCCGCGGCGGTCGCCGCAGCCGCAGCCGGTGCCACCGTGGTCCTGCTGGGACGCAAGCCGCGCCGGCTGGACCGGGTCTATGCCCAGGTCCAGGCGGTCGGTCCGGAACCGCTTCTGTACCCGCTGGACCTGGAAGGCGCCAGCCCCGATGACTATGCCGAACTGGCCCAGGCCCTGCAGCGCGAGCTGGGGCGGCTGGATGGACTGCTGGTATGCGCCGCGCATTTCCCCGGGCTGACTCCGTTTGAACTGGCTGACCCGGCCAGTTTCGCCCGTGCGGTCCATGTCACCCTGACCGCACCGGCCTGGCTGGCCCAGGCCTGCCTGCCGCTGCTGCGGCAACGCGAGGATGCCGCCATGGTGTTCGCGGTCGATGCCCCCGACCGGGTGGGGCAGGCCTATTGGGGGGGGTATGGCGTAGCCCAGCACGGCCTGCGTGGCCTGATCGCCAGCCTGCACGATGAACTGGGCCGCAGTCCCGTCCGGGTCAGCGGCCTGTACCCCGGCCCCCTGCGCACGGCGCTTCGGGCCCGCGCCTATTCTGTGGACCAGGACCCAGCTGCGCAAGGCCCGGAAGCCGCGGCGGCCGCTGCGGTGACCCTGCTGTCCGCCGCTGGGAGCGCCTGGCGCGGACAGATTCTCGATGCCAGTGAGACGCCTCGGGAAAGGTGAGCCCTGTGGGAAGACGGAGTGAAGAACCCGTCACGATTGCGTTGCGAACCGGTGCCGTTTGTCGCACAACCGTCACATTGATGGCGTAGCGTGTTAATCTAGTGTTAACCGTTAGGGCTGCCTTCAGCCGAGCGGTAGGGAACCCCAGATAACTCTCCGATCAGCCACCCGCAGGGCTGCTTGGATGCGCTTTTTTTCCGCCATCGCCAACTCGCATCGAGGCTACCGAAAAATGACCCACCCACTCCGGATGTCCAAGCTTACCCTTGGTCTCGTGGCTGCACTTGCTGCCGCTCCCGCCTTCGCCCAGAGCAGCACCTCCGCCGGTGTCGGCGGCCAGGTGATGTCCGCTGCAGGCCAGCCTGTCGCCGGCGCTGAAGTCACCATCACGCACACCGAGTCGGGCACTGTTTCGCGTGCCACCACCGATGCGTCGGGCCGATACAACGCGCGCGGCCTGCGCGTGGGTGGTCCGTACACCATCACCATCACCAAGTCCGGTGAAGGCACCAAGACCGAGGAAGGTGTCTACCTGAACCTGAACCAGGTCAACACCGTCAACGCCAACCTGGGCGGTGACCTGGCTGCAACCAACCTGGACGCGGTGAACGTTGTTGCCACCGCCGGCGGCCTGGACCTGTTCAGTGCCAACAAGATGGGCACCGGCACCAACGTGACCCGCGAAACGATGGATGCGCTGCCGTCGGCCAGCCGCAACATCCAGGACTACGTGCGTCTCGACCCGCGCATCTCGCAGGTCAGCAAGGCGGACGGCGCGATCTCGGCCGGCGGCCAGAACACCCGTTACAACGCCATCCGCATCGACGGCATCAGCGCCTCCGATCCGTTCGGCCTGGGTTCCAACAACCTGCCGACCGAGCGTCAGCCGGTGTCGATGGACGCCATCCAGGAAATCAACATCGACCTGGCCAACTACGACACCACCATCGCCGGTGGCACCGGCGCGGTGATCAACGCCGTGACCAAGTCGGGTACCAATGAATTCCACGGCACCGTGTACGGTTCGTACCGCGACAAGGACATGGTCCGCTCGCGCCTGGAAGGTGACAAGCAGGACTTCAACGGCTTCGAGGACGAGAAGACCTACGGCATGACCTTCGGCGGTCCGATCGTCAAGGACAAGCTGTTCTTCTTCACCAACTATGAAAAGTACGAGCGCTCGGCTGCCGGCGTCGCCCTGAGCGACACGCCGATCGGCCGTGGCACCATCACCCAGCAGCAGATCACCGACGTCCAGAACTTCCTGGGCAAGCTGGGCTACGACCCGGGCAGCCTGGCGGCGCCGAACAGCAAGACCGAGATCGAAGAGTATGCGGTCAAGCTGGACTGGAACATCAGCGAGAACCACCGTGCGGCCCTGCGCTACAACAAGATGGAGCAGAACGTCGTTCGCTTCCCGCAGGTCAGCAGCAGCGCCATCTCGCTGAGCAACTTCTGGTACCAGCAGCCGACCCAGTACGAAACCTGGATGGGCGAACTGTTCAGTGACTGGTCCGAGAACTTCTCGACCGAGTTCAAGGTCTCGCACAAGGATTACTCGGCCAACCGCGTCCCGCTGGTGGACATGCCGCAGATCCGCATCAAGTCGGGCAACGATTCGCTGTACGTCGGTACCGAACAGAACACCCACGTCAACATCGTCGAGTCGAAGGAACTGAGCGCCTTTGGTGCCGGTACCTGGTACATCGGTGACCACACCGTCAAGTTCGGCTTCGATTACTCGAAGAATGACCTGATGAACTTCTACGGCCGCAACCTCAACGGCGTGTACGAATTCAACAGCGTCAACGATTTCCTGGCGGGCAAGGCTTCGCGCTACCAGCTGCGTGCTCCGCGCGCCGATGGCAGCCGCAGCGACATCCCGGCCGACTTCACCCTGAAGAACACCGGCGTGTTCGTGCAGGACACCTGGGCGATCAACTACAACCTGAACCTGATGTTCGGCGTGCGCATCGACATGCCTGACTTCAGCACCCAGCGCCTGTACAACCCGCGCATCGAGCAGCTGTACGGCTTCAACAACACCAAGCTGGTCGACAAGAACCTGGTGCAGCCGCGCGTCGGCTTCAACTACACCTTCGACAGCGATCGCCCGACCCAGCTGCGCGGTGGCGTGGGCCTGTTCGGCGGCGCCGCCCCGAACGTGTGGCTGGCAGGTGCCTACCAGAACACCGGCCTGAACTACATCGAGTACGACGAGCGCAGCATCCCGGCCGGTGCCTTCACTCCGGACGGCAACAACCCGTACATCCCGGCCGGTGGCCCGGCTTCGGCCCGTCAGAACGTCGACATCATCGCGCCGGGCACCCGCCTGCCGTCGGTGTGGAAGGCCAACCTGGCGTTCGACCATGAGCTGCCGTGGTACGGCATCGTCGCGTCGGCCGAAGTGCTGTTCACCAAGGTCAAGGACGGCATCTACTTCGACCGTCTGGACGTGTCGGCGCCGACCGCCTTCGGTCAGGATGGCCGCGCGATCTACTGGAACGATGCTGGACGCAACTCGGCGAACACTCGCATCGATAAGGGTGTCGACTACGGCATCTCCACCGGTACCAAAAATGCAGTTGATCGTTTCAACCGTCCGAAGGACATCGGCGACGTGCTGGTCCTGCGCAACACCGACAAGGGCCGCGGCACCCAGGCCACCTTCTCGCTGGCCAAGCCGCTGACCGAGAACTGGGGCTGGTCGCTGGGTTACACCTACACCAAGTCCACCGAAGTCAGCCCGCTGTCCAGCTCGCAGAACACCTCGAACTGGAACAACACGCTGATCTTCAATGCCAACGAGAACGTGGCCTACAACTCGCGTTATGCGATGAAGGACCGCGTCACCGGCACCCTGGAGTGGAAGCACAACTTCTTCGGTGACAACGCCACCCGCGTCGGCCTGTTCTACGAAGGCCGTTCGGGCCGTCCGTACAGCTACATCTTCTACAACGATGCCAACGGCGACGGTGCTGCCACCAACGACCTGTTCTACGTGCCGAAGGGTCCGGGCGACGTGCTGTTCACCGGCGGTGCCGCGATGGAGAAGCAGTTCTTCGACTGGCTGGCGCAGAACCCGGAACTCGATGCCTACCGTGGCAGCGTGGTCCCGGCCAACCGCCACCGCGCCTCGTGGGTCAACAGCTTCGACGTCCGCGTCAGCCAGGAATTCCCGGGCTTCATGAAGGGGCACAAGGGTGAAGTCGCCCTGGACATCATGAATGTCGGCAACCTGCTGAACAAGAAGTGGGGCCTGATCGACGACTACGGCTTCTACTCGACCCGTCGCGTTGCCAACTACGCAGGTATCGATCCGGCCACCGGCAAGTACGTGTACTCCTTCACTGGTTCGACCGACAACCCGTCGGTGCAGGAAAACAACAACGACAAGGGCAACACCGCCGTGTCGCGTTGGTCGATGCAGCTGACCCTGAAGTACAAGTTCTGATCCGTCAGAATCTGAAGCAGTAGGTGAAAGCGGCCGGGGAAACCCGGCCGTTTTTCTTTTGCGATAGATAAGAAATTTTTGATGTGCTATAGCTGGAGTGAAGATGGCCATGGACGGTGAAGATGAAAGTCAGATATGGATTGCCTGAGTCGTCAGTCATCGGACTGAGGGGCTGTGACTTCGTACTGCCGGATGGGTCGGATCACTCTTCGGGGCGGAGATTTAGAGAGATGTTCGCCCGTGTTCTCTCCTGCCGGTTGCGACACTGTCCTGAGTGCAGCTCGATCACTGGGTCGCATCTTGGATGCAGAAGAGGAGATGCTTACCTGAAGTCTGCCGGGAAGTGCGGCATTCAGGAAATGCATGCGCGTTCGTTGATCTCTATGCATTCCCGATTTGCTGCCGATAGCGCAGGTCGGAGTGACTTCAGGGTTAGGCGCGTATGGGTGGGCGCGGAGGGAGCGCCTCACAGCTTTGTCGCGGCGCAGATAGATGTCCAGTCACACCTTTCGAAGATCTGTGGGTCGATTGCGGAAATGAAACCCGCTCCACGTCTTTATGCACTCCTGCTGGCCATCGATATTCTCCATCCATTTGAAGATGGGAATGGGCGTCTGATGAGGGGGCTTGCTTGCGCTTTTGCTGTTCAGTATCGATGTGATTTTTTCGCATTCCTCGCTGTCTACATCAAGGTCGCGCAGGATGACTTCGTTCATGCCCTTGAAATGGCGGCGGATGACGTTCCATTGGAACTGCATGGTTTCCATGCTCGAGCAGTAGAGAAGTATCAGTGCCTTATGGCTGAGCCGGGTGGATTCGAACGTTGGCTCGATGAGTCCGTGATTAGAAAGGTTGAGTGGATGTGTGGCGATGTTTTTCGTCGTCATTTGGTTGATTGATTTGGACGAGTGCTGATTTCAACTAAGGAGGGTTTACGGTGAAATTGAGTGTAATGATTGCTTCCGTAGTGTTTGGTATGGGGCTGACCGCAGTGGCCGAGAAGGCTAATGCGCTGGATCCTTGGTGCAACCCTAGCTACTGCCCGCCGACTCCGGGTTATCCGGGATCTGGTGAAACATCCAGGGAGGAGGACTACGGTGATACGAACAGGCTTGTTGCTGGTGTGGTGAGCTGTGACTCGCCAGTACAGGAGCGCTACGCTGCGGTCCTGGCTGCATACTTGGCGGATCCGATTTACGCACGGGTTGCCTACTATGAGCAGAGCCCACGTGGAGAATTCCACGCGATGTACACCGGAATCGCGGAGTTGAATGGAAGGTTGGCCTATGAGTCTTGGATCATCACGGACCCATCTTCATCGGTTCCAATTGCCCCCAATCCTGTTCCTGGGTTTGAGTGCCGCAGATAGTTGACTTCGCTTGAGCGATGCGGTGCGCGAAAACGGCCGGGGAAACCCGGCCGTTTCCCGTTCAGGCGAAAGTCCTTGCAGGGCGTGGGGCAACGGCGTAGCATCCAGAAATGTGCGCGGTGCCAACGCCGCCGATGCGGTCCCGGAATGGCGGACGCGGGTGGCACACATCCAACGGTCGGGTTTCCCGGCCGTTTTGCTTTTTAAGGGGGCGGCAGTACAGTCGGAAACCTTGAAGGAAGCGAAAAATTGGATATGACCACGAACGAAAAATCGGCCCGTGCACTGCCGGTGCAGGATGCCCGGATCTACCCGCGCGGTGGGCTGGATGTGCTGTCGCGGGCCGAGGTGGCCCGCCTGCGCGATGCCTCCGCCGGCGGCATGCATGAGCTGCTGCGCCGCTGCGCGCTGGCCGTGCTGACCAGCGGCAGCGCCTCGGACGATCCGCGCGCCGCGCGCGATCTTTACCCTGATTTCGACATCCAGGTGGCGCAGCAGGATCGTGGCGTGCGCATCGATCTGGTCAACGCGCCGGCGATGGCCTTCGTCGACGGCGAGATCATCCGCGGCGTCGCCGAACTGCTGTTCGCCGTCGTGCGCGACCTGGCCTACATGGCCATCGAAATGGGCCCGGCCTACGCGGCCGAGCTGGAGTCATCCGAGGGCATCACCAACGCGGTGTTCGGCCTGCTGCGCAACGCGCGCATCCTCAATCCGGGTGATCCGAATCTGGTGGTGTGCTGGGGCGGACACTCGATCTCGCGCGACGAATACCTGTACACCAAGCAGGTGGGCTATGAACTGGGCCTGCGCGGCCTGGACATCTGCACCGGCTGTGGCCCGGGTGCGATGAAGGGCCCGATGAAGGGTGCCACCATCGCCCACGCCAAGCAGCGCCGTACCGCGACGCGTTACATCGGCCTGACCGAGCCGGGCATCATCGCCGCCGAGTCGCCGAACCCGATCGTCAACCACCTGGTGATCATGCCGGACATCGAGAAGCGCCTTGAGGCCTTCGTCCGCATCGGGCACGGCATCATCGTGTTCGCCGGTGGCGTCGGCACCGCCGAAGAGATCCTGTACCTGCTCGGCATCCTGCTGCGCGAGGAGAACAAGGACCTGCCGTTCCCGCTGATCCTGACCGGCCCGACGGTAGCGGCACCGTACTTCGAGCAGATTGATCGCTTCATCCGCCTGACCCTGGGCGATGCGGCTGCCGAGCGCTACGAGATCATCATCGGCGACCCGGTGGCGGTTGCGAAGAAGATGGCCACTGGCATCAAGCGCGTGCGCGAGCACCGCCTGGCGCAGAAGGACTCGTTCTTCTTCAACTGGTCGATCGAGATTCCGTGGGAGTACCAGCAGCCGTTCGTACCCACCCACGAAGCGATGGCGGCGTTGGACCTGCACCACGGGCGTGCCCCGCACGCGCTGGCGGCCGACCTGCGCCGCGCGTTCTCGGGCATCGTCGCCGGCAACGTGAAGGAAGACGGCATGCGCCGCATCGAGCAGTTCGGGCCGTTCCAGATCCACGGCGACCCGGACATGATGCAGGCGCTGGATGCGCTGCTGCGCGCCTTCGTCGAACAGCGCCGGATGAAGATCTCCGGCGAGTACCAGCCCTGCTACCAGGTGCTGGCCTGAACCCGGGCCGGCGCGATGGGGATTGCGCCGGCACTGGCAGGGAAGGGCGGGTCGTCAAGCCTTTGACGCCCGTCGCCCCGGATTGACCGTTCATCCTGCCGCCGCTTGCCGGTGGCGGGGCGATGGCCCATCGTGGCCACCAACACGCTGGGGAGCGTCCAATGTCTTTGCGCCGGCAAAACGGCTTCACGCTGGTTGAACTGATGGTCACGCTGGCCGTCTTCGTGGTCCTGGCGTCGATCGCCTATCCGAGCTTCCGCGGCATGATCCGCTCGAACCGGCTGGCGACCGCCAACAACGAGCTGATCGCGCTGGCCAACCTGGCCCGCAGCGAAGGCATCCGCAACAGCAACGGTGGCGGCGTCTGTGGCAGCGCCGATGGCAAAGCCTGTGATGGCGACTGGTCCAAGGGGGTACTGGCCTGGTCGGACCTGGATGGCGACGGCCAGATGGGCAGCAATGACGTCGCGCTGCGCTTTTCACAGGGCAATCCGCAGCTGAGCGTAGTTGGCCCGCCGGGCGCGGTCATCGCCTTCGACGGGCGCGGCCGGCGCAGGGCGGTCGCCGATCAGACGCTGGTGCTGTCGCCGGATGCGTGCAAGGCCGGCGAATCGAAAAGCACGTTGACGATCAACCAATCCGGCCAGGTCCGGGTGACCAAGGGAACCTGCTCATGAGCCGCCGCAACCTGGCCCGCCCGCGTTCGTCGCAGGGGGGCTTCAGCCTGATCGAAGTGATGGTGGCGGTGCTGATCCTGGCATTCGGGCTGCTGGGCTTCGCCCTGCTGCAGACCACCAACGTCCGCTTCGTGCAGAGCGCGAACTACCGCACCCAGGCGACCAACCTGGCCAACGACCTGATCGAACTGATGCGCGCGCAGCGCACCGACACCCTGGCCGGTGGCGCCTATTCCTCGGCCTCGTTCTCGGCCGGCTCGGTGAAGCCCAGCGGCGCCTGCGCCTGGCCGACCGGCGCCGCCGTGACGCCGCAGGCGAACGTCGCGCGCTGGCAGTGCGAGGTCGCACGCACGCTGGGCGAGAAGGCCAGCGCACAGGTGACCTTCGTGCAGAGCACCGGCGAGGTCACCGTGGCCATCAGCTGGGGTGACCAGCGCTGGGATCCGAAGGACCCCGACAGCCTTACCACCTTCGGCCTGACGACCTTCCTGTGAACATGCCCATGAGTCCAATTTCGCGCACCCGAGGCCTGTCGCTGATCGAACTGATGATCGCCATGGTCATCGGCCTGGTCCTGATGCTGGGCGTCACCCAGATCTTCATCGCCTCGCGTGCGGCATCGCGCCTGTCCGAAGGTGCGGCCCGTACCCAGGAGAACGCGCGCTTCGCGCTGGACTTCCTGCAGCGTGACCTGCGCATGGCCGGCCACTTCGGCTGCGTCAACGACCAGGCCCATGTGGTCAAGAACACCGGCGATGTGGGTTATCACCTGGGCATCAGCTCGGGCAGTGGCGACCCGCAGGATTTCTCGGTTCCGGTGCAGGGGTATGAGGCGGCAGGTACGGCGCCGGGCGCCACCCTGACCCTGGGCCGCGCGTGGAGCGCGGCGCAGTCGGTGCCGAAGAGCATCGCCAACCTCAAGCCGGCGCCACTGCCGGGCAGCGACATCCTGGTGCTGCGCCTGATGAGTCCGGAAGGGGCCGTGGTGACCGGCATCTCCGTGGCCGCGGGCGCGACCACGCTGACCGTCTCCAGTGATGGCATGGCCCGGCTGAAGGCCAACGCCGCAGGTGCGCCGACGGTCTTCGGCATAGCCGACTGCACCCGTGCCGACGTGTTCCCGGCCACCATCAGCGGTTCGACGGTGAAGGTGGACAAGGTCGACCTGAGCAACTATTCGATCAACAACGCGATGACCATGCTGTATCGCGCCGATGGCATGGCGTACTACATCGCGACCAATCCCAATGGCGAGCCGGCGCTTTACCGGGCACGCGCGAATGGCGCCGGCGGCTACGCAGATGGCGAGGAGCTGGTGGAAGGCATCGAGAACATGCAGTTCCTGTACGGACTGGATGCCACCCCGGATATCGCCCTGCCCACGCCGCCGACCGGTCGCATCGTCGACCAGCGCGTGGCCAGTGCGGTCAGCACCGGTACCGATGCCACCGCCGCAGGGCAGTGGCGCCGCGTCGGCATGGTGCAGGTCGGCCTGCTGGCGCGCAGCCCGCAGCGTGCGTCGGCCGAGGCGCCGGGCAGCGCGGCCACCTATCCGGCCATCCTCGGGGTGGGCTTTGCCCCGGCCAATCCTTACGACCAGCGCCATCGGGGCGCCTATGAAGCGTCCGTTGCGCTGCGCAACCGCTTGTTCGGGAACTGACGACCATGCGCACTCATCCTTCCTCCCGACGCCGTCCCTTCGTTGCCCAGGCACGACAGCAGGGTGCCGTTCTCTACGTCGCGCTGATCATGCTGGTGCTGCTGGCCCTGCTGGGCGTCATCGGCATGCAGGTGGCCGGCATGCAGGAGCGCATGGCGGCCGGCTACCGGGCGACCAACATGGCGTTCCAGAACGCCGAAGGCGCGGCACGCAGCGCCGAGAACGCGGTGGAGAACATCGCCAATCGCAAGGATGCCGGTGCCAATCCGGCCGTAGCGTCCGCCGACATCAGCCAGCAGTGCGATGACGGCTTCGATCCGTCGGCCTGGGTCGCGAAAACCAAGCTGGGCGGCAAGCCGGCCATCTATGTCCGTGAGATCCAGGGTTGCATCCAGGGGGAGGGTGCGCTGGACATGGGCAAGTCGGTGGAGAAGCCAACGCCGGTCTACCAGATCACGACCTATGCCGGTGATACCACCAGTGATGCGACGTCGCGTGCGGCGATCGATACCGTATTCAAGCTGTGAGGGTGGGGAACCCATGAACACTCGCAACCGCAGGATCCTGGCAGGCGTTGGCCTTGCCGTGTTGGCCGCTGGCGGCTATCTGGCGCATACCTTGTTTGCCGCACAGGCGCAGGGCGTGCTGGCACAGGAGCCGATGAACGTGCAGACCCGCGCGACACCGGCGTTCATCATGGCGGTGGACGATTCGGGTTCGATGAACTTCGAGCGCATGTTCCCCGGTGGTGACGGCCGCATGCGCTGGAACAGCAACACCAACAGCTTCTTCAACAACGACGGAAGCTTCTTCAGCGTGGGCTCGGCGTGTGCCAACAACTCGGTGGACTGTTACCTCTACCTTTACCCGCACGCGGAATTCAACAAGGAATATTCACCGGGCCGGGCCATTCCGCCGTTGGACATCTACGGTTTCGCGCGTTCGCATGTCTACAACGCCAGTTACTTCAATCCGGCAGTGACCTACCGGCCGTGGACCAATGCCGACGGCACGCTGTGGCCGAATGCCTCGATCACCCAGACCCGCGCCGATCCCCGGTCCGGGCAGCGCGGCTACAATGCCGTGTACAACATGACCGTCAATCGCGCCGAGACGTCGGAGAAGTTCCAGTTCGTCAGCGGCATGCGGATTCCCGACCTGTCCGGCACCGGCAATGAATACTATGTCGACAACTGGTGGGATGGCGGGTGGAAGACCGCTGCGATCAGCAACACCGGCAATACCACATACGCGATCAGCTACTTCCCGGCCACCTTCTACCTGCCGGCCGCAGCGCCTGCACCGGACGGATACAAGACCGACGACGCCAGTCGCCCGGTGATCAAGGGTGCCTGTGGTCCGGGCTGCGACATGCGCCGCTACCAGATCAAGCCGGGCAACTACTCGAGCCCGGCCGCCTACAACGCCGCGATCCAGAATTTTGCCAACTGGTTCCAGTACCACCGCAACCGCGTGCTGGCGATCGTCGGTTCGTCGACTGCGGCGCTGGTGAGCGTCGATACGATGCGCGTGGGCTACTTCACCATCAACAAGCTCAGCAACGCGACCATGTATGACATGGTCACCAATCGTGCCGATCTCTACAAGCAGATCTACACGCTCACCGGCAATGGCGGCACGCCCAACCGCCGCGCGGTTGAATATCTGGTCGACCAGTTCCGTCGTACCGATGCCGACGCCCCCGTGCAGCTGGCCTGCCAGCGCAATGGCGGCATGCTGTTCACCGACGGCTACACCAACTCCGGCAATGCACCCAACGGATCGTTCGGTGATGCGGACTCGGTGAATTCCACGCACCTGCCGTCCATTCCGTTCGCCGATGGCTACAGCAATACCATCGCCGACATCGCGGCGGCGGCCTATGCCGGCGCCCGCACACCCCTGCGCACCGGCACCAGCTTCCCGGCCGGCCAGGTGCCGGTCAGTGACAAGTGCAGTTCGCTGGACAAGAGCAGCCCGGACTGGAAGCGCCTGGACTGCCAGACCGACCTGCACATGAACTTCTACGGCGTGACCCTGGGCGCGCAGGGCAAGATCTATGGCGTCAACCAGGCAGCGACCGACGATCCCTACAAGAACCCGCCGAACTGGGCTGGCAACGGCAACCCGCTGAATGTCGACGACGGTACGGTCATCGATGAACTGTGGCACGCGGCCGTCAACAGCCGTGGCGAGTTCATCAATGCGCAGACGCCGGCCGACGTCACCGAGGCCATGCGCCGGGTACTGTCCTCGATCACCGGTGGTGCGTCGCCTTCAGGCACGATCGGTATCAGTGGTGCACGCATCGGTACCGGTTCGCTGGCGGTCACCCCGCGTTATGACATCACCAACAGCGGCACTGATTGGTCGAGCAAGCTGACCGCGTCCAGCGTCAAGGTCAACGCCAACCAGGTGGCCGAGCTCACCGAGGTGTGGGAAGCCTCCAGCCGCCTGACATCGTCCGGTCGCCGGATCGTCGCCAACAAGCTGGGTTCGCCGGTGGATTTCAACAGCGCCCGCATCAGCCTGCAGGACCTGTGCAGCAAGCCCAGCGGCAAGTACGCGACGATGCTGGTGTGCTCCACCGACAAGCTGACGGCGATCAAGGCTGATCTGGCCAGTGCCATCAACTATCTCAGTGCCGACAGCTCGACCGAGGTCCGCAACGGCGGCAAGTATCGTGACCGCACTACGCCGCTGGGTGACATCGTCAATTCGGCGCCGGTGGTGAGCTCGCCGCTGGACGACTACGGTTACCGCCAGTTGGGTGGCACCTACGCAAAGAGCTATACGGACTACCTGGCCATCAAGGCCAAGTCGCAGCGGTACATGGTCTATGTCGGCGCCAATGACGGCATGCTGCACGCCTTCGACGGCGGCATGAAGGCCGATGCCAAGCAGGACGGCACCGGTGGCACGGAGAGCTTTGCCTACATCCCGGCCACCGCGCTGGGCCACATGGCCAACCTGCTGTTCCCCTACAAGTCCGACACGGCCGACCAGACCTTCCGTCATCGTTACTACGTCGATGGTCCGGTGACGGTGTCCGATACGTTCAACGGCACCGCCTGGCAGACCAGCCTGGTAGGCACCACGGGTGCGGGTGGCCGTTCGGTGTTCGCACTGGACGTC
This sequence comes from Stenotrophomonas sp. YJH_SMC_32, assembly GCF_059369975.1. Lineage (NCBI taxonomy): Bacteria > Pseudomonadati > Pseudomonadota > Gammaproteobacteria > Lysobacterales > Lysobacteraceae > Stenotrophomonas > Stenotrophomonas sp. YJH_SMC_32. Next base: position 273,390 of record NZ_JCAFTE010000002.1, on the reverse strand, counting down.
ACCACGCCGGGCAGCTTCGGCACCGGCAACGTGCTGTGGGAAATCAGTGACATCAATTCGTCGCTGCGGGATGAGGTGCGCAACAACATCGGTTTCGTGCTGGGCAAGCCGGTGATCGTGCCGGTGAAGAGTGGCACCGGCGTGGCCTGGAAGGCGATCTTCGGTAATGGCTACGGCAGCGCCAACGGCAAGGCGGTGTTGTTCGTGGTCGATATGGCCAGTGGCGACATCCGGATGATCGAAGCCGTCGAGGGTACCTCGGGCGCTGGCATCTCCGGTGACAACGGATTGGGCAATGTGGTCGTTGTCGATCGTTGGACCGGTACCAATCAGGATGCGCGCGGTCGTGATGGCCTGGCCGACACCGTCTATGCCGCCGATCAGCGTGGCGCTGTGTGGAAGTTCGACCTGACCAGCAGTGCGAATACCACGTTGACCGTGCCGATGTTCACCAGCCAGGTTGCCCAGGACTCCTCCAACAGGACCTACCGTCAGCCGATCACCGGTGGCATGACCGCGGCGACCGGTCCTTCGGGCGGCGTGATGCTTTACTTCGGCACCGGCAGCTTCTCCTTCACCAGCGACAAGGATGACAAGTCGCAGCAGGCGCTGTACGCCGTGAACGATCTGTCGGGCAAGACGGTGACCTCGACGGTGACCGCTGCCAACCTGGTTCCGTACACGGCCGCGGCCGCCGCTGCAGGCGTTGATGAGCGCAAGATCACCGCGGGTGCGGCGCCGGCCAACGCCCGCGGCTGGATGATCCAGCTGCCTGCCGGCAACGGTGAACGCGCAGTAGGTAACCCGATCCTGGTCAGTGGCATTGTCTTCATGCCGACCTATGTACCCAACATGGAAACGGTTGGCTGTTCGACCAGTGGTTCGAACTGGCTGTTCGGGTTGTCGTCGATCAGCGGCCTGCCGATGCTGGAGAACGTCCGTTATGGCTCGCCGACCGGCAGCCGACCCGCCTCCGGCACCGCAGCCATTGCATTGAAGACAGGAGGAACCGCGCCGGTGCGTGACGTTTCGCTGTCGGTGTTGCCACGTCCGACGGACAACAAGGCACCGCCCGGTGGCAGCTCCTGCTGGATGGCGGTGGGCGCTGCGGGCAGCCAGTCGCTGTATCTGCCTTACCCGTGCGGTCGCCAGTCCTGGCGCCAGCTCCAGTAACCCAAGTGCGAGGATCCACGCCCATGTTGCACACTCCCATGCCTCGCCGCGCGGCTGGCTTCACGCTGATTGAATTGATGATCGTGGTGATCGTCATCGGCATCCTGGCGGCGATCGCCATTCCGTCTTACCAGGAGTACGTGCGCCGATCGCATCGCGCCGTGGTGAAGGCGGACCTGGCCGAGTATGCGCAGCGTGCGGAGCGCTACCACACCAGCAACAACTCCTACACCGGCTACGCACTGCCGACCAAGGTGTCGCCGCGTGATGGAGGAACTGCGCGCTACAACCTGGATTACAAGGGAGACGGCACCAGCTTCACCATCACCGCCACCCCGCAGGGCACGCAGGCCAAGGACAGCTGTGGCAAGTTGAGCGTGGACCAGGCCAACCGCAAGACGGCCGACGGTGGCGTTGCCAGCTGCTGGTGAAACAGGTGTTGATCTTCCTGTAATCGACCAGTACAATGCGCCTCCCCGCCCGAATAGCTCAGCCGGTTAGAGCACTTGACTGTTAATCAGGGGGTCGTTGGTTCGAGTCCAACTTCGGGCGCCAGATACTGCAGAAGCCGCGAGAAATCGCGGCTTCTGCTTTTCTGCGCAGGCATTCAGCAGGGTGTATCGCGGTTCACGCGCTCACTCCGGACGCGGCCGCCATTGTTGACGATCAATGCGCCATGCAGCTGGTTGCCCGCGCAGATGCGCAGGGTCAGGTTGGCCCCCGGGCTGCGTCCATCTGCCTGGAAGAACAGCAGCGGACGCCCGCTGCTGGCCTGGGCAAGGATCGAGACGTCCGAGCGCCCGGTGTGGTGGCTCAGGATCGCCTCCGGCGAGGCAGGCTCCCCGCGCTGGTCGCCGCTGCGGTAGATGATCCAGCCGGCGCTCCAGTCGTCACTGCAGTGCCGGCCGTCGACACTGGCGCAGAGGCCGATCAGCTCCCGTCTGCGCACGGCCTCGCTGCGTGCGCCGGACAGGCTGGCATGCAGGGTCAGTTGCAGTGCATCGGCGCGTTGCCGCAGCAGCAGGGGCTGCAGCGCCGGCCAGGACGCGGCCAGCAGCACCGCCAGCACAGTGATGACCACCAGCAGTTCGGTCAGGTGCACGCCCCGCGCAGAGCGGGGGCCGAGCGGGCAGGGGGCTTGGGCAGTGCGCATGCATCCAGCCTCCGCGCCCGGCTGTGCGGCCGCCATCGGGAAACCCCGTAGCGTCCTGCCCGGCAACCCCTCAGCCGGCCGTCACCCCTCGCCCCGTATACTGCCCCTTCCCGGGAACTGGCAACACCATGAGCGACAGTTTTGAACTTGTCTCGCCGTATTCGCCGGCGGGCGACCAGCCCAACGCCATCGCGAAGCTGACCAGCAACTTCGAGGCCGGCATCGCCAAGCAGACCCTGCTGGGCGTGACCGGCTCGGGCAAGACTTACACCATCGCCAACGTCATCCAGAACGTTCAGAAGCCGACGCTGATCATGGCACCGAACAAGACGCTGGCGGCGCAGCTGTATGGCGAGTTCAAGGCGTTCTTCCCGCACAACGCGGTGGAGTACTTCGTCAGCTATTACGACTACTACCAGCCCGAAGCCTACGTGCCGTCGTCGGACACCTTCATCGAGAAGGACAGTTCGATCAACGAACACATCGAGCAGATGCGGCTGGCCGCGACCAAGACCCTGCTGTCGCGCCCGGACGCGATCGTGGTGGCCACGGTGTCCGCGATCTATGGCCTGGGTGCGCCGGAAGACTACCTTTCACTGCGCCTGATCCTGTCCAAGGGCGAGCGCATCGACCAGCGCGACCTGATCAACCACCTGACCCAGCTGCAGTACACGCGCAATGAGTACGAGCTGCAGCGCGGTACCTTCCGCGTGCGCGGCGAAGTGATCGACGTGTTCCCGGCCGAGTCGGACAGCGAAGCACTGCGCCTCGAACTGTTCGATGGCGAGGTCGAGAAGATCGCCCTGTTCGATCCGCTCACCGGCGAGACGCTGCGCAACATGCAGCGCTTCACGGTCTACCCGAAGACCCACTATGCGACCACGCGCGAGCGCGTGCTGGCGGCGATCGAGACGATCAAGGTAGAGCTGAAGGAGCGGCTCGAGCAGCTCTACGCGCAGAACAAGCTGGTGGAGGCGCAGCGCCTGGCGCAGCGCACGCAGTTCGACCTGGAAATGATGGCCGAGGTCGGTTACTGCAACGGCATCGAGAACTACTCCCGGCACCTGACCGGCAAGAATGCCGGCGAGCCGCCACCGACCCTGTTCGACTACCTGCCGCCGGATGCGCTGCTGGTGATCGACGAATCGCATGTGACCATTCCGCAGATCGGCGCCATGTTCAAGGGTGACCGCTCGCGCAAGGAAACCCTGGTTGAGTTCGGTTTCCGCCTGCCGTCGGCGCTGGACAACCGCCCGCTGCGCTTCGAGGAATGGGAGGAGCGCTGCCCGCGCAGCATCTACGTGTCGGCCACGCCCGGGCCCTATGAACTGCGTGAAGCCGGTGACGAGATCACCGAACTGGTGGTGCGCCCAACCGGCCTGATCGACCCGGTGGTGGAGATCCGGCCGGTCGGTACCCAGGTCGATGACCTGATGAGCGAGGCCAACGCGCGCATCAAGGCGGGCGACCGCGTGCTGGTCACCACGCTGACCAAGCGCATGGCTGAAAACCTCACCGAGTACCTCACCGAACACGGTATCCGCGTGCGCTACCTGCACTCGGACGTGGATACGGTCGAGCGCGTGGAGATCATCCGCGACCTGCGCCTGGGCAAGTTCGACGTGCTGGTCGGCATCAACCTGCTGCGCGAAGGCCTGGACATGCCCGAGGTATCGCTGGTGGCGATCCTCGATGCCGACAAGGAAGGCTTCCTGCGCTCCACCGGCTCGCTGATCCAGACCATCGGCCGCGCCGCACGCAACGTGCGCGGCAAGGCGATCCTGTACGCCGACAAGATCACCCGCTCGATGCAGGCGGCGATCGATGAGACCGACCGGCGCCGTGCCAAGCAGGTCGAGTACAACGAAGAACATGGCATCGTGCCGCGCTCGGTGGCGCGCCCGATCGTCGATGTCCTCGAAGGCGCGCGTTCGGATGCCGCCGAGAAGGAAGCCAAGAAGGGTAAGGGCAAGGGCCGGGCGAGTGTGGCCGAAGAAGCGGCCGACTATCGTTCGCTGTCTCCGGCGCAGCTGGCGACCCGTCTCAAGGCGCTGGAACAACAGATGTACCAGCACGCCAAGGACCTGGAATTCGAAGATGCCGCACGGGTGCGTGACCAGATCCGGCAGCTGAAGGAAGCCAGCCTGGGCTGAACGTGGCAGTGCAGCATCATCTTCACAAAAGTGTTGCGCTTCACGGCCCGCATCCGTAATATACGCGGCCTGCACCGACGCAATCGCGGAAATGCAGAAGCAAAACGGGCGGTTAGCTCAGCGGTAGAGCACTACCTTGACATGGTAGGGGTCACAGGTTCGAACCCTGTACCGCCCACCACGAAGTCCTCGGAAGAGGGCTGTCGTGAACTGCAAAGCCCGGCCCTGGCGCCGGGTTTTTACGTAACAAGGCCAGCCTTCGGGCGGCAAGAACAAGATGGGCGGTTAGCTCAGCGGTAGAGCACTACCTTGACATGGTAGGGGTCACAGGTTCGAACCCTGTACCGCCCACCACCTGCTCCCGGCGTTGCCGGTGAAGTGGTGGAAACGATGAAAGCCGGCCCCGGGGCCGGCTTTTTTCGTTCCGGGGAGCCTGGCGTTCCCGCGAAGCTGCATCCGTGCCGGTTCAGTGGCATGAAATCAGTGGGTAATGCTGATCGAACGCTGGATGCGCCAGTGGCCGTCGACGCGTTCCCACAGCTGCGCCACACCTACCCGGGCCAGCGCAGGATGAGGGCTGGCGCCAGTGTCGTCTGGCGATTGCTGGCTGCCCAGCCGCAGCACGCGGTCCTGGCGCAGGTGATAGAGCTGAAGGGGCTGCGCTTCATGCATGGCCTGCCGATCTTCGTTGCGCAGGATCTGGCTGCGCAGGGCATCCTCGGTGGGCCCGCAGCCGTCGCCGAACAGGCTGGAGAACAGCAGGATCAGGGCAAGCATCGGCATGGCACGGTGCTCCAGCGGGAAAGTGCGTGCAGACTGGCATGGTCGGCCGGGCACCGCAGCCGGCCTGCGACGAAGGCGGGGATTGGGCCGCCAAAGGCAGGCAGATGGCGATGAATCCGGGCCGCGCAGGCGTAGACTCGGCGCTACTGCGCAACTGCGCAATTACTGCAAGGAACTGCCGCATGAGTGATCACGTCCCGGTGTCCAGGCCCAATCCGCTCCTGGAACGCCTGTTCGGCGGCAACATGCTGGAAGGCACGTTCAAGGCAGTGATCTGGGTCGCAATCCTGAGCGCGCTGCTGGCGTGGACCACGCTGCGCTGAACGACGCTGCCGCGCCCGGCCTGCCGGGTGGCGGGACCTGCTGACCCGATGGCTCCCGCTGCCGCTGGTGCGGCGGCAGTGCCTGTGCGGGTGCTGTCAGGCGCTGAAGGCCTGGCGCAGGCTGCGCAGGGTGGCCTGGCGATGTTCCCTGGCCGTTGGCTCGCCCATCTCCAGCTCCTGCAGGCGCAGTCCGACCAGAGTCATCGACAACGCATAGCCGCGTGCCGCGTCGGCAACGCGTGACAGGCCCACTGCACGGCGGGCCAGTGCATTCACATGTTCAAGGTCGGGCATCAGTCCCAGATAGGCGCGTTCTGCGCTGTCCAGGTCCGGTGCACGCAGGATCGCGTGAGCGTCTGCGGTGGGGAAGACGGAGGCCATGGGGGTCCTTGTCCGTAGCGGGGGCGCTCGTTCAGAACGAGCGCATCAGGGAAATGAAGGCCGAGGTCTGCGTGCCGCGTCGTGCCATCGGGCTGTCCTTCACTGCATCGCCGAACCACTGGTTGGCCACCACGCCGGTCGCGCGCCACTTCATGCCCAGTGGCGTGCTGACCGCGATCTGCAGACTCGGTGAGGTGGCACTACCCGGACGGTAGCTGGCAAGGCCTGAGCGCAGTGCCTCTTCGTCACTGATGCCGTAGTAGTAGTCGAGCAGCCGTGCACTGGAATGCACGACACCCACCCGCGGCACCCAGGTGAAGCGGCCTGCCTGGATCGGATGGCTGTAATGCAGGCGCGACTCGATACCACCGCCATGGCCGGTCACGTCCCGCATCACGCTGGCCTCGACCATGCCCCAGTCGGCACTGTACTCACCGTTGATGCCCGCCATGGCCGACATCTGCCGGCTGTGCAGGCGGCGCAGCTGAGCATCATTCACGTCGCCGGTCTTGAAGCGCAGGGTGTAGGGCGTGACCGCCGCCGACAGCCGCCACCCCTGATCCTTGTAGAGGTACATGCCAAGTGAACCGGGGCTGGCGAAGAAGCGCTCGCCCTGCCAGGCGATGGCCGGTACCACCAGCGGTTTGACGTCATAGTGCGCGTACGCACCGGAGGTCGCGCCAGCGCTGATGCCGGCCTGCACGCCGGGGTTCTGCCCGGCAGCGTGGGCGAGCAACGGCACGCCGAGGGCCGTGGTGAGCAGTAGCGGGCGCAGCAGGTGCGGGGACAGCGACGGCATCGATCAGCCACGTTGCAGGGGATGGCTGCGCATGGTGACGGGGCAACATTGTCAGAACATTGCGCCCGCGCGTTCGGCATGCATGGGCGCAAAATCACGGCGCCAGGCACTATGATCGGCAGCGTTTCCGGTTGACGAGTCCCTGATGCGCATCCTCCTGGTCGAAGACGATCCTGATCTGTCCCGCGCCCTGCAATCGGGCCTGGAGCGGCAGGGCGTGGTCGCCGATGTGGTCGGCAGCCTGGCCGAGGCCGCGCTCGCCTTGCGCGAACCGGTGCACCAGCTGCTGCTGCTCGATCGCCAGCTGCCCGATGGCGATGGCGCCGGATTCGTCGCGACGGCGCGTGCGCTGCGGCCGAACCTGGCGGTGATCATGCTCACCGCCAAGGGGACGCTGTCGGACAAGGTCGAAGGCCTGGACGTCGGTGCCGATGACTATCTGGTCAAGCCGGTGGCGATCGAGGAACTGATGGCACGCATCCGCGCGGTATCGCGCAGGCCTTCGGCGATGGTGACGCCGAGCCTGCGGCTGGGGCGGCTCGAGTTCGATTTCGAATCGCTGCAGGCACAGGTGGAGGGCCAGCCCCTGGCATTGCCACGTCGGCAGGTGCTGGTGCTGCAGGCGTTGGCGATGCGGCAGGGCCGCACGGTTACCCGCAGTGCCCTGGAGGCTGCAGTGTACGGGTTCGATGATGAGATCCAATCCAATGCGCTCGATGCGCATATCTCCAAGCTGCGCAAAGCGCTGCAGCAGGCCGGGGCGGGGGTGGAGATCCACGTGATCCGCGGCGTCGGCTACCTGCTGGCGGAGGCCTGAGATGGCCCGTCCGATCCGTTCGATCACCCTTGGCCTGGCTTGGCGCCTCTTCCTGGCGCAGGCCTTCACCGTACTGTTCGCGGTGGTCGCATTGATCCTGACCTGGGGTGACAAGGACTCCTGGGGCATGGACATGTTCGTTGCCGAGGCGGTGGCCAAGGCGGTGCACAGCGAAGGCGGGCGCCTGGTGCTGGACCAGGCGCGCTGGGACAAGCTCGATGCCAACGCCGGGGGCAATCTCTGGTTCGCCGCGGTGGATGACAAGGGCATGTGGCTCGAGCGCGGCACCATCCCAGCCATCCACGCGCCGATGCTCGCGCGGCTGCCGACCGTGGGCGCCACGGAACTGGGCTCGCTGGTGCCCCCCTATCTGGACGTGGCGCGGGTGATGATCCGCAACGAGGACGGGCGCCGCATCACCGTGATGGTCGGTGGCGCGCCCAAGGGCGGGCTGCTGGATGGCGCGCTGATGGTGCTGCGCCTGATCGGCCTGTGGTTCTTCCTGCCACTGATCGTGGTCACCCTGCTTGTGATGCCGACCGTGATCCACCGTGCCATGCGCGGCGTGCGCCGTTCTGCGCAGCAGGCCAAGGAACTGGATATCGGCCAGCCCGGTGCGCGGCTGGATGCGCGGCTGGTCTCCACGGAAGTGGCGCCGCTGGTGGAAGCCTTCAACGATGCCATCGACAAGGTGCAGCAGGGCTATGCAGCGCGCGACAAGTTCCTCGCCGACGCGGCGCACGAATTGCGCGTGCCGATCGCCGTGGTGCAGGCGCGACTGTCTCAGCTGCCGCAGGGCGAGCTGAAATCGCAGTTGCTGACCGATGTGGCGCGGCTGGGCAATGTTGCCGAGCACCTGCTTGATCTGCAGCGCCTCGACCGCAATGTCGGCGCATTGCAGCGGCTGGACCTGGCCCTGCTGGTGCGTGAGGCAGCCGCGGACCTGGCGCCGTTGGTGGTGGGCGCCGGCTATGGATTCGAAGTGGACGCGCCGGAATCGCCGGTGTGGATCCACGGCGACAGTCTGGCGCTGGGGCGGGTGATTGCCAACCTGGTGCACAACGCGATCGTGCATGGTGGTGGCCGTGGCACCATCTGCGTGCGGTTGGATGCGCGCGGCTTGCTGGAGGTCAGCGATCAGGGTGCGGGCATTCCAGTGAGCGACCGCGAGGCGATCTTCGAGCCGTTCCATCGCCTGCGCGCGGCGGGCAGCGGCAGTGGCCTGGGCCTGCACCTGGTGAAGGAGATCGTGCAGCACCACGGTGGCTCGGTCAGTGTCGGTGAGGCTGCGGGAGGCGGCGCAAGCTTCCGGGTCAATTTCCATCGCGGTAGCGTCCGGCGCTGACGCGTTTGCGGGGAAAGTCCCGATAGGCAAGCTGCCGCCGGTAGCGGCAGGCTGGACCCATGGCCGTCCAGCTTTCCCCGTCTCCCTTGCTGGGCAGTGGCGCCGCTGCGGCGCTGACACTGGGGGCGCTGGCCTGCGTGCAGCTGCCGCGGCTGCCGCCGCTGTGGGTCTGCACGGTGATGATCGTGCTTGGCATGGCGGGGTGGGGCCTGCGTTGGCGGGGGCGCCTGCCCGCGGTCGTGCTGTTCGGTGCCGGATGGACGGCGCTGCACGGGCACTGGGCAATGCAGGAACAGCTGCCGCCAGGCCAGCCAGCACGGGATGTGGTGGTCAGTGGACGGGTCATCGATCTGCCGGACCATGGAGCCGCGCACACCCGCTTCCTGCTGCAGGTCAGCGAGAGCAGCGAACTGCCATCGCTGCGCGGCAAGCGCCTGCAGGTCACCTGGAACGATGCCTGGCGTGCCGCTGACGCCACCGACGCCGGGCGTGGGCGCCATCAGGTCCTGGCCGGCGCGCAGTGGCATCTGGCCTTGCGCGTGCGGGCGCCGCGTTCGCGGATCAATCCCGGTGGTTTCGACGGTGAACGCCACGCGCTGCTGCGCGGCGTGTCCGGCAACGGCACGGTGCGGGCGCCGGCCAGCGCGCGCGAGCTTCAGGCCGCGCATGGCCTGCCGGCATGGCGTGAACGCACCAGCGCCGCCATCGCCGCGCAGGTGGCCCATCCAGCCGCGCGCTTCGTGCAGGCACTTGCCCTGGGCGATACGCGTGGCCTGTCCGACGCCGATTGGGATCAGCTGCGGGCGCTGGGCCTGACCCATCTGGTGGCCATTTCCGGATTCCATGTCGGGGTGGTGGCCGGGCTGGGGGCGTTGCTGTGTCGAGGGCTGTGGTGGCTGTGCCCGCTGCTGGCCCGGCATTGGCCACGCCCCCAGGCGGCGGCCTGCGCCGCGGCCCTGTCCGCAGCGGGCTATGCGGTGCTGGCCGGCGGTGAATTGCCGACCGTGCGCACTGCACTGATGATCGGGCTGGTGGCGCTGGCGCGTAGCGGGCGGCGCCCACTGGGTCTCGTGCAGGGGCTTGCACTGGCGGCGCTGGCGCTGCTGCTGCCGGCGCCCCTGTCAGTGCTGTCCGCGGGCTTCTGGCTCAGCTTCGGCGGCGTCCTGTGGCTGGTCTGGTGCCTGCCGCAGGGACGTCCGCGTGGGGTGGTCGCCAACCTGCGCGGGTTCCTGGCCGCACAAGGGGTGGCCAGCGTCGGCCTGTTGCCGCTGGGCATCGCCTTGTTCGGTGGCACCGCCTGGCTGGGGCCGCTGGTGAACCTGCCGGTCATCCCGTGGTGGACATTGCTGGTGGTGCCCTTGTCGCTGCTCGGCACCGCCCTGCAGGTGCTGCATGACGGCGCCGGGCGCTGGGCGTGGCGCGCAGCGGCGTGGTTGTTCGAAACCAGCTGGCAGGCCCTGCAGCCACTGGCGGCGCATCCACAGGCGATGTGGTGGTTGGCCGAGGCACCGGCCTGGGCAGTGCCGGCGGCGCTGCTGGGCGTGTTCTGGTGGCTGCTGCCACGCGGTGCCGGGGGCGGGCTGGCTGGCCTCCTGCTGTGCCTGCCGCTGCTGTGGCCGTTGCGCGAGCGGCCGGCCGAGGGAGAGCTGGAGCTGCTGGTGCATGACGTCGGGCAGGGCACGGCGGTATTGCTGCGTACCGCGCGGCATGCGCTCTGGTACGACGTGGGGCCGCCGATCGGAGGTGAGGGCAGCGAGCGGGTCCTGGTTCCGTCATTGCGGGCGCTGGGGCAGGCACGGCCCGACCGCGTGCTGATCAGTCACGACGATCTCGATCATGCCGGCAACCTGCCGAGCCTGCGCCTTCAGTTGCCGGAGCTGCCCCTGTTGGCGCCGCCGGGCAGCACGATCGCCGGGGCCGGGCGCTGCCAACGCGGCCTGCGCTGGCGCTGGGACGGCGTCGACTTCCAGGTGCTGCACCCGGATGCAGGCAGCCAGCGGGCTGAAAACGAGGACAGCTGCGTGCTGCGCGTGGCCAGCGCGTATGGTGGGGTCCTGTTGCCAGGGGACATCGGCCGCCCGGCCGAACAGGCGCTGCTGCGGGCGTCTCCGGCGGCGCTGAAGGCGGATGTGGTGCTGGTGCCGCACCATGGCAGCGGCGGCAGCTCCAGCGCGCCCTGGGTGGCGGCGGTGTCAGCCCGGCTGGCGCTGGTTTCGGCCGGGCACCAGAACCGCTTCGGCCACCCGCGCCGGGACGTGGTCCGGCGCTGGCAGGCGCAGGGAGCCGAGGTGGTGTCCACTGCGGAGTCCGGGGCGATCCGCGTATGGCTTGGCGCACAAGGGCTGCAGCTGCGTGAACAGCGTATCCATGCATCCCGGTGGTGGGATGCCGCTGGGCGGGCGCGGTCGGCTGTTATCCTATCGCCGATCAAACAAGCGGCCGTTGGGCCGGAGGGTTGAAACGTGTGGGAACTGGTCAAGGCCGGTGGCTGGCCGATGGTGCCGCTGCTGCTGTTGGGCGTACTGGCTTTGGCGATCATCCTGGAGCGTTTCTGGTCCCTGCGGCGGACTGAAGTGCTGCCGCCCGGCCTCGGCCAGGAAGTGCGCAACTGGGCCGCACGCGGCAAGCTTGACCCGGCGCACCTGCAGACCCTGCGTGCCAACTCGCCGCTGGGCGCATTGCTGGCGGCCGCGCTGGAAGCCCGCAATCGTCCGCGCGACCAGATCCGCGAGCGCATCGAGGACACCGGCCGCCACCTGGTGCACCGCATGGAACGTTTCCTCAACGCGCTGGGCACCATTGCCTCGGCCGGCCCGCTGCTGGGCCTGCTGGGCACGGTGATCGGCATGATCCAGATGTTCCTGGGCATCCTCGACCATGGGGTGGGCGACGTGAACCAGCTGGCCGGCGGTATCGGCAAGGCGCTGGTGTGCACCGCCACGGGCATGATCGTGGCCATTCCGGCACTGATGTTCCATCGCTACTTCAAGGGCCGCATCCACGGCTACGTGGTGGAAATGGAGCAGGAAGCCAGTGCCCTGCTGGACACGCTCGACGGTCGCCCCGGGGTGATGAACCCGGTCGCGCCGGCGCGACCGGCCAACGCCGCTGCGGCGAAGGCCTGATCGATGCGTATCGGCAATGACCGCTCCCAGGATGAACCGCATATCGATCTGGTCCCGCTGATCGACGTCATCCTGGTGCTGATCATCTTCTTCGTGGTCACCACCACCTTCGATGCGCGCTCGACGCTGCAGGTGCAGCTGCCTACCGCCAGCCAGCAGCCCAACAACGAGCCGCCGCGTTCGCTCAGCGTGCTGATCAACGCCGAAGGCCGCTATTTCATCAATGACCAGGAAGTGCTGCGCAGCGACGTCGAGTCGGTCAAGCAGACCATCGCGTCCGTGGCCGGCAGTGACCGCAGCCAGCCCGTGCTGCTGCGCGCCGACGCACGCACTCCCTACCAGGCCGTGGTGACCGCGCAGGACGCGCTCGGTCAACTCGGTTTCCGTCGTATCGCCATTGCAACTGCGCCAGAGGTGCGTCCATGAGTTCCCATCACGCGCCGGTGTGGCCGATCTACAAACGTCTGCTGGGCTACACCCGCACCTACTGGGTGTTCATGGTGGGCGCGGTCATCGCCATGGTGGTCGAGGCCCTGGCCGGCTACCACTTCACCAAGCTGATGGAGCCGCTGGTCAACGAAGGTTTCGTCGACCCGCAGCCGCGCGCGGCCGTGGTGCTGCCGCTGACCATCCTCGGCCTGTTCCTGATGCGTAGCGTGGCCACCTGGGTCAGTGACTACACGCTGGCCAAGACTGGCCGCAGCGTGGTCCGCGACCTGCGAGAGCAGGTGCTGCAGAAGTACCTGCACCTGCCGTCGTCGCACTTCGATACCGAAGCGACGCCGGTGATGGTCAGCCGCCTGAACTTCGATACCGAGCAGGTCACCCAGGCCAGCGCCGACGCGCTGAAGACCGTGGTGGCCGACACCCTCACCATCATCGCGATGCTGGCGGTGATGCTGCAGATGAGCGTCAAGGTGACCTTGGCAATGCTGCTGGTGGTGCCGCTGATCGGTGGCATCGTGTCCTACGTGGGCAAGCGCTACCGGCGAATCAGCCGCGGCATCCAGGACGGCATGGGCACCATGGCGCAGACTGCCGAGCAGTCGCTGGCCGCGCAGCAGGAAGTGAAGGTGCACGGCACCCAGCAGCATGAGATCTCGCGCTACTCGCGCCTGGCCAACCGCATGCTGGCGCTGAACATGAAGGTCGAGGTCACCCGCGCCGCCGCCTCCAGCGTGGTGCAGTTCCTGGCCGCACTGGCGCTGGCGGTGATCGTCTGGGTATCGACCCGCGAGGCCCTGGCGGGCCGGCTCAATGCCGGCCAGTTCATGGGCCTGATGACATCGATGATGGCCATCATTCCATCGCTGCGCCGCCTGACCAGCGTACAGACGTCGATTTCGCGCGGTGTCTCTGCTGCCGAGCGCCTGTTCGGCATTCTCGACATGCCAGTGGAGCGCGACCAGGGGCAGCGACACGTGCAGCGCGTGCGGGGCGAACTGGCGTTCGACCACGTCATGCTGCGTTACCGCGAGGACAGCGGCATCGCCCTGGATGACATCAGCTTCGTTGCCAAGCCAGGCACGGTGACGGCCATTGTCGGCCGTTCCGGCAGTGGCAAGACCAGCCTGATCCGGCTGGTGCCACGCTTCTACGAGCCCAGCGGCGGTGTCATCACCCTCGACGGCGTGGCACTGGACGACTACCCGCTGGCCGACCTGCGCCGGCAGGTGGCAATGGTCGGGCAGAAGGTCATGCTGTTCGATGACACCATCGCTGCCAACATCGCCTATGGCATGGAAGCGACCGACGAGCAGATCCGCGCGGCGGCCGAGGCCGCCAACGCGTGGGAGTTCATCGCACGCATGCCGCAGCAGCTGCAGACCCCGGTGGGCGAGAATGGCGCGCTGCTGTCCGGTGGCCAGCGCCAGCGCCTGGCGATTGCCCGCGCGATCCTGCGCGACGCCCCGATCCTGATCCTCGACGAAGCCACTGCGGCGCTGGACAACGAATCCGAGCGCCTGGTGCAGGACGCGCTGCAGCGCCTGATGCCCGAACGCACCACGCTGGTCATCGCGCACCGGCTGTCGACCATCGAGCATGCCGACCAGGTACTGGTCATGGATCATGGCCGCATCGTTGAACGCGGCACGCACAAAGAGCTGCTCGAACTGGGCGGCCTGTACCAGCATCTGCACAGCATGCAGTTCCGCGAAAGGCAGGACTGATGGCCGGCAAGGGCACCCAGACCCCGCCGTACTGGTATGACGGCACCCCGGTTCCGTGGGCGATGCGCCTGCTGGCGCCGCTGTACGCAGGTGTCACCGCAATGCGCCGGCGCGCCTATCGGCGTGGCTGGCGCAAGCGCCACTCGCTGCCGGTGCCGGTCATCGTGGTCGGCAACATCACCGCCGGTGGTACCGGCAAGACGCCGCTGACGATTGCCCTGGTCGAGCGCCTGCGCGCGGCCGGCTGGAAGCCGGGCGTGGCCAGCCGCGGCTATGGTCGCGAAGACGCCGACAAGCCGCTGTGGGTGCAGGCCGATACGCCAACCGCGAAGGGCGGTGACGAACCGGTGCTGATCGCTTGGAAGACCGGCGTGCCGGTGCGCGTGGACCGTGACCGTGTCGCCGCCGGCAAGGCGCTGATCGAGGCCGGCTGCGATGTAATCGTCTGCGACGACGGTTTGCAGCACTACCGGCTGGCGCGCGACATCGAGATCGAAGTGGTCGATGCCCAGCGTCGCTATGGCAATGGCCGGATGATCCCGGCCGGGCCGTTGCGCGAGCCGGTCAGCCGCGCGAGCGAGTGCGATTTCCGCGTGGTCAACCTCGGCCAGGCCGATGAGGAGACCGCGGCACAGGCCTGTGGCTTCGGCCAGTGGCCAATGTCCCTGTACATCGACAGTGCGCAGCCGCTGGCCGGTGGCCGCGCGCGCCCGCTGGCGTACTTCAAGGGCCAGCGCGTGCACGCGGTGGCCGGCATCGCCCATCCACAGCGCTTCTTCGACATGCTGCGCGCGCGCGGGATCGGCGTGGTGCCGCATGCGTTCGCCGACCACCAGGCCTACCAGCCGCAGGATCTGTCCTTCGGCAGCCAGTTGCCGGTACTGATGACCGAAAAGGATGCGGTGAAATGCCGGGCGTTCGGCAACGACTGGCACTACGCGGTTCCGCTGCGCGCCGAGTTGCCCGCCGCGTTCTGGGTGGCGTTGACCGATCGCCTGGACAAGCTGCGACCGAACTGAGTGGCGCGGCGGCGCTTGCATTCACGCGCCGCTGGCCGCATTCCCGTTGTAACGAGCCTGCCGAGAACCGCCCGCATGACCGAATTCGTCGTCGCCATTCCGGCCCGCTTTGCCGCCTCGCGGCTGCCGGGCAAGCCGCTGCGCCCGCTGGGCGGTGAGCCGCTGGTGCTGCATGTGGCGCGCCGCGCGCTGCAGGCCGGTGCCCGCGAGGTCTGGGTGGCGACCGACGACCAACGCATTTCCGATGCGCTGTCCGGGTTGGCCGAGGTGAAGGTGGCGATGACCGCGACCACGCATGCCTCGGGCACCGATCGCCTGGCCGAGTGCGCACGCATTGCCGGCTGGGCCGATGACACGGTGGTGGTCAACCTGCAGGGCGACGAACCGTTCGCGCCGGCGACCGGCATCCGCGCGGTGGCCGATGCGCTGGTCGCTGGCACTGCGCCGATGTCGACTCTCGCCACGACCGTCGAGGACGCGCACACCCTGTTCGACCCGAACGTCGTGAAGCTGGTGCGCAACGTGCGCAACGAGGCGATGTACTTCAGCCGCGCGCCGATCGCCTGGCACCGCGACGGCTTCGCACGCAGCCGCGACACGCTGCCGGACGGCCATCACTGGCTGCGCCACATCGGCATCTATGGCTATCGCGCCGGCTTCCTGCAGCGGTTCGCGGCGATGCCGCCGGGCCAGCTGGAGCAGGTCGAATCGCTGGAGCAGCTGCGCGTGCTGGAAGCGGGCTACCCGATCAGCGTGGCGATCTCGCCCGAGCCGTTCCCACCGGGCATCGATACGCCCGAGGACCTGGAGCGCGCCGAGGGGCTGCTGCAGGCGATGGCCGCGCGATGAGGCTGCTGGTCGTCTGCCTCGGCAACATCTGCCGTTCGCCGATGGCCGAAGGCGCGCTGCGCGCACGCCTGGATGCCTCGCCGCTGGCCGGGCGGGTGCAGGTCGATTCGGCCGGCACGGGCGACTGGCACGTGGGCGAGCCGCCGGACCGCCGCGCGATCGCCTGCGCGGCCGGGCACGGCGTGGACATCGGCGGCCTGCGCGCACGCCAGCTGCAGGCCGTGGATTTCGAACGTTTCGACTGGATCCTGTGTGCCGACGAGGCCAACCTGCGTGATGCCGGGCGCCTGGCGACGGCGGCCCAGCGTGAACGGCTGGCGTTGTATCTGCCCTGGACCGGCGGGCAGGGGCGGGTAGCCATCCCTGATCCCTACACCGGCGGCAGCGATCATTTCGAACAGGTCTGGTCGCTGGTCGACGATGCTGCAAAACGTGCGGTGGCACGACTGTTGCATGACGCCGACTCCGGCATAATCAGGTCATGAACGTCCAGCCCGTCCCGGACCTGCCCGAATTCGCCACCTGGCTCAATGCCACCCCCTGCACCCTGACCGAACTGCGCGGCCGGCCGGTCGCGCTGCTGTTCGTCAATGCGGCCTCCGCCTGGAGTGCGCAACGCCTGGCCGAGTTCGGCCAATGGCTGTCGCGCCACCCGGGCAAGCTGCAGCCGCTGGTGCTGCAGGTGCCGCGTTTTGATTTCGAACGCGATGCCACGGCCGCACTGAAGCTGCTGCGCCGTCAGGGCCTGACCATGCCCGTGCTGCTCGATGCCGACTGGGATGGCTGGCGCCGCTTCGGCGTCACCGCCTGGCCGACCATGGTGCTGCTGGACGCGCAGGGCCGTGAACAGCAACGGCTGGTCGGGCAGGGCGCGCCCGGTGAACTGGAGCGCGCCTTGAACGCGCTGTGCCAGGGCGCACCTTCGGCGCCGCCGCGTGGCGGCAGCGAACTGCATCCGGAACCGCGCCAGGCCCTGCGCTTCCCGCAGGGGCTGGCGGTCAGCACCGAACGTCTGTACATCGCCGACAGCGGTCATCACCGCATTCTTGAATGCAGCCATGGCGGCCGCATCCTGCGTCAGTTCGGCCTCGGCACCGCCGATTTCATGGATGGCAATCTCGCCGAAGCGGCGTTCCACCGCCCGCAGGCGCTGGTGCTGGAGCGCGATTCGCTGTACGTCGCCGATACCGGCAACCATGCCGTGCGCCGCATCAATCTGCTGACCGGCATCGTCGACACGCTGTGCGGCAACGGGCGACCCGGCGCGCCGGTGGAGGGCCCGGTGGCGCAGGCGCGGCAGGTCTCGCTGGACCATCCGGTTGGCCTGGCCATCGCCGACAACCAGCTGCACATCGCAATGGCCGGCGACAACCGCATCTGGAGCTACCACCTGGGCCAGCGCAGCCTGCAATGGCGCGCCGGCAGTGGTTCCATCGACGAGCGTGATGGCAGTGGTCATCTGGCTGCCTTCGCGCAACCGACCGCGCTGGCCGTGGTGCAGCAGGTGCTGTACGTCGCCGATGCGTTGGGATCCTCGATCCGTGCACTGCAACTGCGTGGTGACCTGGTGCAGACACTGGTCGGGCAGGGGCCGTGGCGCTTCGGCAGTGAAGACGGCCCGCGCGCGCAGGCCAGCCTGCAGTTCCCGCAGGCGATCGCACTGGGCGCGGACGCCCCGCTGCTGTGGATCGCCGACACCGGCAACGGTCGCCTGCGCACGCTGCGCCTGGGCGGCGGTGAACTGACCACCCAGCCGCTGCCGCGCCGCCTGCACGGCCCGGCTGGCCTGGCCGTGGGCGCAGGTGCGGTGTGGATCGCCGAGACCGACGCCCATGCCGTGCTGCGATTCGACCCCGACAGCGGCGTGCTCAGCGAAGTCCCGATCAGCGAATGACCGACGTTCCCGCCCCGGCCTTCGACGGCAAGGCCTTCGCGGCCCAGCTCAGCACCGCCCCCGGCGTGTACCGCATGTACGCGGCCGACGACACCCTGCTGTACGTGGGCAAGGCGCGCGCGCTGCGCAACCGCGTCGGCAGCTATTTCAACGGCAGCCCGAAGAACGCGCGGATCATGTCGATGATCTCGCAGATCACGCGCATGGACGTGACCGTGACGCGCTCGGAAGCCGAGGCGTTGCTGCTGGAGAATCAGCTGATCAAGTCGCTGTCGCCGCGCTACAACGTCTCGCTGCGCGACGACAAGACCTACCCGCATGTGCTGCTGACCCGCGAGGACTGGCCGCGCATCGCCCTGCATCGTGGCCCGCGCGCCATTCCCGGCCGCTATTTCGGGCCGTATCCGGGCGTGACCGCAGTGCGCGAAACGCTGAACCTGATGCACAAGCTGTTCAAGCTGCGCAGTTGCGAGGACAGCGTGTTCCGCAACCGCTCGCGGCCGTGCCTGCAATACCAGATCGGCCGCTGCAGCGCGCCCTGCGTGGAGCTGGTGCCGGCCGCGGACTACGCCGAATCGGTGCGCCGTGCTGCGCTGTTCCTGGAAGGCAAGAGCGACGAGCTGACCCGCGAGCTGGGCGAGCAGATGCAGGCCGCCAGCGAGGCCCTGGAGTTCGAGCAGGCCGCGCGACTGCGCGACCTGATCTCCTCGCTGCGCAGCATGCAGACGCGCCAGTACGTGGACGGCCGCGCCGCCGACCTGGACGTGCTGGCGGTGGCCATGCAGGGTTCGCAGGCCTGCGTGCTGCTGCTGGCTTTCCGCGATGGCCGCAACCTCGGCACCCGCCCGTTCTTCCCGCGTACCAACGGCGAGGAGAGTCCGGAGGAAGTGCTGGCCGCGTTCGTCTCGCAGTACTACATCGAATTCGAGCCGCCGCGCGAGATCCTGCTGGATCGCGAGATTCCCGATGCCGACCTGCTGGTCGCGGCGCTGTCGGCCTCGGCCGAGCGCAAGGTGCAGCTGAAGTGGAACGTGCGCGGCGAGCGCGCCGGCTATGTGGAGCTGGCCAGCCGCAACGCGCAGCTGACCCTGGCCACTGAACTCAACAGCCGCAATGCGCAGCATGCGCGCAGCGATGCACTGCGCGAGATGCTGGGCCTGGCCGAGCCGGTCAAGCGGGTCGAGTGCTTCGATATCAGCCATACGCTGGGCGAGGCCACTGTGGCCTCGTGCGTGGTGTTCGACGCCGCCGGTCCGGTACGCGCGCAGTACCGCCGCTTCAACATCAGCGGCATCGAGCCGGGCGACGACTACGCCGCGATGCGCCAGGCCATCGATCGGCGCTTCCGCCGTGCGGTGGAAGAGCAGGGCGTGCTGCCGGACGTACTGCTGATCGACGGTGGTGCCGGTCAGCTGGCGCAGGCGCAGGCCGCGCTGGCCGACCTGGGCGTGGAAGGCGTGCTGCTGGTGGGCGTGGCCAAAGGCGTTGAGCGCCGCGCCGGCCACGAAGCGCTGGTGATGCCCGATGGCCGCGAGCTGCGCCCGGGCGCGGCCAACCCGGCGCTGCAGTTCATCCAGCAGGTGCGCGACGAGGCGCATCGCTTTGCCATCACCGGCCACAGGGGGCGCCGCCAGAAGGCGCGGATGACCAGCAAGCTGGAGGATATCCCCGGCATCGGGCCGCGCCGCCGCGCCAGCCTGCTCAAGCATTTCGGCGGTCTTGTGGGCCTGAAAGCCGCTGGCGAAGCGGAAATCGCCAAGGTGGAAGGCATCAATGACGCCCTCGCGGCACGTATCTACGCTAACCTGCACGGGTTGGCCACGCCTGATGCGGCCGAGTAGAGAGAGAAGCACGCAAGCATGAAGTTGACCCTGCCCACCTGGCTGACGTTGTTGCGGATCGTGATGATCCCGGTGCTGGTGCTGGTGTTCTACCTGCCCTACACCTGGACCAACTTCGCTTCGGCGGCGATCTTCGGCCTGGCCGCGATCACCGACTGGCTCGACGGCTGGATCGCACGCCGTTACCAGCTGGAGTCGGCCTTCGGCGCCTTCCTCGACCCGGTCGCGGACAAGCTGATGGTGGCAGTGGCACTGTTCCTGATCGTGCAGGGCCACCCGACGCCGTGGATGGCGTTCTGGGCGGCGGTGATCGTCGGCCGCGAGATCGCGGTATCGGCGCTGCGAGAGTGGATGGCCGAGCTGGGCCAGCGCGCCAAGGTGCGCGTGGCGATGATCGGCAAGATCAAGACCACCGCGCAGATGGTCGCGCTGCTGTGCCTGCTGTATTCGGTGGCGCCGAACGTGCCGGTGGAAGACATCTGGATGGGCTGGCCGGTGTTCCACATCGGCGACTGGACCCTGGCCATTGCCGCCGTGCTGACCCTGTGGTCGGGCCTGCAGTACCTGCACGCCGCTTGGCCGAGCCTGCGCGATGACGAGCGCGCCGCGCGCGAGCGTGCACGGCAGAAGAAGCTGGGCAACTGAGCCCGGGGTCGGATCCCTTTCCGAAGGAAAGGGCTCTGACCCCATTGATGCGCCCATCCACGCATGGCGTGGATCTACTGGAAATGCTGCGTCCACCGATGGTGCGGATCCATCGGTTTGTGGGAATCCTGTAGTAGATCCACGCCATGCGTGGATACGCGGTGCAAGGCGCCTCGCAGGCCCCGAAAAAACCGCTTGACGCCATTCCCAGAATAGGTAGAATTTCGCCTCCCAAGCGGGAATAGCTCAGTTGGTAGAGCGCAACCTTGCCAAGGTTGAGGTCGCGAGTTCGAGTCTCGTTTCCCGCTCCAGATTCAAGAAGAACGCTCCCGCAAGGGGGCGTTTTTCGTTTGCCTGGCGCCTGCTTCATCCCCACTTCACCGCCACTCCTTCGCCTCGCCACGCGCCAGTTGGAAGCTGCATCTGTGTTCCTCCAGAACGATGCAGCCATGCCCCAAACTCCTTCCGCCTACGACCATGATGTGGTCATCGTCGGCGCCAGTTTCGCTGGTGCCGCCTGCGCACTGGCTGCCGCCCAGTACGGTCTGCGCGTCTGCGTGCTGGAACGCAAGGCCGACCCCGGCGGGCGGCTGCACACCACCGGCATCGTGGTGAAGGAAGCGATGGAGCAGACCTGGCTGGGGCGCATGCCCGAACATCTGGTGCAACGGGTCGCCAACGTGCGCCTCTATGCGCCGAACCTGCGCAGCGTATTGCTGGCCGCACCGGGTTACTACTTCCTCACCACCGATACGCCGAACCTGATGCGCTGGCTGGCCAGCGAACTGCACGCGAACGGCGTCGACCTGCGCCTGCAGCAGTCCTTCACCGACGCCCGTCGCCGCGGTGACGGCTGGCAGGTGGAAGGGGCAGGGAGCTGCGCCTATCTGGTTGGCGCCGATGGCGCGCGCTCACGCGTGGCCCGGCGCACCGGCCTCGGCCAGGTACGTGACAACCTCTACGGCGTAGAACGTGAGTTCGCCGGTCAGCAGGTGGTGCAGGGCGATGCGCTGCATTGCTTCGTCAGCAAGCGCTACGCCCCGGGCTACATCGGCTGGGTCGCCCAGAATCCGAGCGGTCTGCAGGTCGGGTTGGCGCTGCGTCACGATCCGCAACGGGTGCGGCCGCCGGACATTGAGGGTTTCCTCGACCACGTGCGCGGTGTGGTCAACATTCCGCCTTCGGCGCGCCCCTCGGCCACCCGCGCCGGCCTGGTGCGCTGCGGCCGACCGGATGGCCCGATCACTGGCCACCGGCTGATCCTGACCGGCGACGCGGCGGGCATCGTCTCGCCGCTCTCCGCCGGGGGTATCCACTCCTCGTGGCGGCATGGCTGGGCGGTCGGCGAGGCGATTGCCCGCCATCTGCGTGGGCAAGGGCCAGAAGCGGAACGGGTGGCGCGTCAGGTCGCCCCGGCGTTCCATGGCAAGCGCGTGCTGCGCTGGGCGATGGATCATCTGCAGGCCGATTGGCCGCTTGATGTACTGCTGCATACAGCGGTCATGCGGCGCATCGCCGAACAGGTCTACTTCCATCGCCGCGGGCTGCGCACGTGAAGGGAACAGGCAGGGGCGCCTGAACGCCACCCCTGACCCCACGTGAAAATTCCTGTTGACGCCGTGCAGCGATATCGACACAATAGCGCTCCTTCGACGCAGGTCGAACGAAATCTGCGGGAATAGCTCAGTTGGTAGAGCGCAACCTTGCCAAGGTTGAGGTCGCGAGTTCGAGTCTCGTTTCCCGCTCCAGATTCAAGAAGAACGCTCCCGGAAGGGAGCGTTTTTCATTTGTCATGATGTTGGCGGCAGGGGCCGCTACAGTCGCGCCACGGCATCTTCATAGCGGGCGTGATATCACTCGCCCGGCGTGACGAATCCGAGGTCAGTGTCGCAATCGGAATGGCGGGACGCATCGGTCGTGGGGACGACCGCAGGCGAGGGAAGCGGAGAGCGCGTCAACAAGACGCAATGGCCTGGATGTTGCACCAGCGTTCCGCGCGTCGCATGCACTGAAAGGCTGGCGAAAGGCCAACACCATCGTTGCCTGAACCGCACGCGTGTTGTGACCGTTTTCGGACCAATTCTCCATGTTCGCTCCACAATCGCACGGTAGCCTTCATGCTCCTTCTACACGTTGGCGGGCTGGTGGTCAGGCGTATCACTCCAGTGGCAGTGCCCAGGACCGGGCGCGGACTCTCCCTGCAGGCATTGCTGCGCCCGAGCGCACTGCTGACCAGCCTGGCGCTGGCAGGTTGCATGTCGGTGCCGGCTCCGGGCCTGCCTGATCGCACCCCCAGCACCTGGACCCAGGTGCCGCAGGGCCAGGGCGTGGCGGTGGAGGCCAGGCAGTGGTGGAAGGTGCTGGCCGACCCGGCGCTGGACGGCCTGGTCGATCAAGCCATCGCCGGCAACCTTGATCTGCAGCAGGCCACGTTGCGCCTGCAGGCAGTGCGGATTGTCGCCGGCACCTCGGATTCGCGCTTCCTGCCGGAGATCTCGGCCAGCGCCAAGCAGGTACAGGACGCCGCCGCGGTCGACACCTATTTCCATGCGGGCATCGAAGCGATCTGGGACCTGGGCCTGTTCGGCGCCGCCGAGAGTGCCCATCTCAGCGCGCAGGCCTCGGCCGGTAATGCCGAGGCGTTGCGCAATGCCGCACAAGTGGCGGTGATTGCCGACGTGGTGCGCAGCTATCTGGACCTGACCGTAGCGCAGGCCCAGCAGGATCTGCTGGTCAGACAGCAGGCCGTGGATGATCGCGGCGAACAACTGGCACGGGTTCGCCTGCGCCTGCGCCTGGATGAGCCGGGCGAGCTGGAACGCCTGCGCGCGCGCCAGGCGGCGACCCGGGCAGCGACGGCGCAGGCCCGCGAAAATGCGGACAACGCGGCCCGCGCGCTGGCGCTGCTGCTGGGGCGTGACGGGCCGGATCCCGCCTGGCGCGCGTACCGCGCGCCGCCGAAGCTCGGTGCATTCTCGCTGCAGCAGGTCCCTGCGGATCTGCTGCGCCACCGCCCGCAGATCCTGCTGGCCGAATCAGAGGTGATGCAGGCAGCGGCCAGCAAGGGTTCGGCGCGCGCAGCGATGTATCCACGGGTCAGCCTTGGCGGCTCCATCCTGTACGCGTACAACCTCACCCAGAACGCCCGCTCCAATTCCGATTCGAGCCCGTCGATCGGCCCGTACATCGATATTCCGCTATGGGACTGGGGCCAGCGTCGCGCGCGCTTCCATGCCAATGAAAAGCAGCTGGATGCCGCCTTGCTGGGATACCGCAAGGCGGTGCTGGAAGGCGTGAGCGAAGTGGAAGGCGCGCTGGGCAGCCTGGCGCGGCAGGACAGCAGCATCCAGTCGTTGCGCGCGGCCAACGACGCCGCCGGGCAGCAGGTCAAGCGCCAGGCGCGGCAGGTGCAGCTGGGTCTGTCCAGCGAGTTCGATGGACTCGACACGCAACGCGCCGCACTCGCCTCGCAGGCTGATCTGATCGCTGCGCAGGGTGCACGCGTGCTGGCCTTTGCATCGCTGTACCGCGCCCTCGGCGGCGCCCCGCTGCCTGCCGAGGGTGAGGGCGAACCACAATGATCGCACTCGCCCGCAAGACCCTGGCCTATGAGTGGCGCCGGTTCCTGCCGGTGGTGCTGGCGATGTGTTTTGCCGGTGTGCTGTTGATCGTGCAGGCCGCACTGGTGCTGGGCATCTTCGGTACCGCTGCGATCTATGTGAAAGCGTCCTCGGCTGATATCTGGGCCGGTTTCCCCGGCACCCAGAGTGTGAATTACGGCCATGCAATCAGCGCGGATGTGGAAAGCCATCTGCGCATGGACCCGGATGTCACTCGCGTCGAGCCCTACGAGTGGGTCGATGGCGAATGGCGATCCGGCGCGCAGGGCACCGGCAATGTGTCGGTGTACCTGTCCGGTATCTCCACCCGGGACGATGCGATGATGTTCGCGCGCATCCTCCCTGCCAACCTGCGCGCGCAGCTGCGCGAGCCGGGTGCGGTGATCGTCGACAGCGCCGATCTGGATACGCTGGGCGTGGACCTGCAGAACAACCGTGCCTGGATCAATGGCAAGGCGGTGCGCGTGGTCGCTGCACAACCGGGCCTGCGGGGCCTGGGCGGCGTCAACGTGCTGGCCTCGCTGGATACTGCGCGTGCCATCGCCGGTACCGACCCACATGAGGGCAGTACCTACTTCGTGGCGGGCCTGCGCTCGCCGGACCTGGCCGGTCGTGTGCGTGACCGCTTGTCCGCGTCGATGGGCCGGGCCACGCCGGTCGAGTTCTGGACCGCGCCGGAATTCGCCAGCCGCTCTCAGCAGTACTGGTTGTTCGATACCGGCGCGGGCATCGCGGTGTTGTTCATGGCCGTCATCGTCTGCTTCGTCGGCGCGGTGATCACCAACCAGTCGTTCGCCTCGGTGGTGGCTGGCTCAGTGCGCGAGTACGCCACGCTCAATGCGCTCGGTGCCGGTCGCTACGCGCTGGCGCGGGTGGTGTTCGAGCAGGCCTTGCTGATCGGCGGCGTGGGCATGTTGCTGGCGGCAGCCTTCAGCACGGTGGTGCTGTTGATCGCGCAGACCCAGCGCGTGCCGGTGCAGCTGACACCGATGGTGATCCTCGGCTGCCTGGCGCTGGTGGCGGTGATGGCCATGCTCTCCAGCATCATGGCGGTGCGCAGTGTCGTCCGCTCCGATCCATCGTTGCTGCTGCGTTGAGGACCGGCCGATGACTTCCGCACGCACCATCGCCCCGACCCTGCAGGCCGACGCATTGGAAAAAGGCTTCATGTCCGGTGATGTGCAGGTGCCGGTGCTGCGTGGCCTGTCGCTGGACATCTATCCCGGCGAGCTGACCCTGGTATCAGGCCCGTCCGGCTGCGGCAAGAGCACGCTGCTGTCGCTGCTGTCCGGCCTGTCCGCGCCCGATGGCGGTCGCGTGCACGCGCTGGGCCAGGATGTGGGCCACATGACCCGCAGTGAAGTGGAGCGTTTCCGCCTGCACCATGTCGGCTTCGTGTTCCAGGGCTTCAACCTGTTCCCGGCACTGACCGCGCTGGAGCAGGTGCAGCTGCCACTGGGCTACCGCGGCATGCGCAATCGCGAAAGCGAGCCGCTGGCCCGCAAGGCGCTGGAAGAAGTCGGCCTCGGCCATCGAAGCCACATGCGCCCGGCGCAGCTGTCCGGTGGCGAGAAACAGCGCGTGGCGGTTGCCCGCGCGTTTGCCAAGTCGCCGACCCTGATCTTCGCAGACGAACCCACCAGCGCGCTGGATGCCGAGAACGGCCAGCGCGTGATCGACATCCTGCATCGCTACGCACGTGCGCATGGCGCCACCGTGCTGTGCGTGAGCCACGATCCGCGCCTGATCCGGCATGCCGATCGGGTGATCGCCATGGAAGACGGCATGGTCCGTGATGACCGCCGCCAGAACGAAACCGTAGAGTCCGCCCCATGACCAAGACGTCGCATCTGCTTCCCCTCAGCCTGGCCCTGTCCGCGGCACTGCTGCTCGGCGCCTGTTCCAGGGAGGCGCCCACCGCTGCATCGGCCCCCTCAGGCAAGGAGGGTACTGCCGCCGCCGGCAAGGTCGCCGTGGCGCAGGGCATCATTGACGTCGAAGGTGGCCTGATCGCGCTGGCACCGCCGGTGGATGGCTCAATCATCGCCGCACCGGTGAAGGAAGGCGCCACGGTGAAGAAGGGGCAGCTGTTGTTGTCTCTGGATGGTGCCCTGCTGCAGCAGGAGGTGGCGATGGCCAGCGCCGATCTGGCCTTGGCCAATGACCGCCTGAAGGGCAGCCAGGCGCAGCTGCGCGAACTGGAGCGCAACGCCACTCGCCTGTCCACGGGCGCCAGCGAAGGCGTGTCCTCGAACCAGCAGGCCGATGCAGCCAAACAGCAGCTGGCCGGCGTGCGCGCCGATGTCGACGTGGCCGGTGCGCAGGTCGACATGGCGCAGCACAAGCTGGAGCACGCGAAGCTGAGACTGCAGCAGATGTCGTTGAGCGCGCCGGAAGCCGGCACCGTGGTCGGCCAGGTGCCGGGCGTCGGCGCCTTCGTGCAGGCGGGCAAGCCGGCGATCTCGTTGCTGCCGGCGCGCCCGCTGCAGGTGCGCGCCGAACTGAGCGCCGCCTACGCCGATGCGGTGCAGGTAGGCATGAAAGCGGCGGTGGTACCGGACAGTGATGGTGCCGAGAACACCGGCACGCTGCCGACCGCACGCGTGGTACGCATCAGCCCTGTGTTCGCGCAGGCACGCCTGCCTGAAGATGCAGGGCGTGGCGTGGCCAAGGTGGTGGAGTGTGTGCTGGAGTTCGATGGCGAGGCCAAGGCGCGCTTCGGCCAGCATGTGCGGGTAGAGTTCCGGAAGTAGGTCCGGTCAGCCGTTGAGCCAGCGGCGTAGGCGCGGGCAGGCGGAGGCCGCGACCACGACCAGTAGTGCCACAAGAAGAAAGGCGGCAACGGCGAGCACCCAGTTCAAATGCACATCGCGCACGGGTGATTGGTGCCTGGCGGTCACGCCCCAAAGTACTGTCCAGCCCAGCCAGGGAAAGGCACAGACAAACATCCGCAGCCACAGGCGGTGAAACCGCCATGGCTGCACGATCAGGCCCAGGACAACAATCTCCACCAGAATGATCAGCGCGAAGGTGAAGACTGAATCTGTGGGGTAAGGCAGTGTCCCGGGCTCGATGTGACACAGTTGCCAGTAGTCTGGCTTGAAGCCGGCATGGATGAGTGCGAAGGCCAGCAGCAGCCATATAACGGATGCGGATAGCTAGAAGGCCTGGACTGCCGTCGGTTTCTGAAAGAACTCTGGCATCTACTCGGGCAGGTATCCCTGCTGCTTCCAGAAGTTCACCGCGAACGCATGATCTTTTGCGAAGTAGGGTGTTCTTCCTTTCAGTAGGCCTGAATTTGTGCCGTGCATTTCCCTTGCGCCACGCTTGAAAAGTTGTAGTGCGTCGGCCAGCGCCTCCCCTCCGACAGGATCTATCTGAACCGGCGAGTCTTCAGTGCGCAGGTCTGCCTTGTAACGAATGTGAACGCGCTCCCGTCCATCCATGCAGGTCTCAACGTAGTAGTAGTAGCTTTCGGTGACGCTGCTACCGTCGGTCTGTTGAAGTTCCCGTGAAAGTCGGAGCATGGGCCCCTCGCTGCCGGGCCCGCGTTTCTCTTGGCGAAACGCCGCATGACAGTGACCCACCCACAATCCGCAACGGTCACCATCGCCATAGTCGTCGTATGGCTGACAGATCGGAAGCGCCAGTAGACCGCGTATCTCGGCCGCTGAAATTGTCTCCGCAGTCCTTTTTCGGTTCGATGCGCCTTCCTCAAGAAATCGCCACCCGCCGAGGATGAGTGCGATGAAGGGTGGCTGGATGTCATGTGACTCAACCTCGTCCCATTCGCGCTGATCCTGTCCAGCATCGCTGCAGATGTACTTCAGTAGGCTCCAGCCAGATCCAGCACCTCCTATGTAAGAGGCCGTGGTGCTGGCGGTTGCATCGGTGCGCCACATTACGAGGCGTGCAGCGATGTTCTTCGAAGGATCTTCCATCTGCACGGTGTATACGCGGGCGTCGGCGTCGGCGTCGGCGTTGGCGGTGCCAGCACTTGCTAGAAGTGAGATGCCGCTGCGGTGGAATTCATAGGTCCGGGTATCCATGGGAAGCATGTCTTCTCCACAAATGCGTAGCAGGCTTTCTGCACTGACAGTGGCGTCGCTAAACAGGTTCATTGTGCATAGCATCGGGTCTCGCGCTGACAGACCCTCCGCACGGATGACGCTCTTCCCGGCAGTGAGCCTTTGCAGCATGGCTCCCGCGTCCAATGACCAGAAGCTGTCCGGACCCTCGGATTCGCGTAACAGACAATCGGGTTCGATGATCTGCTCAATTCCGTCGTCAATGATGGCTTCGTCGTCCATCCTGCGAATGCAGTGAACCGAGCCATCGAATTGCATGGAGTAGTCGGTCTGAATGAGAAGCGCTGCCTGGGTGTTCCCGACCACGTGCAGTTCCCCGTGGTTGTAGTCGCCCCAGAACAGCTCGCGGACCAGTAGGTTGCCGCCTACGCGGATTTCCTGTCCGCCGACGATGGCATTGGTTGTCGTCAGGTCGCCCGAGACAAGCAATCCGCATGCGCCGTCGGTTTCAAGGCTGTGAACATGGCGTGCTATCTCTGCATTGCCGCGAACCAAGATGAAACGGATGTACGCACCAAGATCTTCTTCCCGCCACGGGGCCAGCGGGTCGTCCAGGTCCAGCGTGTCGAGCTTGAGGTCGCCATCAACCAAGAGAACCAACTCATCGGGATCACCCCAGACGTAGTGCTCTGGTGCGTATGTTGAGTCCTGCGGTACCTCATCCTTGATGTCGGCGTATCGGACGACCTGAAAGGGGCAGGCTGCGGAAAGTCGCGTGGCAAGTTCCAAGGGCGTAATCGGGCGGTCTCCAGCCATTGCTGGCAACGCTGCGTCAAGCGGATCCGCGTCGTCGGGGAGCTGTGATGCCCGCTGGCTCGACTGCTGCATGATTTATCCCGGTTTGGCAGAGGCATATGCAGAGCAGCGGCAGTGAAAGTATTGTCGGCGCTGTGGGCCTCGGGTCAGGTACTGTCCTTCGCCGGTCCGCTGCGGGTCCATGCAACTATTCTGAAATGCGTAGGCCATCTCTGCGCGTCTTCTCCCTGCGGCAGCCATGCGGTGAGCTTATGAACGCCCGCCATGCACTCACCGCCGACACCCCGCACAGCGCCAGCAGCAATCCCACGTCCAGCAGCAGCAACCACAGCAGGTGCATGCCTTGTACCGGCGGCTGGTGCATCGCCGACAGCATCCACGGTATCGACCACACCAGCAGCAGGGCGAAGGCGATCAGCAGGCGCAGCCACAGGCGTTTGAGTTTCCACGGGCGCACGATCAGCGCCGCCACCACCAGTTCAACCGTGCCCAGCAATGCGAACACGATGACGGTGCTGGTCGGATAGGGCAGCTGGGCGCCTTCCAGGCGATGCAGCAGCCAGTAGTCCGGAGTGAAGCCAGCATTGACAAGTGCGGCGATCAGCGCCAACCAGGTCAGCGCGACCAGCAACCAGAACAGGCGGACGTAGCGTCTCGGCATCGGGGGTGTCCGTGCTTGGGCGGGGCAGCGTAACCCAGTGCGGACGCCCGTGACCGCATGATGTGAAGACTGTTGACGGCGTGAAGGAATTTGGACACAATAGCGCTCCTTCGACGCAGGTCGAATGGAATCTGCGGGAATAGCTCAGTTGGTAGAGCGCAACCTTGCCAAGGTTGAGGTCGCGAGTTCGAGTCTCGTTTCCCGCTCCAGATTCTACAGGGCCCCGGTAGGGGCCTTGTTTTTCTCCCGCCACGGCAAGGCGGGGCACGTTGGGCCACAAGGCTTTACGCGCAGTCAGAAAAGTGAAATCGCTGGTGTGTTTTCCGGATTTCCGGTAGCATGTCGGCTTACGCGGGAATAGCTCAGTTGGTAGAGCGCAACCTTGCCAAGGTTGAGGTCGCGAGTTCGAGTCTCGTTTCCCGCTCCATGTTCCGACAGGCCCCATCTTGGGGTTTTGTCTTGTCAGGGCTAGGTTCCTGGCGCGCAGTACGTTGGCCTCATGGCAGAGTGGCTATGCACCGGATTGCAAATCCGTTTACAGCGGTTCGATTCCGCTTGAGGCCTCCAATTGAAAAGCCCTGACTCCGGTCAGGGCTTTTTTGTTTGGCTGCGATCGATTCCCCGCTCGCGCGATCACCGCTCGGCAGTCAGTCATGGCAGATGCGGTGGCGCTACACTCGTGTGATGAACCAGATTGATCACTTCCGCGGCGCCTTGCTCGGCCTCGCGTGCGGCGATGCCGTCGGTACCACGCTGGAGTTCAAGCCTCGTGGCAGCTTCACCCCGATCACCGACATGGTGGGTGGTGGGCCGTTCCAGCTGCAGCCGGGGCAATGGACCGACGATACCTCCATGGCGATGTGCCTGGCCGAGAGCCTGGTGCGTTGTGACACCTTCGATGTGCACGATCAGATGAACCGCTACGCCAACTGGTACCGGCATGGGTACTGGAGTGCGACCGGCGAGTGCTTCGATATCGGTATGGCAACGCGGGCTGCCATCGACCGGTTCCTGCAGGACGGCCAACCGCTGGCGGGTAGTGACGACCCACGCAGCGCTGGCAATGGCTCGATCATGCGTTTGGCGCCGGTGGCATTGCGCTACGCCGGGACTCCCGACCTGCAGGCAATGGCCGAGCTGAGTTCGCGAACGACGCACGCTGCGCAGGAGTGCCTGGAGGCGTGCCGCTTGCTGGCGGTCGCGCTGGAGCGGGCGTTGGCAGGTGGCACCCGTGACGCGGTGCTGGATCTCAGCAATGTCCCTGTCGAGAGCGCACGGCTGCAGCAGATCGCGGCGGGCGGCTACCGCGGTGCCGCGCGTGAGCAGATCCGTGGCAATGGCTATGTTGTCGACAGTCTGGAAGCTGCACTCTGGTGCTTTGATCGCCACGACACCTTTGAAGCCGTCGTACTCGAGGCGGCCAATCTTGGCGAGGACGCCGACACCACGGCCGCCATTGCGGGGCAGCTGGCGGGCGCATTCCATGGTGCGCGCGGAATCCCCGGGCGGTGGTTACAGCGGCTGGCCCTGCGTGCCGAAATCCAGGCGCTGGCCGATGCGCTGCACGCCTTGAACCAGGGCAGCGACCGCGCTGCGTGAGTCGGGTTCCCTGCCTGTGAACTGCGCCGGCAGGATGCTCCCTGCCGCCGCCATTTCCGACGCCGCGCTGCATCACCTGCAGCAGTCCGCCACGCCCCGGTCGCCAGTCTCAGCGGGCCACGACATGGAAAGGCGCTATGGTCGAGTTCCACGTCTCAGGGAGCCGCAATGGCGAGCAAGGACATCACGCGTCGTTCCAGCCACGGAGCGAAACGGAAATGAGCAAAGTCACGGCAGATGTGCGCTGGTTGACCTTCCGCTTGAAGAACGGGCAATCCATTGGCCCGGATCGGCTGAAGGACGGATGGGTCATCGCCTCGGAAACCGCCCGCTGCGGGGTGCGCCGCGAGCATATTGAAGGGTCGGGCCTGGTGTATGCCCTGTACGCGCCGGCCAACCTGGCCTCACCACGGCGCGCGGAAATGCGCATGCGCGAATTCCTGATGAGCTCGGGCTACACCTTCACGATGGGCACGCTGGGCGGCTGAGCTGCGCGCGGGCCGCGATTGCTCAACGCTGCGCGGCCTTCAACGCCTCGATGATCTGCGCGCCGGAGAAGCCACAATGGCCTTCGCCAACGCGCGGCAGCACCTGTGGCAGCGGACGGGCGCCGGCCCGTGCGGCCGTCTGCGGATACACCGTCTGCATGCGCGGCACGATCGTCGGGTCGTTGTTGTTGAACTGGATCACCAGCGGTCGCCTCAACGCACCGCTCAATGCCAGCTCCCTGCGGACAGCGGCCTGCGCGGCAGGCACGGCGTCGACACGTTGCACGCCGGCATTGAACGCCCTGTCGTCACCGAAGCCGCTGTAAGCCACACCTCTGTTGCCCACCGGCATGCCGCCACTGCGCGTGGCCAGTTCGTGCAGGACCAGTGAATGCAGGCTGATCGTGCCGGCCAGTGCATCAGCGGACACCTGCAGCCGCTGTGCCAGCAACGCGGCATGCGAGGGGCTGCGTTGCAGCGCATTGGAGATGCCTTGGTACAGTTCGCCCTGTGGCAGCGCAGCCGCTTCGCGTGAGACCAGTCCCGCAGCCGGCAGGCCTTCGGCCTTGGCAAAGAAGTAATCGAAAGCGACCAGCGTGGTCAGCAGATTACTCGCGATCTGTTCGCCACTGAGATTGGCGCCGCATAGCGACACACCACCGGCGTAGTGTTGCGGGAACCGCTCGAGGCTGGCGAGGGTCACGGCGCCGCCCATCGAAAATCCCAGCATCCAGACATGGCGCACATGCTTGAGTTCAGCCACTGCATGCCGGCGCAGGCGTTCCATGTCGGTGATCGCATCGGCCACCGCCCAGCCCTGGCTGGCATAGGCGCTCTGCGCGACGGCGTAGCCTGCCGCCAGCAGTGGCGCGGTGCCGTCATTGGCGGCCATCGGCGTAGCACGTGGCACGCCTACCGGCTCGTAGCCGTGCGCCAGCATCACCAGGTCACCGTTCCAGTCGGCCGGCACGTCCAGGCGCCACGGCGCGCCCTGCAGCTCGCCGCTCAGCGTGCGTGCCGCCGTTGGCGCTGACGCCAGCAAGGTCGTCGAAGGCAGCAGCAGGCCGAGGGCGAGGGCGCATCGAAGCAGGGCGGGCATCGGGGTCATTCCATGCGGGAATGACCCCGAGCATAGATGCCAGCGAAATGTTGCGCGCGCTGCACTGCCGCAGGAAGGGCGGGCTGGGGGGGGGACACCCGCTCCCCGAGTTGATCACGTCCGCTACGGGGGTGATTCCGATACGATGTGTCGCCTTGATCTCTTTCTACTTTACCCAGGGTCCCGTCATGGTCGACCGTCTCGCCATTCTGCTTGAACGCTTTGCGGTTACCGCCTCGGTGTTCCATGCCGGCGCGCTGTGCGGCATCAACTCGCTGGCGGGCGAGGATGACGCTGGGCAGCTGCATCTGGTGCGACGTGGCCCGTTGCAGGTCAGCCATGGCCAGCAGACTGTCCAGGTCGAGGTGCCGAGCCTGCTGCTGTACCCACGGCCGATGCCGCATCGGTTCAGCACCGATCCGCAGCACGGCGCCGACATGGCCTGCGCTAATCTGAATTTCGAGGGCGGGCGGCTCAACCCGATCAGCGCGGCGTTGCCCGATTTCATCTGCCTGCCGCTGGCCGATCTGTACGGCGGCAACGCAGCGCTGGAGCTGCTGTTCGAAGAAGCCTTCGAGCAGCGCTGCGGTCGTGCGGCGATGGTCAACCGGCTGTTCGAGGTGGTGATGATCCAGGTGCTGCGGCAGCTGATGGAAGGGGGGGAGATGCGTGGTGGCCTGTTTGCCGGGCTGGGGCATCCGCGGCTGCGGCTGGCGCTGGTGGCGATGCATGAAGCGCCCGCACAGTCCTGGACCCTGGAAGACCTGGCCGAGGTGGCCGGCATGTCACGCAGCGTATTTGCTGCCAGTTTCCGTGAGGCGATGGGTACCACCCCGGGCCAGTACCTGCAGGGCTGGCGGGTGGGCCTGGCGCAGCAGGCACTGCGTCAGGGGCGCCCGTTGAAGCGGATCGCTGATGACGTTGGCTATGGTAGCGAAGCCGCGCTGTCGCGCGCATTCAAGGCACATACCGGGCAGTCGCCGCGGGAGTGGCGCGGACAGGCCCGCGCCGGCGCGGGCTGAGCCTCAGCCCAGCACCAGCCGGGCCAGTTTCATGCCAGCGAACAGGCCAACCAGGCCCAGTGCCACCGAACCGCCGGCGTACAACGCTGCCAGGCCATGCTGGCCGCGCTGCAGCAGCAGACCGATTTCCAGCGCGTAGGTGGAGAACGTGGTGTAGCCGCCGAGGACGCCGGTGGCCAGCAGAAGGCGCAGCTGCGGCGACGCGCCATTGCGCAGGGCGAAGGCTTCGACCAGCGCGCCCATCAGCAGTGCACCGCTGATGTTGATCAGGAAGGTCGACCACGGCCACGGGCTGCCGACCGCTACCCGCGTACCGATCAGGTTGCAGGCATGGCGAAGGCAGGCGCCGAGCCCGCCGCCGACGAAGACCAGCAGATAATTGTTCAATGCGTGCATCACATGCCTCGGTTGCGGGTTCGCTGATTCGATGGCGAACGCCGACGACAGGCATGGCCCGCCATCGACGAACGCCGGTTCGTCCTGGCAGGAGCCATCAGCCCTTTCAGGCGGTTATCGGGGGAGCCCCATCCCCATCCGCGACCATGCTACCAGTGGTAGTGCATTCACGTCATCGAGGTCGTCAGCACCCGGATGACCTTGCTGCGGCTGAAGCCGTCCATCAGCAGTTCGAAGGCCAGCAGGTCCAGGGCCGCGTGGCGGCGGTGGTCGATCTCCAGCCCTTTCTCCTCCACCAGGTGGCTGACCAGTTCATAGGCGTCCTGCCAGACATCCAGGTGGGCCTGGCTGGGGATATAGGTATTGCCCCGCTCACCGACGCCAAGCCCGCTCACGCCGTACAGCAGTTCACGCGCGTCCAGTTTGGCCGCATCGGCGATGCGGAACAGCTGTTCGGCCTTCACATGGGCGGGGCTGACATGGTCGTTGAGCCAGTTGCTGATGGTTGCCGTCGTCGAATCGGCGGCGCGGGCCAGATCGGCCGGGCGAGGGTGCCCGGCTTTCTTCATGGCAATGGCGAGTCGTTGGCCGAGAGTATTCATCTATGCAAGCCAGCTTAACGCGTGGATCGCAAAGTTCCCTTGTTCCAAGAATAAGTCTGGTTAACAGAAGGACCGACCGTGACCGAATTCTGGAGCAAGGGGCAGGTACGCGCCCGGCTGGGTTTCCGGACCGATGCCGAACTGGCGCGCTTTTTTGGCATAAGCCGATCTGCCGTGTCGCAATGGCCCAAGAACTTCCCGATTCCTGCGCTACGCCAATACATCCTGCATCAGCGCTATCCCAACCTGTTCCCCGCGACTGAGGATACGCAGGGCGAGTAAGCCTCAACTGCGCCGCCTTTTGTCGCATATAGCACCCTAAGCGGCATTTGCTAAGTATGCTTAGCAATATTGGAAACTTCGATGAAACGGGGCTGGCCCATCGATGGCGCCTACCAAGGCGGGACCGGGGAAATCGGGGCAGTGTGTCGGGTCCGACCCATCCGGGCACCCCGTCTCCCCGTATGTGGTTTCGTGAACGATTAATAATTTCGATCACGAAAGTCGCGGTATGTAATTGACCTGTCGTGAAATCTATGACTAATTGGGATCAACCGGACGTGAAGCCCGGGAGTCTTTCAGTAGCTCGCAAGTGAGTCGGTAGACCGTCAACGATGCAGAACAAGTCCAACGGAGGTCGTATGGAATACGGCATGCATGGCTTGGCTGAACGGGTACGCCGCGAACTGGAAGCCAGTTATCACAAACACGGATGCGGTCCGGCGTTCTGGGATACCTACCAGCAGGTGCTGGACCGCCTGGTCCCGCAGGGGACCGAGCGTACCGAAGTCACCAATGAAATGGCGCTGATCATCGAGCAGCTGGGCATCGTGCGACGTGCGCAGCTGGTGCCGCCGCACGCCAACGGGCCGCGTTGATCCGTTGATTCAAAGCAGGCGCCAGGCGCCGCAGGCCAACAGCGCCAGCAGCATCGACAGCAGTGCCAGGGTCCGCGGTCGCCACCATTGCCGCGGTTGCCCGGCCATGGCCTGCGGACTGCAGTAGCGCACCAGCCCCGGGCCGAAACCGGCCTGGTGCTGCTGCCGCGAGCAGGCCTCCAGGCAGGCGCCGCAGGCCAGGCAATCGGCCTGAGGTCCCTGGCGGATATCCAGTTGCATCGGGCAGGCGCTGACACAGGCAGCGCAATCGGTGCAGTCGCCCAGGCGGTCGGCGCTGAAGGTGGGCATCGGTCCGGCCAGCAGCGGATGTGCAGCGCGGAACACGTAGTCCTGTGCGGTGGTCGGGTCGAGCAGGCCACGGCCGCGTCCGAGCACGCCCCCCAGCCCCGACGGACGCATGCCGCGCGGTTCGCCGCGGCGCGCGTCGTACAACATGCGGGGTGTATGCGGATCGGTCAGCAGCGGCTGCAGGCGCGCGAACGGGCACAGCGAACGGCACACCTGCTCGCGCAGGAAGCCGGCATTGCCCCAGGTGGCGGCGGCATAGAACAGCACCCAGAACGTTTCCCAGCCGCTCCAGCCGGCATGCGGCGCGGCGGCCACCAGTTCTTCGATCGGGCTGAACAGACCGACGAACGTGACGCCGGTCCACAGCGACAGCAGCCCCCATGCCACCTGGGTGGCAGGGCGCACGGCGGGCGCTGGCAAGGCCCGGGCCATGGCGCGCGCAATCCAGTCGAAGGCGCGGCGCCATAGCGTCTGTGGGCAGGCGTGGCCGCACCAGATGCGGCCGGCGAGGTGGGTGAGCAGCGCGAGGCCCACCGCCAGCACCGCCAGCAACCCTATCAGCACGCCAACATCGCCGGGCCACAATGTCCAGCCAAACAGGTCAAAGCGCCGTGCGTTGATGTCCAGCAGCAGGGCCTGCCGCCCATTCCAGCGCAGCCATGGCAGGGCATAGAACAAGGCCAGCAAGAGCATGCTGAGCGCGGCGCGCCAATGCCAGCGGCGTGGGATTCCGGTGCAGGCCGTACTCATCCCAGCGGCAGCTCGTCGTCGTCGTCGCTTGGCATCGGTCGCTGCAGGTACCAGGTGACCGCGCTGGACAGTGCGGTCACCGACCAGAACATGAAGAATCCTGCCGTATAGCCCAGTTCGCGGCTGATCGCCGTACCCGGAAAGCTGATCGCCTGCAGACGCAGCGGGTCGACAAAGGCGAAGAACACCACGCTGGCCAGGCCTGCAGCGATGAAGCTGGGCCAGAGGATGGCGCCCCAGTGCTGGATCAGCTGCTGGCGGCGGCTGGGAGAGGGTCTGTTCATGCTGTCCCGGGTCGGAGTGAGGGCGGCGCGTATACTCCGCCGAGGCTGGCGCAGCATCCGCAGGGCATGCTTCCTGCAGGAATGCCAGACTAGGTGCAGCGGACTGCGCCGACATTGATCTGGATCAACGGCGGTGCCGGCCAGCTACGGCACACTGCCGGCAAGCTTTGGGTACCCCGATGAACGCAATATCGCCGCCTGTCCTGCCCGTCGCCTCGCCCGGGCTGTGCACTGAGCAGGAAGTGACCCGCCTGGTCCACGACTTCTATGCACGCGTGCGCGAGGAAGAGCGGTTGGGGCCTGTGTTCGAGGCACACGTCCACGACTGGCCGGAACATCTGGCGCAGCTGGTCGATTTCTGGTCGGCAATGCTGCGCGGCACGCGCCGCTTCAAGGGCTCGCCGATGTCCAAGCACATGGCCATCGAGCTGGACAAGGACCTGTTCGACCGCTGGCTGGTGCTGTTCCGGATCACCACCGCCGAGTGCGGCAACCCGCCCATGCAGGCGCTGGCCAACGACGTGGCCGCGCGCATCGGTGACACCTTCTGGAAGCGCTACCAGATGCTGCGCTGGCCGCAGGTCGGCCTGCCGGTGCTGGAAATCCCCACCCGCGATTGATCTGGGTCAAGGCGGTGGCGTCCGCCCGGCGCGATGCTGGCGGCATGGACACGTTCTCACCCGCCGCCGGCGGTCTTGCCTGGACCTTCGACCCCGACCTGCTGCGCCGGCATGACCGGCCGGGGCCGCGCTACACCTCGTATCCGACCGCGCCTCATTTCCACGATGGCTTCGATGCGCCGGCACTGCGCCAGGCAATCGCCGACAGCAACCAGCTGGCCCGCGCGCTGTCGCTGTACGTGCATGTACCGTTCTGCTCCAGTCCCTGCTTCTACTGCGGCTGCAACCGGGTGATCACCCGCGACCGCGGCCGTGGCCACAGCTACGTCGCGCGCGTGCTGGCCGAGGCCGACCTGCTGGCGCCGCAGTTCGAGGACGGCCGTGAAGTCATCCAGCTGCACCTGGGCGGTGGCACGCCGAATTTCCTCGAGGCCGAGGCGATGACCACGCTGGTGGAAGGGCTGCGCCGGCGCTTCGATTTCAGCGATTCACCGCAGCGCGATTTCTCGATCGAACTCGATCCGCGCTTCATCGATACCCGCGATGTCGCCATGCTGGCGCGGCTGGGCTTCAACCGCGCCAGCCTGGGCGTGCAGGATTTCGACCCACAGGTACAGGAAGCGATCAACCGCGTGCAGGGCGTGCAGCAGACGCTGGACATCCTGCAGGCCTGCCGCGACAGCGGCATGCGTTCGGTCAACGTCGACCTGATCTATGGGCTGCCGGGACAGAGCCTGGAAGGGTTTGGCCGCACCCTGGAACGGGTGCTGGCATTGCGCCCGGATCGCCTGGCGGTGTACGGCTACGCACACCTGCCGCATCTGTTCCGCGCACAGAAGCAGATCGACGAACGCCGCTTGCCTTCGCCGGAAGACAAGCTGGCGCTGCTGGGCCTGGCGGTGGAGAGGCTCTCCACTGCGGGCTACCAGTACATCGGCATGGATCACTTCGCACTGCCGGAAGAAGATCTGTCACGCGCGCAGCGCGCCGGCCAGCTGCATCGCAATTTCATGGGCTATACCACCCACGCCGATACCGATCTGCTCGGCCTGGGCGTGAGTGCGATCAGCCACATCGGTGCCACCTACAGCCAGAATCCGCGCGACCTGCCGTCATGGGAGGATGCCGTGGACCAGGGGCAGTTGCCGGTGTGGCGCGGCGTGGCGCTCAGCGCCGACGACCAGCTGCGCGCAGAACTGATCCAGCAGCTGATGTGCCAGGGCGAAGTGGACGGTGCGGTGCTGGGCCAGCGCCATGGCGTGGATTTCGAGCAGTACTTCGCCGAAGACCTGCGTTCGGTGCAGCGGCTGCAGGAGGACGGTCTGGCCGAGTACCGTGACGGTATAGTGCGCGCCAGCGAGCCTGGACGGCCGTTGCTGCGGCTGCTGGCGATGTGCTTCGACCCGTACCTGCGTGCGGCCTGCGAGCAGCCGCGCTACTCGCGTGCGATCTGACGTTCGTCGTGAAAAGTGCGATGGTGCCCGGAGCCGGAATCGAACCGGCATGGGGTTGCCCCCGGCGGATTTTAAGTCCGATGCGTCTACCAGTTTCGCCATCCGGGCCTGCAGCGCGGCGCCGATTGTAGCCCAGCTGCGGAATCCCGACTGGATTGCAGTGGAGCGGCGGTGTGCTTAACTGTCGCTCCCATTCATGTCATAGTCCAAAGCATCGTTCCCAGGGGGGAGCCACCCGATGTCGCTGCACGCGATTGCCTATGCCAGCGAGGCCCGCGCCGACCTGCAGACAACCGATCTTGACCGCCTGCTGGCCGATGCCACCGCATTCAACCGAGTGGCCGGTGTCACGGGTGTGCTGATGTTCGATGGCAGCCGTTTCCTGCAGTACCTGGAAGGCCCGGAGGATGGCATCGATTCGGTGTACCAGCGCATCGCCAATGCGCGTAGCCATGGACAACTGAAGGTGCTGTGCCGCGCGCCGGTGGCGCAGCGGGCATTCCCGCGCTGGTCGATGGGGACCCGGCGCATTGAGGCAGAACTGCTGGTACAGATCGTCGACGCCTCATGGCCGGGCTTCGTGCTTGGCTGCGGTGGCTTCGAGCGCCTGCTGCAGGCCTGGACCGGCGCCGATGGTGAACTGGAGCCGGCCGCGGTCGCACTGGGCTCCTGACCCCACCTTGGCGGCCGGGCACCCGGGCCGTTAGGCTGTAGCCTTTCTGGCATGGATCTTCCCGGAGTGGCAAAGCGAATGAGTAGGTCGGCCATGCCCATGGCAGTACGCATGCGATTTCAGCCGTTGCATGGGATGCGGCGTTGAGCGCGCCGCTTGCGGCAGCAGCGGCGCCGCGCTTCGCGGTGATCGGGCTGGGCTACGTGGGCCTGCCGCTGGCGGTGGCCTTCGGCCGGCACTGGCCCACGCTGGGCTTCGACATCGATGCTGATCGCATCGCCGAGCTCCGCGACGGCCAGGACCATACGCTGGAAATGGAGGCCGATGAGCTGGCCAGTGCACAGCAGTTGCAGTACGGCAGCGATCCGGCATTGCTCGATGCCTGCAATGTCTACATCGTTACCGTGCCGACCCCGATCGACGCCTATGAGCAGCCCGATCTGGAGCCGCTGCGTTCGGCAACGCGGCTGATCGCCAGCCACCTGCGTGCGGGTGACCTGGTGATCTACGAATCCACGGTGTACCCCGGCACCACCGAAGAGGTCTGCGTGCCGTTGCTGGAGCAGCTTTCCGGGCTGCGCTTCAACGAAGACTTCTACTGTGGTTACAGCCCGGAGCGGGTCAGCCCCGGCGACCGCCAGCGGCGCCTGGCCGATATCCGCAAGATCACCTCGGGGTCGACACCGGAAGTGGCTGCGGTGATTGATGGCCTGTACCAGCGCATCATCGCCGCCGGCACCTTCCCGGCGCCGTCAATGCGTGTGGCCGAAGCGGCCAAGGTGGTGGAGAACATCCAGCGTGACGTCAACATCGCGCTGGTCAATGAGCTGGCGCTGATCTTCGACCGGCTCGGCATCGACACCCAGGATGTGCTCGACGCCGCCGGCAGCAAGTGGAACTTCCTGCCATTCCGGCCGGGCCTGGTCGGCGGCCACTGCATCGGCGTGGACCCGTACTATCTGCTGCACAAGTCCGAGAGCGTGGGCTACCACCCGGACCTGATCCACACCGCGCGGCAGGTCAACAACCGCGTCGGCGAGCATGTGGCGTCGCGTGTGCTGGCAATGCTGGCCGAACGTGGCCGCGTACCTGCGCAGTCGCGTATCCTGGTGCTGGGCGTGACCTTCAAGGAGGATTGCCCGGACCTGCGCAACAGCCGCGCGCTGGAACTGGCGCAGCGCCTGCGTGATGCCGGCGCACAGGTGGAGGTCAGCGACCCGTGGGTCGGCCCGGCGGCATTGGCCGACGCGGGCGTGCACTGGCTGGCCGAGCCGGTGGCGGGGAGTTACGACGCCGTAGTCCTGGCAGTGGCCCATGCCCTATTCAAAGCCATGGATGACGCCGCAATCCAGGCGCTGCTGGCACCCGGCGGCATCGTCTACGACGTGAAATCGGCCTGGCCGCGCAATGTGGTTGACGGTCGCCTGTAAACGCCGGTGACGGCCGGCGCGGTAGACTCGCAGGCAGTTGCAACCAAGGAACGCCATGCACCGGTATATCGTCTACCTGCTCGCCATCCTGATGTTTCCCATCTGCCTGTGGTTGGCCACGATCTGGCCGGCCTGGTACTGGGGCG
Source organism: Stenotrophomonas sp. YJH_SMC_32 (assembly GCF_059369975.1). NCBI lineage: Bacteria > Pseudomonadati > Pseudomonadota > Gammaproteobacteria > Lysobacterales > Lysobacteraceae > Stenotrophomonas > Stenotrophomonas sp. YJH_SMC_32. The sequence goes on along the minus strand of NZ_JCAFTE010000002.1, from coordinate 232,044 downwards.
TCGGCCTGACTGCCGCGATGGTGGCGCTGGGGACCTGGGATCTGCTGCAGAAGCGCAGCACGCTGCGCCGCAACTATCCGGTGATGGCGCATTTCCGCTATGGCCTGGAATCAATCGGCCCGGAAATCCGCCAGTACTTCGTGCAGAGCGACCTGGAGGACGTGCCGTTCTCGCGCCAGCAGCGTGCGCTGATCTACCAGCGCGCAAAGAACGAAATGGACACGGTGCCCTTCGGTACCCTGCGCAGTACCTATGCGGTGGATTACGAGTGGATCAACCATTCGCTGGCTCCCACCTCCATTGCCAAGCATGATTTCCGCGTGCTGATTGGGCCGAACTGCGCCAAGCCTTATTCGGCCAGCGTGTTCAACATCTCGGCGATGAGCTTCGGTTCGCTCTCGGCCAACGCGATCCGCGCATTGAACGAAGGTGCGCGGCGCGGCGGCTTCTACCACGACACCGGCGAAGGTTCGATTTCGCCCTACCACCGCGAGATGGGCGGCGATCTGGTCTGGGAAATCGGCTCGGGCTACTTCGGCTGCCGTGACGAGAAGGGTGGATTCAGCGAAGAGCGCTTCGTCGCCAACGCTACCGATGACCAGGTCAAGATGATCGAGATCAAGCTGTCGCAGGGTGCCAAGCCGGGCCACGGCGGCGTGCTGCCGGCACCAAAGGTGACCGCCGAAATATCGGTGACCCGTGGTGTTCCGATGGGGGTGGACTGCGTATCGCCGTCGCGTCACTCGGCATTCTCGACGCCGGTCGAACTGTTGCAGTTCGTGGCCCGGCTGCGCGAGTTGTCCGGTGGCAAGCCGGTCGGTTTCAAGCTGGCCATCGGCCACCCCTGGGAATGGTTCGGCATCGCCAAGGCGATGCAGGAAACCGGGCTGCTGCCGGACTTCATCGTGGTCGATGGCGCCGAGGGAGGCACCGGCGCGGCGCCGGCTGAATTCGTCGACCATGTCGGCGTGCCGATGCATGAAGCACTGCTGCTGGTGCACAACACCCTGGTCGGCCTGGACCTGCGCGAGCGCATCCGCATCGGTGCCGCTGGCAAGATCACCAGTGCGTTCGACATCGCGCGCACCATTGCGCTGGGTGCCGACTGGTGCAATGCCGGCCGAGGCTTCATGTTCGCGCTGGGCTGCATCCAGTCGTTGAGCTGCCACACCGACAAATGCCCGACCGGCATCGCGACCCAGGACCCTGCGCGCTGGAAGCATCTGGATGGACCGGACAAGGCCACCCGTGTGTACAGCTATCACGAGCACACGCTGCATGCCTTGAAGGAACTGTTGTGCGCGGCGGGCCTGAACGATCCGGCCGAGCTGGGGCCGGAGCACATCCTGCGTCGCGTGTCGCCGGTGGAAATCCGTTCGCTGGCGTCGCTTTACCGCTACCTGGAACCGGGCGAGCTGCTGCACAAGGTGCCCGACCATGCGGTATTCCATGCCTTCTGGGCCGATGCGCGCAGCGACTCGTTCCAGCCGCCGCCGAAGATCCAGGCTCTGCGCGCCAGCAAGTCGCGGTAGCGTGATGTTGTAGAGCCGAGCCCATGCTCGGCTGTTCTTCGTTCCGACCTCGCGATGACTGATTGAAAAGCAGTCAAGCATGGCTTGACTCTACAGAAAGGCAGCCGAGCATGGGCTCGGCGCTACAAGGAGGCGCCATGCAGTTCAGGACCGGTAGCATCGACGATGTCGCCACGCTGTGGGCGCTGCGCACGCGCTGTGTGCGCGAAACCTGCAGCAGCCATTACCCTCCCGAGGTCATTGCACCGTGGTCGGCCTCGCCGCCACCGTCGCAGTACGCGCGGCTGTTGTCGCAGGGCGGATGCGTGGTGGCCGAGGACGGGCAGGGTGGCCTGCTCGGCTTCGGCGTCTTTGATGTCGATGCCAATGAAGTCGACGCGTTGTTTGTCAATCCCGATCGTGGCGGCGAGGGGATCGGCCAGGCGCTGATGCAGCGCCTGTTGGCAATGGCCGATCGTGAGCGCGAGGTGGTGCTGTCGGCGTCGCTCAATGCCGTGCCGTTCTATCAACGGCAGGGCTTTGTCAGCGTGCGTGAGGAAGCCTATGCGCATCCCAGCGGTGTGGCGTTGGCCTCGGTGAGCATGCGCAGGCCGTGGTGATGTGGCGTCGAGCATGGGCTCGACGCTACGCCGCAGGCGTCACCGCTCCGCCAACCAACCGATCACGCCCTCGGCGGCACGCCGGCCACTGGCGTAGCACGCGGTCAGCAGGTAGCCGCCGGTGGGGGCTTCCCAGTCCAGCATTTCACCGGCGCAGAACACGCCGGGAACTGCCCGCAGCATCAGGCCGTCATCCAGCGCATCCAGGCGCACGCCACCGGCGGTGCTGATCACCTCGGCCATCGGCCTTGGGCGCAGCAGGCGCAGCGGCAGGCGCTTGAGCGTGGCAGCCACAGCCGGCAGGTCGTTGCCGGCCTCCCTGCCAAGAATCTCGAACACGAGTGCGGCCTTCACCGCATCCAGACCCGCCTGGCGGCGCAGGTGCTCGCCGAAGCTTCGGCCCTTGCGCGGACGTGACAGGTCGGCCAGCAGGCGCGCCTCGTCGCGACCCGGCACCAGGTCCAGCCACAGCATTGCGTGGCCATCGCGGTTGATGGTCTCGCGCAGGTCGGCGGCCAACGCGTAGACCAGGCTGCCTTCAATGCCATATTCGCTGGCCACGCACTCGCCCTGCAGCGACCGCGGTTGTCCAGCCAGGTCGATCCAGTGCGCGACCACCGGCTTCAATGGTGCGCCGGCATTGCGCTGGGCAAAGAACGGCGTCCAGTCCACGTCGAAGCCACAGTTGGCTGACTGCAGCGGCGCGATGTCCACGCCACCCGCCTGCAGTGGCACGACCCAGGCGCCATCACTGCCCAGCTGCGGCCAGCTGCCCCCGCCCATCGCCAGCACGGTGGCATTGGCGCGGACATCGACTTCGCCCGCATCGGTGGCAAAGCGCAGGGCGCCGTCGTCGCTCCAGCCGATCCAACGGTGGTTGGCGTGCAGGCGCACGCCCTGTTCCTTCAACCGGCGCACCCAGCCGCGCAGCAGCGGCGCCGCCTTGCGGTCGACCGGGAACACGCGGCCGGAGCTGCCCACATAGGTTTCCACGCCCAGGCCGTTGGCCCAGTCACGCAGTGCCTGTGCGTCGAAGCCGTCCAGCCAGCTGCCGACCACAGCGGCCTGCTCGCGGTAGCGGCTGTCGAACAACGGCCGCGGATCGGAATGGGTGAGGTTGAGGCCGCCCTTGCCGGCGATCAGGAACTTGCGGCCAGGCGACCCCTTGGCCTCGTACAGGTCGACCTCCAGCCCAGCGGCACGCAGGTGTTCGGCGGCGAACAGGCCGGCCGGGCCGCCGCCAATGACGACGACCCGATGGGGCATGGCGGCATTACGGTTTGACATCGAGCAGCTCGACGTCGAACACCAGCGACGAGCCCGCCGGAATCGGGCCGACCTTGCGGTCCCCGTAACCGTAGTCCGGCGGAATCATCAGCGTGCGCTTGCCGCCGACCTTCATGCCGGCCACGCCCTCGTCCCAACCGCGGATGACCTGGCCGGCGCCGAGCGCGAAGGTGAACGGCTCGCCGTGCTTGAAGGAGCTGTCAAAGGTCTTGCCGTGCTTGGTCTCGGTACGGTTGTCGTAGATCCAGCCGGTGTAGTGCACCGTGACCTTGCTGCCGGCGATGGCTTCGGCGCCGGTGCCGGGCACGGTATCGATCCGCTCGAAGGTGGTCAGCGTGCCGCCGGGCGGCGGGCCGGATGGTTCGGTCGAGCAGCCAGCGGCGGCGAGGGACAGCAGCAGGGGAAGCAGCAGGCGGCGCATCGGGCGTCTCCAGAAGGGCGCGGGGCGAGGGCGGCAAGGGTAGCGCATCGGCGCCGGGTATCATGGGGCCATGGCAAAACTCCTGCTCAATCTGCGCAACGTCGGCGACGACGAATATGCCGATGTCTGCACGCTGCTCGACCAGCACGGCATCGCCTGGTATCGCACTGAACCCAGCCCGTGGGGCATTTCCAATGGTGGCCTGTGGCTGCGCGACGACGATGATCATCCGCGTGCGAAGGCGTTGATGGCCGAGTACCAGGCGGCGCGCGGCGTGCGCGTGCGGGCTGAACGCGAGCAGGCATTGCGCGAGGGGACGGCGGAGACATTCGGCAGCCTGTTCCGGCGCCGGCCGGCCTATGTGGTGCTGGTGCTGCTGGCGATGGCCGGTGCCGCGGCGCTGGTGCTGCTGCCGTTCCTGCTGTTGCGGGGGTAACGGGTTTCGGCCGGGTTGCACCCGGCACCCGCAGAGGCAACGGCAACGTCAGAAGCGGGTTTCCGTGGGATGGCGCGGCGGTGTGGGCAGGCGGGACACGCCGTAGACCCCGCTTCGCGGTCCGGCCCAGCCGCTGGCGGCTGTGCGTTCGGGCGCCTGCGAAGCAGTGCTTCGCAAGCAAAGCGCCTCACCCCTGGCGGCTCGATGGCGCCTTGCTCGTGTGCGCTGTCCTGCGCACACGGCAAGACCGGGGTTGGGCGTCCTGCCCAACCCGCCCGAGGCATGCCTCGGGCCCATGGCGCCAACGGTCCCGCCTGCCCACACCGCCCCGCCTCTGACAAGTTCTGGGTACCTGCCGGGGTCGGATCCCTCTGCCGCGCAGAGGGCTCTGACCCCTGAATCTGTCTGTGCGGGCGGGAGGCGCTAAAATGGCGGGATGATCGCCAATACCGCTGCCTATCATTTCGCCGTCATCGACGCCCCCCGGGCCCTGTGCGACCAGCTGCTGGCCCGTGCCGAGACGGCGGAGTTGCGCGGCACGATCCTGGTGGCGGGCGAGGGACTGAACCTGTTTCTGGCGGGGGCGCCGGAGGCGGTTGAGGGCTTCTATGCAGCGCTGCATGCCGATGCGCGTTTCGCCGGCATGCGGGTCAAGACCAGCCTGAGCAAGCATCAGCCGTTCGCGCGGCTGAAGGCCAAGGTGAAGGACGAGATCATCAGCTTCCGCCGCGATGACGGCCAGCCGCTGGACTATCCGCGCGCACCGTCGGTCGATCCGGCCACCGTGCAGCGCTGGCTGCGGCAGGGCCATGACGATGCCGGCAAGCCGGTGGTGATGCTCGATACGCGAAATCTGCAGGAAGTGGAGTACGGCACCTTCAAGGATGCGCTGGTGTTGCCCATCCGCAAGTTCACCGACCTGCCCGAGGCGCTGGCGCCGCATCGCGATGCGCTGCGGGACAGCACCGTGGTCAGTTTCTGCACCGGCGGCATCCGCTGCGAGAAGGCCGCGCTGTGGATGGTCAATGACGGCATGGACAATGTGCTGCAGCTCGATGGCGGCATCCTCGGCTACTTCGAGGAGGTGGGCGGCGAAGGCTACGAAGGCCGCTGCTTCGTGTTCGATGAGCGTGTGGCGCTGGATGCCGAGCTGAAGCCGATGGTCGACCAGCCGCTGCCCGAGCCGCGCCCCAGCGCGTTCTGACGCTTGCCCGGTAGAGCCGGCCGCTGGCCGGCTGCCAGGGCACGTTGCCCGCCGGCCAGCGGCCGGCTCTACCGGACCAAGCGCGGTGGGCGCTGAACCTGCCCTACGGGAATCAGCATCCCGCCACCGTCACTGGCCGCCGCGCCCGGCCGCCCCCATGCAAGGGTGATCCTGTGACGGAAAACCGCCTGATGATCCCGTTGTCGATCCTTGACCTGGCCCCGGTCTGCGAGGGCAGTGACACCACTGCCGCCTTCGCCAACATGCTGGAACTGGCCCAGCACGCCGATGCGCTGGGCTACCGCCGCTACTGGCTGGCCGAACACCACAACATGCCCGGCATCGCCAGTGCCGCCACCGCCGTGCTGATCGGTCATGTTGCCGGTGGCACCCAACGCATCCGGGTCGGCGCGGGCGGCATCATGCTGCCCAATCATGCCCCGCTGCAGGTGGCCGAGCAGTTCGGAACGCTGGCCTCGCTGTATCCGGACCGCATCGACCTTGGCCTGGGCCGTGCGCCGGGCACCGATCAGCCGACCGCACGTGCACTGCGCCGCTATTTCGACAGCGCCGACCAGTTCCCGCAGGACGTGCGCGAGCTGCTGCACTACTTCGAGCCGGTCCAGCCTGGACAGGCGGTGCAGGCCGTTCCGGGTGGTGGCCTGCGGGTGCCGACCTGGATCCTGGGATCAAGCCTGTTTGGCGCACGCATGGCGGCCTCGATGGGCCTGCCGTATGCATTCGCCTCGCATTTCGCGCCGGACGTGATGGACGAAGCGCTGGCGGTGTACCGCCGCGAATTCCGTCCCTCGGCCACGTTGAAGCAGCCGCACGCGATGCTGGCCCTGAACGTTGTTGCCAGCGACAGCGAGGCCGAGTCGCGTCGCCTGTTCACCAGCCAGCAGCAGAGTTTCGTCAACCTGCGCCGCGGCCGGCCGGGCAAGATCCCGCCGCCGATCGACGACATTGAAGCCTTCTGGGAGCCGCACGAAAAGTTCGGCGTGGAACGGGCCCTGGCCTGCACCGTGCTGGGCGATCCGCAGCAGGTGGCCGAGGGTATCGCCGCTTTCGTTGAGCGGCACAAGCCTGACGAGCTGATGCTTACTGCCAACCTGTATGACCATCGTGCGCGCCTGCGTTCCTTCGAGCTGGCGATGAACGCCTGGCATGGCCGCCACGCGGGCTGAACAACCGCGTCACGGCCCGTTGCGGCCGATCCGCGTCTGATGGGGGCTCCCCACTTCTGGAATCCCCACCATGGCCGAGACCCGCGCCGAACACATTGCCCAGCTGGCTGAACTGATCAAGGACGTGGAGGTGGCGATGTTCACCACCACCGGCGTCGACGGGCGACTCTACAGCCGGCCGTTGGCCACCCAGCAGGTCGCCTTCGACGGTGACCTGTGGTTCGTGATCACCGCCGACAGCCCGAAGGTGGCCGAGATCGCGCTCGACCCGCGCGTCAATGTGGCCTATGCCTCGCCATCGAAGAACACCTATGTGTCTGTGGCGGGGCGGGCGCGGGTTGTCGATGATCGCGCGAAGATCGAAGAGCTGTGGTCGCCGGCGATGAAGCTGTTCTTCCCCGCCGGCAAGGAAGACCCCAACCTTCGCCTGATCCACGTGCGCGCCGATAGCGCCGAATACTGGGATGGCCCGGGCACCTTGCTGGGCAAGGCGTTGAGCTTCGTGCTGTCGGCGGTGCGGGACGATCCGGCACCGCTGGCGGACAACGGATTCGTCGACCTTCGGTGATTGCTGCATCCATGCGTGGCGTGGATCTACCGGATGCGGGTAGTGCCAGCCGCTGGCCGGCAACCCTGGAAACGTGGCAGCCGGCCAGCGGCCGGCTCTACCGGATGCCACTTCAGAACCAGCGCTGGAACAGCTCCACTGTATAGCCCACCAGCTGCCCGGAACTGAAGCCGAAGAACGCGATCGCCACCAGCGCTGCGATCCAGTTGAACAGCATCAATGCACCATCGCGCTCCAGCAGCGCCAGCGAGAACAGCAGCAGCTGGAAGCCGAACAGGAAGTTGGTGAACGGAATCGGCAACGACAGCAGGATGCCCAGCAGTACCAGCAGCAGGCCGCTGAAGGCGTGCGCGGGCAGCGGTGTCAGCAACTGCGGCAGGCGAGGCTTCAGCATCCTGTCCAGCCGCCGCAACGGGCGATCGATACGGTCCAGGAAGCGGTGCATGGTGCCGCGCTTCGGCCCGCGTCGGGCAATGAAACCGGGCAGCCAGGGCCGGCGCAGGCAACACAGCATCTGCAGTCCGATCAGGACCACGAGTGGGCCGCTGACCGCCCCCCCCATGCCCGGGATCGGGATGAACGAGGGCAGGATCGCCACGAACAGGAACACGCCAAACGCGCTCTGCTGCAGGTTGCTGAGGATCTGGCCAAGCGGCATGTGCTCGGCAGGATCGCCGGAGGCGAACATCTCCAGCAGGGTGCGGATGCCCTCGTTGCGGTAGGTCGGGCGCTGCGCGCCCTGGCCCTGGCCGGCCTCAGGCGGTGAGCTCATCGGCCTGCTCGTCGGACAACGTGCGCAGCAGCAGCTTGTCCACCCGCGCACCGTCCAGGTCGACCACCTCGAAGCGCCAGCCGGCCCAGTCGAAGTACTCGCCTGCGTGCGGGATGCGGCCGAAGTAATGGATGCACATGCCGGCCAGCGTGTAGTAGTCGCCATCCTCGGCATCGGGCAGGTCGTTGCTGCCGATCAGCTCGCGCAGGTCCTCGATCGGCAGCGAGCCGTCGACCAGCAGCGAGCCGTCCTCGCGGGTCACCACCAGTGCGTCTTCATCGGCATTCTCCACCGCCTGCAGGCGGCCAACCACGGCGCCCATCAGGTCGCTGATGGTCACCAGGCCCTGGATCTCGCCGTACTCGTCCACCACCAGCGCCATCGACTGCTGCTCCTCGCGGAAGATCTCCAGCAGCTTCATCGCGTGGGTCGATTCGGAGACGTACAGCGGTTCGCGCAGGGTCTGGAACAGCGCGTTGTCGCCGCGCGCCATGCGCGTGGCCAGCGATTTCAGCTCCAGCACGCCGACCACGTCCATGTCGTTGTCGCGGTACACCGGGTAACGGGAGAACTCGTGCTCGGCCATGATGTCCAGATTGCGCTCCAGCCCGGCCTGGGTGTCGAGCCAGGCGATGCGGTTGCGCGGCGTCATCAGGCTGTCGGCGGTGCGGTCGCCCAGGCGCATGACGCGGTTCATCATGTCGCGCTCGTGGGCGTCGATCACGCCGGCCTCGTGGCTCTCGGCCACCAGCATCCGGATCTCCTCTTCAGTCACCTGCGCGGCCTCGTCCTTGCCCAGGCCCAGCACCTTCAGCACCAGCTGGGTGGTCTTGGACAGGAGCCAGACGAAGGGCAGGGCGAGCCTGGCCAGCCAGCTCATCGGCATCGCGACCAGGCCGGCAATGGCCTCGGAACGTGTCAGGGCCAGGCGCTTGGGCACCAGTTCGCCGAAGATCAGCGTGATGAAGGTGATCAGCGAGACCGCCAGAGCGGTGCCTACTTCGCGCGCGTACGCAAAGCCGGGCATCAGGCCCTGCAGCCAGCCGGCGATCGCGTCGCCGATCGCATCACCACCGAGGTAGCCGGTCAGTACGCCGATCACGGTGATGCCGATCTGCACCGTGGACAGGAAACTCTCCGGCTTCTCCGAAAGCTCCAGCGCCTTGGCGGCGCGCTTGGAGGTGGCGGCCATCTGCTTCAGGCGGCTCTTGCGCGAGGTCATGACCGACATCTCGGACATGGCGAAGAAGCCGTTCAGCAGAACCAGCGCGAAGACAATCAGGATCATTTCAAACACGGGCGTCGTCCCCGGTTGGTGGCAGGGAGGGCGGGTGCTTGCGATGGCGGCTGGCGCTCAGGAACAGGGTCCGGCGCGGCGCAGGGGGATAAGGGTCGTCGTCCATAAGGTGCGCCCGGAGGCGCGCTGGCATCTTAGCAAAGGGGCGTGGCAGGGTGGCAACCGCCTGTTCAGGTTGGGGGTCCCAGAGCCCGGAAAGGGCGCGGGGATACCCGTGATGGTCATCTAGCCGTCATAATTCGCTCTGGTGCCGTCCTTCCCGCGACGGCTGACAGGTTTCTCAATGTTCTCTCTGCAGACCATTTTCGGTTCCGGCAAACAGTTCTACACCCTGCTTGATGAGGCTGCCGTCGCGGCTTCCGATGCCGCCAAGGCGCTGCATTCGATGCTGCGCGAGGCCGATCGCCAGCCCGCGCTGGACGCCTTCAAGCTGGCCCGCCTGCGCGAACGCGCGGCCTCGGACAAGATCAGCCAGGCGCTGGTCGACAGCTTCATGACCCCGATCGAGCGCGAAGACATCGAAGCGCTGGGTTCGGCCCTGTACAAGATTCCGAAGCAGATCGAGAAGTTCGCCGATCGCTATTCGCTGGCCACGACCCACCTGGAGCACATCGACTTCGCGCCGCGCGCGGCGATGCTGGAACAGGCCGCCGGCGTGGTGGTGGAGATGGTGGCTGACCTGCGCCACATGAACCTGGACCGGATGACCGCGCTGAACGAGAAGCTGCGCTCGCTGGAGAACGAGGCCGACCGCCTGATGCTCGAGCTGTACCGCGACATCTACTCCGGTCGCCTGGACAACCTGCAGATGTTCCTGCTGAAGGAATTCTTCGAGATCCTGGAAAAGGCCATCGACCGTTGCCGCGAGGCCGGCGTGGTGGCGTACCAGATCGTGTTGAAGAACAGCTGACGGACGCCGCCGCATGTTGACCCTTGTCCTGGTGGTGATCCTGGCCGCGCTCGTCTTCGAGTTCATCAACGGCTTCCACGACACTGCCAACTCCATTGCCACCGTAGTGGCGACCAAGGTGCTCTCGCCCGGCTGGGCGGTGATGCTGGCCGCCTTCATGAACCTCATCGGTGCGCTGACCGGTACGGCGGTGGCGCTGACCATCGCCTCGGGCCTGCTCAACACCAACGTGGTCGAGGTCACTCCGCAGGTGATCCTGTGCGCCCTGCTGGGCGGCATCATCTGGAACCTGATCACCTGGTGGAAGGGCCTGCCGTCCTCGTCCTCGCACGCCCTGATCGGTGGCCTCTGCGGTGCCGGTCTGGCCGCGGCCCACAACAACTGGGACGCGCTGATCTGGTCGGAGCGCCTGGGCAGCTGGGCGCAGAACAAGGGCCTGCTGTGGAAGGTGTTCGTGCCGATGATCACCTCGCCGATCGCCGGCTTCCTGCTCGGCATCGTGGTGATGGTGCTGCTGTGGGCGCTGATCGCCGGCCTGGCCAAGGTCGGTGGCGCCATCGGCCGCCTGGCCCGTCCGCGCATCGTCAATGCCTTCTTCGGCAAGGCGCAGATCGCCTCGGCGGCCTACATGGGCTTCGCCCACGGCCACAACGACGCGCAGAAGACCATGGGCATCATCGCGATGACCCTGATTGGTGCCGAAGCCACCGGCGCACTGAACGATCTGCCGTCCTGGCTGGCCTTCATGCACCCGGACGCGCACGCCGGTGACGGCATCGCCATGTGGATCGTACTGACCTGTGCAGTGGTGATGGCTGCCGGTACCGCCTCGGGTGGCTGGAAGATCATCAAGACCCTGGGCCACAAGATGGTCAAGCTGCACCCGATCCACGGCTTCGCCGCGGAGACCAGCTCGGCCACCATCCTGACCCTGGCGGCCCACTTCGGCATGCCGGTCTCGACCACGCACAGCATCTCCACCGCGATCATGGGCGTCGGTTTCGCCAAGAACCCGCGTTCGCTGAAGTTCGGCGTGATCGAGCGCATTGTCTGGGCCTGGATCCTGACCATCCCGGCCGCCGGCGGCTGTGCGTACCTGATCCTGAAGCTGTTCGAGATGTTCGGCTGGACCTGATGCCAACGGCCTTGGGATCAGAGCCCTTTCCCTGCGGGAAAAGGATCTGATCCCGGTAAACGAAAAAGCCCGCCGGATACCGGCGGGCTTTTTTCATGGCAGATCATTCCTCTGTATCCAAGCGTGCCGACCAACGGTCGGCACCCACCAGCAGCAGCGGGAAACTGTCGAAGGCGGGGTGGGTCCGGTTGCGGGGGTGTGAGCGGCATGGATGCCGCGACCAAGCCCCCATGGACGGGTTTACGGCGTCCCCCGCAACCGGACCCGCTCCGCCAACCCACGGAATGCCCGCTTTTGCAGTTGCAATTGCCGTTGCAGTCAGCGGGTGCCGGGCCGCAGTCCCGGCCGACCCTCCTCAATTGCGTTGGAACAGCGCCTGCACATCCCTGCGGAACGCCGCCTGGCTGTCGGCCCGGCTGTAGAACATGTGCCCGCCCGGATAACTGCGCACCTGCACCCGGTCCGGATTGCTGCCCATCGTCGGCATCTGGTCCACGGTCAGGATCGAACCCATGAACGGGCACGACAGGTCGTTCCAGCCATGCACGATCAGCACCTGCAGGTGCGGGTCGATCGCCACGGCCTGGCGCAGCTGGGTCACCGCGCCATCGCGCAGCTCGCCATTGCGGTCCCACAGCCGGTTCACGTCGTAGTTCAGCGCCTGGTACCGCGCATCCACCTTCCAGCCGACCACGCGCGTCACGAAGTCGACCATCGCCGTGGTGGTCGGCGCAATGATGCTGTCCAGCAGCGGATCGTTGGCGCGCTGCTCCGGATCGTTCGGGAATGGATCGAACGCGGTTACGTTGGAATCGTAGCGGCTGCCCAGCGTGCCCTTGTCGCGGAACACTTCACGCAGGTAGGCCTGGGTTTCCAGCCGACCACCGGCACGGCGCACGAACTGCGGGTCCAGCCCGGTCAGTTCGGTCACCCGGCGCAGCATTGCCTCGGTCGCCTGCGGATCGCTGCGGCCCTTCATCAACGCGGTGGCGTAGTCGCCACGGGTGTATTCCACTACTTCGCGCATCGCTGCATCGGTCAGCTTGCCCTGGCGCTCCAGGTGCGCGGCGGCGATCGACGGCAGCGTCTGCATCCACGCCATCGGCGAGACATCGGCGTTGTCTTCCAGGGTCGGGCTCAGGTAGGGCGAGACCAATACCAGGCCGTTCATCGCAACACCCAGCCGGGTCTGCAGATAGTGGGTGATGCGTGGGCCGCGGTAGCCGCCGTAGCTCTCGCCGGTCAGGTACTTGCGCGACGCCATGCGCTGGTTGCGCAGCAGCCAGTCGTAGATCGAGCGTGACAGGTATTCGATGTCGGCGCTGGGGTTGTACAGCGCCTTCTTCGCTTCGTCGTCGCCGATGCGCGCGCGGCTGAAGCCGGTCCCGACCGGATCAATGAACACCAGATCGGTGAAGTCCAGCCAGGTGCCGGGGTTGTCGTGCAGCGTCGCCGGCGCCGACGCGCTGTCACCCTCGGAGCCGAAGGTCACCACCTTGGGCCCGATCGCGCCCATGTTGAGGTAGACCGACGATGCCCCGGGGCCGCCATTGAGCGCGAAGGTCACCGGCCGGTCCTTGCCCGGCATCGTGTAGGCGGTAAACACCACGTCGGCGATCACCTTGCCCTTGGCATCGCGTACCGGCAGGGTGCCGACGGTGGCGGTGTAGTCCAGGGTGCGGCCGGCCAGGCGCATGCTCTGGCGGGCCGAGGCGTCTGCGGGCAACGCAGGTGCCTCGGTCTTGTCGTCCTTCGGATCGGGCTTGGCGTCGGCATCAGGCGCGGCCAGCACGCTGGCTGGGGCGATGAGCAGGCCGACGCAGAGCGCGGCAGTGTGCAACAGGGACTTCATGGCACCGGGTGGGCAGCGGAAGGGGATTGCGATGCTAGGCCGGTGGCGGCCCATGTCGTATGTGTCCAGAGGCATGGCCGTGCGTTGCGGCCGCTATTGGCCAGCTTGGGTCAAGCGGACAGGGCGGTTGCCGCTTTGTCATCGGCAAGCAGGCCATAGACGGCCGAGTCGGCCAGTTCCCCCTGGATGCGCCAGCGCTGGCGCAGCACTCCCTCGCGGCAGAAGCCCAGGCGTTCGAGCACGTGCGCGGAGGGTGCGTTGCGCGGGTCGATCTCGGCTTCCACGCGATGCAGGTGGAGGGTGCCGAACAGGTAGGCCAGTACCTGCTGCAGGGCCTCGTGCATGTAGCCCTGGCCCTGGCGATCGGGTGCCAGCAGGTAGCCGATCTCGGCGCGGGCTGCAGTGCGGTCCACTGCAAACACCACGCAGATGCCCAGCAGTGGACCTTCCAGCGATTCGCGCACGGCCAGCTTCAGCTGGGTACCGATGGCATGGGCGGCGAGATCATCGTCGATCTGCTCGCGCGCCTCGGCCTGTCGCGTCCAGGCCGGATGATTCCACCAGCGCATCACGTCGGGATTGGACTGCAGCGCGAACAGCGCGGCGGCGTCGTCACGGCGGATCGGGCTCAGGACCAGCCGTGCACTGTGCAGCGGCAGGTCGGGGAACAGCAGCGAGTGGCTGGCCAATACGGTGGTCCACGCGGATGGACGCGCATTATGGCGCCGCCGGGTTTGCCGATGGGGGCGGCATGCCCGGGGCGGATGGGTCGGATCCCTTTCCCGGCGGGAAACGGATCCGACCCCGCGAGGGATCAGACTTCCAGCGAAGCCAGGTCGCCCTTGGACTCCAGCCAGCCCTTGCGGTCGGACGCGCGCTTCTTGGCCAGCAGCATGTCCATCAGCGAGCGGGTCTGCTCGCCATCGTCCACGGTCAGCTGGACCAGGCGGCGCGTATCCGGGTGGATGGTCGACTCGCGCAGCTGTGGCGGGTTCATCTCGCCCAGGCCCTTGAAGCGGGTGACGTTGATGGCGCCCTTGATCTTCTCGCGCTCGATCTTGTCCAGCATCGAGCGCTTTTCTTCCTCGTCCAGGGCATAGAACACCTGCTTGCCCACATCGATGCGGAACAGCGGCGGCATCGCCACGAACACATGGCCGGCATCGACCAGTGCCGGGAAGTGCTTCAGGAACAGCGCGGTCAGCAGCGTTGCGATGTGCAGGCCGTCGGAGTCCGCGTCGGCCAGGATGATCACCTTGCCGTAGCGCAGGCCGCTGATGTCGTCCTTGCCGGGGTCGCAGCCGATGGCGATGGCCAGGTTGTGTACTTCCTCCGAGGCCAGCACGCTGTTGGACGAGACTTCCCAGGTGTTCAGGATCTTGCCACGCAGCGGCATGATCGCCTGGAAATCCTTGTCGCGAGCCTGCTTGGCGCTGCCGCCTGCCGAGTCACCTTCCACCAGGAACAGCTCGGTGCGCGACAGGTCCTGGCTGATGCAGTCTGCCAACTTGCCGGGCAGGGCCGGGCCCTGGGTGATCTTCTTGCGGACGACCAGCTTCTCGGTCTTCAGGCGCGCGCTGGCACGCTCGATGGCGATCTGCGCGATCTTCTCGCCCAGTTCCACGTTCTGGTTCAGTAGCAGGCTGAACGCATCATGGGCGGCACCTTCGACGAAACCGGCGGCCTGGCGCGAGGACAGGCGCTCCTTCGTCTGGCCGCTGAACTGTGGGTCGGTCATCTTCAGCGACAGCACGAACGACACGCGGTCCCACACGTCTTCCGGGGCCAGCTTGACGCCACGCGGCAGCAGGTTGCGGAAGTCGCAGAACTCGCGCAGCGCTTCGGTCAGGCCGGTGCGCAGGCCGTTGACATGGGTGCCGTGCTGCGCGGTGGGAATCAGGTTGACGTAGCTTTCCTGCACCAGCTCGCCTTCCGGCAGCCAGGCCACGGCCCAGTCAACTACCTCGGTGTCCTTCTTCAGGTTGCCGACGAACAGGTCGGCCGGCAGCGATTCGCGCTCGCCCAGCTCCAGCTTCAGGTAATCGCGCAGGCCGTCTTCGTAGTACCAGGTATCGACTTCACCGGTGGCTTCATCGGTCAGCTTCACAGTCAGGCCCGGGCACAGCACGGCCTTGGCGCGCAGCAGGTGCTTGAGCGCGCGCACCGCGAACTTCGGCGTATCGAAGTACTTTGGGTCCGGCCAGAAGCGCACGCGGGTACCGGTGTTCTTCTTGCCGACGCTGCCGACCACTTCCAGCGGCGTGGCACGGTCGCCGTTGCGGAAAGTGATGCGGTGTTCGGCGCCGTCGCGCTTGATGTGCACTTCCACCAGGGTCGACAGCGCATTGACGACGCTGACGCCGACGCCGTGCAGGCCGCCGGAGAAGGTGTAGTTGTTGTTGCTGAACTTGCCGCCTGCGTGCAGGCGCGTGAGGATCAGCTCGACACCCGGGATCTTCTCCTCCGGATGAATGTCCACTGGCATGCCGCGGCCGTCATCGCTGACCTCCACGCTGCCGTCCTTGTACAGGGTGATCTCGATCGAACGGGCGTGACCGGCGAGGGCTTCGTCCACCGAGTTGTCGATCACTTCCTGCGCCAGGTGGTTCGGGCGCGCGGTGTCGGTATACATGCCGGGACGGCGCTTGACCGGGTCAAGGCCGGACAGGACTTCAATATCGGCGGCGTTATAGCGGGCGTTCATCTGTCTTCGAAAGCTTGGAGCGACGGGCAAGTGTGGGGTCTGGCACGGGAATTTGCACGCCTGCGGTTCAGCCTCGGCGGCGGGGAGGGGGTAAAATGGCAGCCGCTGGAATCTGAACGCCGGCGGCCCCGTTGGGTCTGAACGTCCAAGCCATACCGCGAGGAGGACCTCATGAAGAAGTTGCTGACCATTGCGATCCTGGCCGCTGCCGCCGTTGCAGTGCCGCTGGTGGTGGCGCAGAACGCCGGCCAGCCGGCCCCGCAGCAGGGTGACCAGGCCGACAAGGCGCAGGCCGAGGCCGATGCCAAGGCCAAGCGTCGGGCCCAGGCCAATGCCGAAATGAAGGCGCAGGGCCAGCCGGCCCCGCAGCAGGAAGAGGAAGAGGAAGCGCGCAAGAAGCGCTGATCCCGCAACCTGCCAAGCGCCCTTGCGACAAGGGTTGCGCACCGAAACGCCCCGCCCAGCGGGGCGTTTTTTGTTGGATTGGCCGCACAAGCCCCTTGGGTTGGCGGCCATCAATCTGTAAACTATGGCTTTCCGGGAGTAAGTGCGTGTCCACCCTTTGCGAATGGGCTGGAGCGGCCAAGCGTGGCTTCCAGCATGGCGGGTCGCAGGTGACGGTCGATTTGACCGGCACGGCCGCCCCGACCTCGCACGATGGTTCCCGTCCGGCGCCTGCCGCCGCACGGATCCGCACCTCCCTCGCTGCCACAGCGAACCGGAAAACCCCCTCTGAGCACCATGCCCGCCCTCCGGGTGCGCGTGGTGCTGCCGTTTTCCATTTCCAGACAGGATGCTTGCAGCCATGACTCCCTTGATTTTCGTAACCGGCGGCGTGGTGTCCTCGCTCGGCAAAGGCATTGCCGCCGCGTCGCTGGCCGCCATTCTCGAAGCCCGTGGCCTGAAGGTCACGATGATGAAGCTCGACCCGTACATCAACGTCGACCCGGGCACCATGAGTCCGTTCCAGCACGGTGAGGTCTATGTCACCGACGACGGCGCCGAGACCGACCTCGACCTGGGCCACTACGAGCGCTTCGTGCGCACCCGCCTCAGCCGCAAGAACTCGGTCACCACCGGCCGCATCTACGAGAACGTGATCCGCAAGGAGCGCCGCGGCGACTACCTGGGCGCGACCGTGCAGGTCATTCCGCACATCACCGACGAGATCCGTCGCTGCATCGACGAAGCCACCGAAGGCTATGACGTGGCACTGGTCGAGATCGGCGGCACCGTCGGCGACATCGAGTCGCTGCCGTTCCTGGAGGCGATCCGCCAGGTGCGCACCGAGCGTGGCCCGGAGAAGGCGCTGTTCATGCACCTCACCCTGGTGCCGTACATCGGCGCCGCCGGCGAGCTGAAGACCAAGCCGACCCAGCACTCGGTGAAGGAACTGCGCTCGATCGGCATCCAGCCGGACGTGCTGCTGTGCCGCTCCGAGCAGGCGGTGCCGGATTCGGAGCGCCGCAAGATCGCCCAGTTCACCAACGTTTCCGAGCGTGCGGTGATCAGCGTGCCGGACGTGGACGTGCTGTACCGCATCCCGTCTGGCCTGCATGCACAGGGCCTGGACGAAATCGTGGTGAACCAGCTGAAGCTGGCAGACAAGGCCGGTCCGGTCGACCTGTCGATGTGGGAAGACGCGGTCGACGCGACCCTGCATCCGCTGGATGAAGTGACCATCGCCGTGGTCGGCAAGTACGTCGACCACCAGGACGCCTACAAGTCGGTCGGCGAAGCACTCAAGCACGGCGGCCTGCGCCAGCGCACCAAGGTCAACCTGAAGTGGCTGGAAGCACAGGACCTGGAAGGCACCGACATGGCCGCGCTGGCCGATGTCGACGGCATCCTGGTGCCGGGTGGCTTCGGTGACCGTGGTTTCGAAGGCAAGGTGCTGACCTCGAAGTTCGCCCGCGAGCAGCAGGTTCCGTATTTCGGCATCTGCTACGGCATGCAGGCGGCCGTCGTCGATTACGCGCGCAACGTGGTCGGCCTGGAAGGCGCCAACAGCACCGAGAACGACCGCCAGTCGCCGAACCCGGTGATCGGCCTGATCACCGAATGGCGCACCGCCAGCGGCGATGTCGAGAAGCGTGACGATAAGAGCGACCTGGGTGGCACCATGCGCCTGGGCCTGCAGGAGCAGCGCCTGAAGCCGGGCACGCTGGCCCGCGAGCTGTACGGCAAGGACGTGGTCGCCGAGCGCCACCGCCACCGCTACGAGTTCAACAACCGCTACCGCACCCAGTTGGAAGATGCGGGCCTGGTGATCGCCGGCAAGTCGATGGACGACACCCTGGTGGAAGTGGTCGAGCTGCCGCGCGACGCGCATCCGTGGTTCCTGGCCTGCCAGGCGCATCCGGAATTCCTGTCCACGCCGCGTGACGGACACCCGCTGTTCATTGGTTTCATCCGTGCCGCGCGCGAGCGCAAGGCCGGCGGCAAGCTGCTTTCCGAAGCGCGCGCCTGACTTGTGAATGGGGGCTTCGGCCCCCATCCTGCATGCTTCAACCCCCAGCGCACCGGCCTTGCCGGTGCTGCGGACAACAAGGAAACGCCATGAAACTGTGTGGATTCGAGGTCGGGCTGGACCAGCCCCTGTTCCTGATCGCCGGCCCCTGCGTGATCGAGTCGATGCAGCTGCAGCTCGATACCGCCGGCAAGCTGAAGGAGATCACCGACAGGCTCGGTGTGAACTTCATCTTCAAGTCCAGCTTCGACAAGGCCAACCGCACCTCGGGCACCGCGTTCCGCGGCCCGGGCATGGAAGAGGGCCTGAAGGTCCTGGCCGAAGTGAAGAAGCAGATCGGCGTGCCGGTGCTGACCGACGTCCATGAGTACACCCCGATGGACGAAGTGGCCTCGGTGGTGGACGTGCTGCAGACCCCGGCGTTCCTGGTCCGCCAGACCGACTTCATCCGCAAGGTGTGCTCGGCCGGCAAGCCGGTCAACATCAAGAAGGGCCAGTTCCTGGCGCCGTGGGACATGAAGCCGGTCGTGGAGAAGGCCAAGGCCACCGGCAACGAGCAGATCATGGTCTGCGAGCGCGGTGCCAGCTTCGGCTACAACAACCTGGTCAGCGACATGCGTTCGCTGGCGGTGATGCGCGAGACCGGTTGCCCGGTGGTGTTCGACGCCACCCATTCGGTGCAGCTGCCGGGCGGGCAGGGCACCAGTTCCGGTGGCCAGCGTGAGCACGTGCCGGTGCTGGCCCGTGCCGCCGTGGCGGTGGGCATCTCCGGCCTGTTCGCCGAGACTCATCCGGACCCGTCCAAGGCGCTGTCCGATGGTCCCAACGCGTGGCCGCTGGACCAGATGGAGGCCCTGCTCGAGACCCTGATGGAACTCGACGCGGTGACCAAGAAGCACGGTTTCTCGCGCTTCGCGTGAGTCGTGACCCGTGGGTGGCGCTGGAAACCCAGCGTCACCGCCGGCACTGGAGACAGTGGCCGTGGGGCCAGATCGCGCTGGGGCTGTCCGCGGTGTTCACCGTGGGCTTGTTCTGCCTGGTGCTGATCGGCGCCGCGTCAGTGCGCCCACCGGGTGATGGCGGCAGCGCGCTCGATCTTCGGGCGTATTTCATTGCGCTTGTGGTCGGAGAGCTGCTGGCCAGCGCAGGGTGCGTCGCTTCGGCTGTGCTGGCCTGGCGATTGAACCGTGGCAAGGTACCGGCAGGGCTGGCGATCATCCTGCTTTCTCTGTGGATCGGCACCCTGTTCTACGGATGGCTTTGATGAATACGACCCCATCGGCGCGCGGCTGGCCCTGGGGCCTGATCGCGCTGGCGCTGTCCGTGTTGACCTGGATGGCCCTGGTGGTGGGCGTGCTGGCCTTCACCGCCGGCTTCCGGCCGCCCGGGGACGGAAACAATGGCGTGCAGGCCACGCAGTGGTGGCTGCTGGGCGCGCTGGTCACGATGGTGCTGTGCTTTCTCGGCAGCCCGGTGGCGATGGTGTTGGCCTGGCGACGGCGGCGTGGCCCCATCCTTGCGGCGATTGCCGGTGCATTGCTGGTGATGCTGGTCTCGCTGGTCCTTATCGTGATCGGGTCCAGCTGGGGCTGATGCTGCCCAGGCCATTTGGCAAGTGGCGGGCAGCCGGGGATAATCACGCGGCATTCGTTTTGTCGCCCCCTCTCCAGACAGGTAACCGGCCCGACCATGAGTACGATCCGCAGCATCCACGCCCGTGAAATCCTCGACAGCCGTGGCAACCCCACGCTGGAAGCCGAAGTCATCCTGGAGGACGGTTCGTTCGGTCGCGCCGCGGTTCCCTCCGGCGCCTCGACCGGCACCAAGGAAGCGGTCGAGCTGCGTGATGGCGACAAGACCCGTTACCTGGGCAAGGGCGTGCGCAAGGCCGTTGACAACGTCAACACCACGATTGCCGCCGCGCTGAAGGGGTTTGAAGCCACCGACCAGGCCGGCCTCGACCGTCGCCTGATCGATCTGGACGGCACCGAGAACAAGGGTCGGCTGGGCGCCAACGCACTGCTGGGTGTTTCGATGGCCGCCGCGCACGCCGCCGCCGCATCCAGCAAGCAGGCGCTGTGGCAGTACCTGGCTGCCCGGACCGGCGTGACCCCGTCGCTGCCGGTGCCGATGATGAACATCATCAACGGCGGCGCGCATGCCGACAACAACGTCGACTTCCAGGAGTTCATGGTGCTGCCGGTCGGCTTCACCTCGTTCTCCGAAGCATTGCGCGCCGGTACCGAAATCTTCCATTCGCTGAAGTCGGTGCTGAAGGGCCACGGCCTGAGCACGGCGGTGGGCGACGAAGGCGGCTTCGCGCCGGACTTCCGCAGCAACGTCGAAGCGCTGGACACCATCCTCGAAGCAATCGGCAAGGCCGGCTACACCGCCGGTGAAGACGTGCTGCTGGGCCTGGACGTGGCTTCCAGCGAATTCTTCGAGAACGGCAAGTACAATCTGGTCGGCGAGAACAAGCGCCTGACTTCCGAGCAGTTCGTCGACTTCCTCGCCGACTGGGCCGCGCAGTACCCGATCATCACGATTGAAGATGGCCTGGCCGAGAACGACTGGGCGGGTTGGAAGCTGCTGACCGGCCGCATCGGCAAGAAGGTGCAGCTGGTCGGTGACGACCTGTTCGTGACCAACCCGAAGATCTTCCAGGAAGGCATCGACTCGGGCACCGCCAACGCGATCCTGATCAAGGTCAACCAGATCGGCACGCTCAGCGAAACCCTGGAAGCGATCGCCATGGCCGACCGCGCCGGCTATGCCGCCGTGGTCTCGCACCGGTCGGGCGAAACCGAAGACACCACCATCGCCGACATCGCCGTGGCCACCACCGCCACCCAGATCAAGACCGGCTCGCTGTGCCGCAGCGATCGCGTGGCCAAGTACAACCAGCTGCTGCGCATCGAGGAAGCCCTCGGCGCCGGCGCGCGTTACGCCGGTCGTGACGCGTTCGTTTCGCTGAAGCGCTGAGCCGATGCGCGACTGGCGCTGGATGCTGCTTGTGCTGGCCCTGTTGCTGGGCTGGCTGCAGTACCGCTTCTGGTTCGGTCCGGGCAATTCGGGTGAAGTGATGATGCTCGAAGCCCAGGTCGCCAACCAGGAACGGGACAATGAGGGCCTGCAGCAGCGCAACGACGCGCTGGCCGCCGAAGTGAAGGACCTCAAGGAAGGCCAGTCCGCCATCGAGGAACGCGCGCGCAGCGAGCTGGGCATGATCAAGCCCGGTGAGAAGTTCTACCGCGTGGTCGAGGATGCGCCGGTCCGTCCGGCGCAGCCCGCTGCAGGCGTCACTGTCCAGGCCGGCGATCACCCGGCGGACGTGCCATGAGCGCGGCGATCTGGGTGGTGGTTCCGGCTGCCGGCCGTGGCGCCCGCTTTGGTGCGCCGCTGCCCAAGCAGTACCTGCAGGCGGGCGGGCAGATCCTGCTCGCTCATACCCTGGACGCGCTGCTGGCGCATCCGGCCGTGGCCGGCGCAATGGTGGTGATCGGCCAGGACGACGGCGACTGGCCGGGCTGGAGCGAATGGGCCGGCAAACCGGTGCTGACCTGCATCGGCGGCGCGACCCGTGCCGCCTCGGTGCTGGCTGGGCTGCAGGCGTTGCCGGACTCGGTGCGCGCTGATGAATTCGTGCTGGTCCACGATGCCGCGCGACCCAACCTGTCGCTGGCCGATCTTGGCCGCCTGCTTGAAGTCGGGCGTGCCGATCCGGTCGGGGCGATCCTGGCTGCACCGGTGCGCGACACCCTCAAGCGCGCGGGCGACGACGGTGGCATCGATGGCACCGAACCGCGCGAGCGGCTGTGGCGTGCACTGACACCACAGCTGTTCCGCCGCCACCAGCTCAGCCGCGCGCTGTCCGACGCCGCCGCTGCCGGTGTTGAAGTCACCGACGAGGCCATGGCCATGGAGCGCCAGGGCCAGCGCCCGCTGCTGGTGGAAGGCAGCGAGGACAACTTCAAGGTCACCACCCCGGCCGATCTGGACCGGTTCGAATTCGTACTTTCCCGCCGCGCCGGCTGACTGCCCGCGCGGCCCTGCTGCAAGGGCTGCATCCATGAGCACCGCACCGTTCCCGCCCGTCCGTATCGGCCAGGGCTACGACGTCCATGCCTTCGGTGAAGGCGATCACATCATGCTCGGCGGAGTGAACGTGCCGCACAGCTGCGGCGTGCTGGCGCACAGCGACGGCGACGTGATCCTGCACGCCCTGTGCGATGCCATGCTCGGTGCGCTGGCGCTGGGCGATATCGGCCAGCATTTCCCGCCGAGCGATGATCGCTGGAAGGGCGCCGACAGCAGCGATTTCGTGCGCCATTGCGACAGCCTGCTGCGCGAGCGTGGCTGGCGCGTTGGCAACACCGACATCACCGTGATCTGCGAGCGGCCGAAGGTTGGCCCGCATGCGCTGGCCATGCGTGAGCGCATTGGTGGGTTGCTGCAGCTGCCGCTGGACGCGGTCAGCGTCAAGGCGACCACCTCGGAGAAGCTGGGCTTCACCGGCCGCGGCGAAGGCATCGCCGCGCAGGCGGTCGTGTTGCTGGTGGCGGCATGATCCCGCTGCCGTTGGCGTTTGGTGCGCCGCTGTTGACGGCGCGCATCCGCACCACGCCGGACGATTTCCAGGTGGATGAACTGCCGGCCTTCGAGGCCACCGGTGAAGGTGAGCACCTGTTGCTGCACATCCGCAAGCGCGGCGCCAACACTGTGCATGTGGCCAAGCTGCTGGCCAAGTGGGCGGGCCTGCCGGAAATGGCGGTGAGCTACGCCGGCATGAAGGATCGGCATGCAGTCACCACCCAGCGTTTCAGCGTGCACCTGCCCAAGCGCGTCGCGCCGGATCTGGCCGAGCTGGCCAGTGATGAGATCGAAGTGCTCGAAGCGACCTGGCACAACCGCAAGCTGCAGCGTGGTGCACTGGCCGGCAACCGCTTCAGGCTGGTGCTGCGCGAGGTGCAGGGCGATGCTGCGGCGATCAGCGAGCGCCTGCAGCAGGTCGCCGGGCGCGGCCTGCCGAACTGGTTTGGCGAGCAGCGCTTCGGCCGCGACGGCGGCAACGTGCCTGCCGCATTGGCGATGTTCGGTGGCCGCCGCATGCGCAAGGACCAGCGTTCGCTGCTGCTGTCAGCCGCCCGCTCGGCGCTGTTCAATCGTGTGCTCGCCGCGCGCGTGGAGCAGGGCAACTGGGATCAACCGCTGGACGGTGAAGTGTGGATGCTCGACGGCAGCCGCAGCGTGTTCGGCCCCGAACCCTACACCGACGTGCTGGCCGAGCGCCTGGCCCGTTTCGACATCCATCCCAGCGCGCCGCTGTGGGGCGAAGGCGAGCTGCGCAGCGCCGACGCTGCACGTGAGCTGGAGCTGGCCGCGCTGGACGACGAGGAATCGAAGGCGCTGCGCGCTGGCCTGGAAGACGCACGGCTGAAGCAGGAGCGCCGCGCGCTGCGCCTGCGCCCGGCGTTGCTGCAGCATCAGTGGTTGGCCAGTGATGTACTGGAACTCTCGTTCGCGTTGCCGCCGGGCTGCTACGCCACCGCCGTGCTGCACGAACTCGGCCCCGTCGAAGACGCCGCGCAGGCCTGACAGAAAAAGGGGACGGAGGGAATTAAGTCGTTTGTGGCACAAACGACTTAATTCCCTCCGTCCCCTTTTTGTCAACGCCGCGCCAGCAACACCAGCACCGCGCCGGTGCCGCCTTGCCCGGTCGGCGCCGAATGAAACGCCAGCACGTCGTTGCGAAGCCGCAGCAGGCGATCAACCAGGTTCTTCAGCACCGGTGCACCGCCATCGGACTGCAGGCCCTTGCCGTGGATGATGCGCACGCAGCCATACTCGTGTGCATGCGCTTCCAGCAGGAACTGGCGCAGCAGGGTTTCCGCCTGCGCGGCGGTGGCGCCGTGTAGGTCGAGCTCATCCTGTACCGAATACTGGCCGCGCTTGAGACGCTGGAACAGGCGCGGTGGCAGGTTGTCGCGGCGGTAGCTGGCCACGTCGCCCGCTTCCAGCGGCGTACTGTCGCGCAGCAGCCGCGCAAACTCGCCCGCGGCTTCGGCCTCGTCGCGTTCGGCCATGCGTGCGCGCGGCTTCGGCCGGGGCGCAGCAGGCGCCGGTTCGGCATCCTTGCGCAGCGGCGTCACTTCACCGATGGCCGCACGGAACAACGCGGCCGGATCTTCGTCTTCAGGGTGCGACATGCGCACAGGGTAAACCGCCGGCGCGGGTCTGCCTATGACGGTTCGATGTCGGCCGTGACCGCCGGCAGGGTAGGACCGGCGGCTCGCATGCGGCACAATAGACGATGCCCTTGCAGGGTCGACGGCTTCCGCAGGGGAGTACGACGGTCCCGCCCACACTGCACGGTGACGGAATCGAATTCTTGGAAAATCAAGCGGTTAAATCGAAGATGCGAATCCTGGTCAGTAATGACGATGGTGTCGACGCCGCAGGCATCCGGATGCTTGCTTCGGTCCTGCGCGAGGCCGGACACGAAGTCACGGTGGTCGCGCCCGACCGCGATCGCTCCGGTGCCAGCAACTCGCTGACCCTGGACCTGCCGATCCGGCTCAAGCGCATCGACCATTACACCGTTTCGGTGGCTGGCACGCCGACCGACTGCGTGCACCTGGCGCTGACCGGCCTGCTTGAATTCGAGCCGGACATCGTCGTGTCAGGCATCAACAACGCCGCCAACCTCGGCGACGACGTGATCTATTCCGGCACCGTCTCGGCGGCGATGGAAGGCCGCTTCCTCGGCCTGCCGGCGGTGGCGGTTTCGCTGGTTACCCGCAACCACGATCCGAAGCACTTCGACACCGCCGCGCGCGCCGCAGTGGAGATCGTGGCCCGGCTCAAGGCCGATCCGCTGCCGGCCGACACCATCCTCAACGTCAACGTGCCGGATCTGCCGTGGAGCGAGGTCAAGGGCTTCGAGGTCACCCGCCTCGGCAACCGCCATCGTGCCGAAGGCTGCATCGCGCAGAAGGATCCGCGCGGCAACGAGGTGTACTGGATCGGCCCGGCCGGGCGCGAGCAGGACTCCGGCCCGGGCACCGACTTCCACGCGGTGCGCACCGGCCACATCTCGATCACCCCGATCCAGGTGGACCTGACCCGCTACCAGGCGCTGGAGAAAGTGGCCAGCTGGGTGGGTGGCCTCAGCGCCGCGCTGGACCGGCCGGCATGAGTCCACGCCTGCGACTGCAGCCGGAAGCTGTCGGCATCGGCATGACCTCGCAGCGCGTGCGTGACCGTCTGGTCGATCGCCTGCGCGAAGCTGGCATCGTCGACGAGTCCACCTTGAACGCAATCCGGGTTGTGCCGCGCCATCTGTTCATCGATGAAGCACTGGCCTCGCGTGCCTATGAGGACACCGCGCTGCCGATCGGCCATGGCCAGACCATCTCGCAGCCCTGGGTGGTCGCCCGGATGACCGAGGCGGTGCTCCAGGTCGCGCCGAAGCGCGTGCTGGAAGTCGGCACCGGCTCGGGCTACCAGGCCGCCATCCTGGGCGCGCTGGGCCTGGAGGTCTACACCGTGGAGCGTATCGGTGACCTGTTGCGGCAGGCACGCAAGCGCTTCCGCGCACTGGGCATGAACATCCGCACCAAGCATGACGACGGTCGCGCCGGATGGGCCGAGCACGGTCCGTTCGATGCCATCGTGGTCACCGCCGCCGCGCCTGCACTGGTCGATGAACTGGTCGGGCAGCTGGCTGAAGGGGGGCGCCTGGTGGCGCCGGTGGGTGGCCCGGGCGGACAGTCGCTGGTGCAGCTGGACCGCAAGCCCGATGGCAGCATCGAACAACGCGTGCTGGCACCGGTCACGTTCGTGCCGCTGCTGTCTGGCATGCTCGACTAATCCACGGAGCAGGGTTGCATGAAGATTTTCGGGCCGCTGTACGAGCGGGCGATGAAGTGGGCGGCGCACGAACGCGCGCCGACCTACCTGACGGTACTGAGTTTCTTTGAAGCGATCATCTTCCCGGTGATGCCGGAAGTGATGCTGGCACCGATGTGCGTGGCCCAGCCCAAGCGTGGCTGGTGGTTCGCCACCCTCAGCCTGGCGGGCTCGATGGTCGGCGCGCTGGTTGGTTACGCGCTGGGTCATTACGCTTTCGAGGCGATCAAGCCGGTGTTCGAGGCGCTGGGCATGCTTCCGGCGATCGAGCAGGGCATCACCACCGTGCAGGCGAAGATGGCCGAATCGCCGTGGGCGGTGTTCACCTTCCTGGTGCTGGGCGGCTTCATGCCGATCCCGATGAAGGTCTTCACGTGGGCATCGGGTATCGTCGGCGTACCGATGCCGCAGTACCTGTTGAGCATGTTGATCGGTCGTGGCAAGCGCGTGTTCGTGCTGGCCGCGGTCATCCGTATCGGTGGTGCGCGTGCCGAAGCGGCGCTGCGTCGCTGGATTGAACCGCTGGGCTGGATCGCCACCGTGCTGGTGGTGGTGCTGATCGCCTGGCTTGTATGGAGGTCGAAGTTCGCATGAATCCTGATCGTCTGAGCAAGGGAGTGCGCATCGGCGCGCTGGCGTTGCTGGTTTCCACACTGGCCGCCTGCGGTACCGCCACCGTGGTCCGCCCGGGCGGCGGCAACGCTGGCGGCGTGACCACGCCGAAGACCTCGGTACCCAAGCCCGGGCAGACCGTGGTGGTGCGCAAGGGCGACACCATCTATGCGCTGGCCCGCATCCATGACATCACCCCGGCCGACCTGATTGCCTGGAATCGTCTGGACAACCCGTCGACCATCTACCCCGGCCAGGTGATCCGCCTGTATCCGCAGGGGGCCACCAGCGGCCGTGCGCCGACCACGGTGGTCACCCCGCCGCGTTCGGCTGGCAGCAGTGGCGGCAGCACCGCGCCGGCCCCGGCGCCGGTCGGGCCGGTGAAGAGCAACATCGCCTGGCGCTGGCCAGCCGATGGCGCGATCGTCGGCCGCTACGTGGCCGGTGACGCGACCAAGCAGGGCGTCGACATCGCCGGCACCAGCGGCCAGCCGGTCAAGGCAACCGCCAACGGTGTGGTGGTGTACTCCGGTGCCGGCCTGGTCGGCTACGGCGAACTGATCATCATCAAGCACAGCGACCAGTGGCTGTCCGCCTATGGTCACAACCGCAAGCGCCTGGTCAATGAAGGGCAGAGCGTGAAGGCTGGCGAGCAGATCGCCGAAATGGGCCGCACCGGTGCGAACCGCGACATGGTCCACTTCGAGATTCGCTACAACGGCAAGCCGGTCGATCCGCAGCAGTACCTGCCGGCACGTTGACGCGGTTGGAACAGGGAGTGCCGGGCCATGCCTGGCGTTCCTGACCTGTAGAGCCGTGCTCGACTCAGCGACTGCGGAGCGGACGTTTGCGATCCTGTGTGCCGCAGGCTCACCTTCACGGCGGACCGGATACCCGGCATTCTTGAGCGGTCCCAGTCGACCCGGTACCCCATGCTGCGTCCTGCTTCCGTTCTCGCCTTGCTGATCGTCGCGCCGCTGGTCACCGCGGCCAGCGATCCGCGCGACGTGGTCACCCGTCTTTACGCCGTAGTCCAGGCGCCGGCTTCAGATGAAGCAGCCATCCCGCCGTTGCTGGGCGATGCCCTGCGCTCGGCGGTCGATGCGCAGCATGCTTACGAGCGGGCCTGCACCGCGCTGGCCGCGCGCGACGAGAAGCCGCACATGCTCGACCAGAGCCTGTATCTGCTGGCGCCGGACCGACCGGACACGGTCGCGGTGGGAATGCCCGAATCGAGGGGTGACGCGACCTGGATCCGCGTCGACATGGCAGTGGGCGACTATCGATGGACCGACCGGGTCCTGCTGCAGCGGCAGGACCGGGACTGGAAGGTCATGGATATCCGCTGGGGGCAGGGCGGCCACCTGATCGGCCGGCTCCAGGAGTTCTCGGCATTCCGCTGCGCGCCTTCAGGCCGCTAGGGGCCGGAGGCACCGGTGACTCGAGAACTCAGCCTTCCAGAATGAAAGCAGCCGCGACCTTGCGGCCTTCGCCTGCCAGGATGTTGAAGGTGCGTGCGGCGGCTGGATTGTTCATCACTTCCAGGCCGATGCCGCGTGACAGGCAGGCGGCCATCACCACCGCCGATGGGAACACCTGGCGGTCACCGGTACCCAGCACGATCAGCGCCGGGTTCAGCGCCAGGATCGGCTCCAGGTCCGCCAGCTGCAACGCAGCGGCGCTCGCCACCGGCCAATGCGCGACCAGCTGGTCCGGGGTCAGGAAGAAGCTCCCGTCCAGCACCTGGTCATTGACCTTGGCCGAGCGGCCATCGGCGGCGCGCAGGCTGTAGGCGTAGTCGGGCGGTTCGTGGTTCAGCTGCATGAGGGTAGGGCGATCAGCCGCGCGGCAGCACGATCTGGCGCTGTTCCCTGCTCGGGCGGTACAGCACGGCGACGTGGCCGATGCGCTGCACCAGAGCGCTCTCGGTGGCTTCGACGATCTCGCCGATCATCACGTCACGGGCGTCGCGATCCTCGGCAGCGACCTTCACCTTGACCAGCTCGTGGCGCTCCAGCACTTCGTTCAGCTCAGCGATGAAGGCCGGGGTCACACCCTTGCCGCCGGTCTGCAGCAGGGCCTTCAGGTCGTGGGCTTGGCCGCGCAGGAAACGGGTCTGGGAAGCGGTCAGGGCGATGGACATGCAGGAAAACACGGTTGAATGGGGCGATCAGGGTATCATGAGGACCCCATCAGCCCCTATTTTCAATGGCTACCCGCAGCAAAAGCAGCCAGCGCTGGCTCAAGGAACACTTCTCCGACCCCTTCGTGAAGAAGGCGCAGGCCGAAGGCATGCGCTCGCGCGCCGCCTACAAGCTCGAAGAGCTGCTTGAACGTGACCGGCTGCTGAAGCCGCACATGGTGGTGGTCGACCTCGGCGCGGCGCCGGGTGGCTGGTCTCAGCAGGTTAGGAGACAGATCGGCGACACCGGCCGCGTGCTGGCCCTGGACATCCTGGACATGCCGCCGCTGGCCGGCGTGGAGTTCCTTCATGGTGACTTCAGGGAAGAAGCGGTCCTATCGCAGTTTGAAGCCATGCTCGGGGATCAGCCGGTAGACCTTGTGCTGTCGGACATGGCCCCCAATAAGAGTGGTGTGGGCGCGGTCGACCAGCCGCGGATGATGCACCTGGCGGAGCTGGCCCTGGATTTTGCCGACAACCACCTGAAGACCGGTGGGGCATTCCTGATCAAGCTGTTCCAGGGCGAGGGCTTTGACGACTACGTGCGCGACATGCGCCGCCGGTACGACAAGGTCTCCATCCGCAAGCCGGAAGCCTCGCGCAAGCGCTCTCCCGAGGTGTACGCCTTGGGTCAGGGAAAACGCGCCCACATGAAGTAAGCTCGCAATGTACGCAAGTTCGACCCCCACGCAACGCCAGCACTGAGAGGAACACCGGAGCCAATGAGGATGAACGACTTGACCAAGAACCTCCTGCTATGGGTGGTCGTCGCCGTCGTGCTGATGGTGGTCTTCCAGAGCTTCTCGCCGAAGTCCTCCGGAGCCGGCGCGCAGGGTGCGTCGTACTCGCAGTTCCTGGACCAGGTGGACAGCGGCAACGTGCAGAAGGTCGCCTTTGGCGGCGACATGCGCGGCGGCACCAGCCAGCTGACCTACACCACCCGCGGCGGGCAGACATCCACCATCACCGCACCGTTCGATCGCGACCTGATCAACGTGCTGCGCACCAAGAACGTGGAGATCGTGCAGGAGGAGCCGTCCAGCGGCATCTCCCTCGGCGCGATCCTGATGAATTTCCTGCCGGTCATCCTGATCATCGGCTTCTGGTTGTTCATCATGCGCCAGATGCAAGGCGGTGGCGGCGGTGCCAAGGGCGCGATGTCCTTCGGCAAGTCGCGCGCCAAGCTGCAGGGCGAGGACCAGATCAAGGTCACCTTCGCCGACGTCGCCGGCTGCGACGAGGCCAAGGAAGAAGTGGGCGAGCTGGTCGACTTCCTGCGCGACCCGTCCAAGTTCACCAAGCTGGGTGGCAAGATTCCGCGCGGCGTGCTGATGGTGGGCCCGCCGGGTACCGGCAAGACGCTGCTGGCCAAGGCCATCGCCGGCGAAGCCAAGGTGCCGTTCTTCTCGATCTCCGGTTCGGACTTCGTGGAAATGTTCGTCGGCGTCGGCGCCAGCCGCGTGCGCGACATGTTCGAGCAGGCCAAGAAGCATGCCCCGTGCATCATCTTCATCGACGAAATCGACGCCGTCGGTCGCCACCGTGGCGCCGGCCTGGGCGGTGGCCATGACGAGCGCGAGCAGACCCTGAACCAGCTGCTGGTCGAAATGGACGGTTTCGAGGGCGGTGAAGGCGTGATCGTGATCGCCGCCACCAACCGTCCGGACGTGCTGGACCCGGCGCTGCTGCGCCCGGGTCGCTTCGACCGCCAGGTCGTGGTTGGCCTGCCGGACGTGAAGGGTCGCGAGCACATCCTGAAGGTCCACATGCGCAAGCTGCCGCTCGCCGACGATGTCGAGCCGATGGTGATCGCGCGGGGTACCCCGGGCTTCTCCGGTGCTGATCTGGCCAACCTGTGCAACGAGGCGGCCCTGTTCGCCGCGCGTGGCAACGAGAAGGAAGTCCGCATGGACCACTTCGACCGTGCCCGCGACAAGATCCTGATGGGTGCCGAGCGCCGCTCGATGGCCATGAGCGAAGAAGAGAAGACCCTGACCGCCTACCACGAAGCCGGCCACGCCATTGTCGGCCGCCTGGTGCCCGAGCACGACCCGGTCTACAAGGTCACGATCATCCCGCGCGGCCGTGCGCTGGGCGTGACCATGTACCTGCCGGAGGGCGACAAGTATTCGATGAACCGCGTGGCGATCAAGTCGCAGCTGTGCTCGCTGTACGGTGGTCGTGTGGCCGAGGAGCTGATCTTCGGTGCCGACAAGGTCACCACGGGCGCTTCCAACGACATCGAACGCGCCACCAAGATGGCCCGCAACATGGTCACCAAGTGGGGCCTGTCCGACCAGCTCGGCCCGATCGCCTATGGCGAAGAGGATGACGAGGTGTTCCTGGGCCGTTCGGTCACCCAGCACAAGAGCGTGTCCAACGACACCGCGCGTCGCATCGATGAGGAGGTGCGCAAGATCCTCGACGAAGCCTACGCGCGCACTACCGAGCTGATGACGGCCAACCTGGACAAGTTGCACGCGATGTCCCAGCTGCTGCTGCAGTACGAGACGATCGACGCGCCGCAGATCGACGCCATCATGGAAGGCCGCGATCCGCCGCCGCCGGCTGGCTGGAGCAAGTCGAACAAGGATGGTGGCAACGACAAGGGCGGCGACGCCCGCCCGCTGCCGCCGATCGCGGGCCCGGCCGAATCGCACTGACGGCCGCTGCGCGTGACACCAGGCGAGGCCGGGGCAACCCGGCTTCGTCGTTTCCGGGCTACCGGCCCATTCCGAAGAACCGAACTGACGCTGGAGCCCGCATGTCTGCCCCGAAGCCCGAACCGATTTCCCACACCGCCGAAATGGTCATCGCCACCGTGGTCGGCGTGGGTGTGGGCCTCGGAGCCGACAATCTGCTGTTGGGCTGCGTGGTGGGTATCGCGGTCGGCATCGTGCTGAGCATCGCCAGGACCCTGTACGTGGACCGCAAGCGTCGCCGCCGTTGAGGGTGTCGGCAGGGCTGCGCCCTGCACCCGTGGTAGTGCCGGCCGCTGGCCGGCAACCTCAGCAGCAACAGCAACAGCAACAGCAACATTCCGTGGTTTGGCGGGGCGGTGTCGGAGGGCGGGGACGCCGTGAACCCGTCCATGGGGGCTTGGCAGCCGCATCCATGCGGCTGACACCCCGCCCTCCGACACCGCCCCACCTCTGACAGATTTCTGCTGCTGTTGGTGGGTGTCGACCTTGGTCGACACGGTAGATCCACGCCATGCGTTGATCAATCTCCATCGAATTCGAATTTCTCGAGAATTGAACGAAGAGCATCCACGCATGGCGTGGATCTACTGAAGATCGCGGAAGACTGTCGAAGGCGGGGTGGGTCCGGTTGCGGGAGTGTCCGCGGCATGGATGCCGCGGCCAAGCCCCCATGGACGGGTTCACGGCGTCTCCCGCAGCCGGACCCACCCCGCCTACCCTCAGGAAACCAGCTTCTGCTGTTGCTTGGGCTTTTGCTGTGGCCGTTGCCTCGGCGGGTGCAGGGCGCCGCCCTGCCGAACTAAACTACCCGCCGTTGTTCCAGCAGGATTACCGATGTTCGATACCTCGCCCCAGCTCGATTGCGCCGGCCGCATCCTGCGCCTCGACCGTGCCCAGGTCATGGGCATCGTCAACGTCACCCCGGACTCGTTTTCCGATGGCGGCGCGCACGACACCACCGAGGCCGCAATCGCTCATGGCCTGAAGCTGGTCGAGGAGGGCGCGGACCTTCTCGATATCGGCGGCGAATCGACCCGCCCGGGCGCCACGCCGGTATCGGTCGAGGAGGAGCTGGGCCGGGTGATTCCGGTGATCGAGCAGCTGGCGGCCCGGACCCACGTGCCGATCAGCATCGACACCTTCAAGCCGGAAGTGATGCGCGCGGCCGTGGCCGCTGGCGCCGGCATGATCAACGACATCTTCGGCCTGCGCCAGGAGGGTGCGCTCGAGGCCGCTGCGGAAACCGGCGTGCCGGTGGTGCTGATGCACATGCAGGGCGAACCGGGCCACATGCAGGCCGATCCGCACTACGACGATGTGGTCGGCGAGGTGCACGGCTTCCTGGTGCAGCGCCTGTTCGCTGCCGAGATGGCAGGCATCGCGAGGAAGAACCTGCTGATCGACCTCGGTTTCGGCTTCGGCAAGACCACCGGCCACAACGTGACCCTGCTGGCGCGTTCGGAGCGCTTTCTGGAACTGGGCGTGCCGATGCTGGCCGGCCTGTCGCGCAAGCGCAGTCTCGGTGAACTGACAGGTCGCGATACGCCGTCCGAGCGGGTAGCGGCCTCGGTGGCCGCGCACCTGATCGCGGTCCAGCGTGGCGCGCGCATCGTACGCGTGCATGACGTGGCGGCCACAGTTGATGCGCTGAAGATCTGGCAGGCGGTGCAAGCCGTACCGACGCCGCGCGCCGACGCTGCGCCGACGATCCGCTGGCCGGACGAAGACTGATGGGTATCGATCGGCGGCCACTGGCGATCGCCGTGATGGGGCCGACCGCCAGTGGCAAGACCGCCACTGCGATCGCCCTGGCACGGCAGCTGGATGGGGAAATCGTCAGCGTCGACTCGGCACTGGTGTACCGCCACCTGGACATCGGTTCGGCCAAGCCCGATGCGACGGAGCGCGCGCAGGCGCCGCACCATCTGCTGGACCTGCGTGACCCCTGGCAGACCTACTCGGCGGCCGAGTTCGCCGCCGATGCCGGGCGGGTCGTGGCCGACATCGCGGCGCGTGGCAGGACGCCGATCCTGGCCGGTGGCACTGGCCTGTACTTCCGGGCGCTGCTGCAGGGCCTGTCGCCGATGCCGGAGGCCGACCCGGCAATGCGCGAAGCGCTCAGCGCCGAGGCGGCCGAGCGTGGCTGGGCGGCACTGCACGCCGAGCTGGCCAAGGTCGACCCGGCCGCCGCCGCACGCATCCATGCGACCGATCCGCAACGCATCCAGCGGGCGCTGGAGGTCTATCGCCTGACCGGTATCCCCATTACTGAATGGCAGCGCCGGCCGGGCGAAGCGCCATTGCCGGTGCGCACCCTCAAGCTGATCCTCGCTCCACGCGACCGTGCGGTTCTGCACCAGCGCATCGAGGCGCGCTTCGACGCCATGCTGGGGCAGGGGTTCCTCGACGAGGTGCGGGCATTGCGCGCGATGCCGGAAATGGCAGCCGTGGAGGCGCCCCTGGACCTGCCGGCAGTGCGTGCGGTCGGCTATCGGCAGGCCTGGGAGTACCTGGACGGGGAGGGTGATGCCGCCCGTTTCCGTGACAAGGCGATCTTCGCCACCCGGCAACTGGCCAAGCGCCAGCTGACCTGGCTGCGCGGCGAGCTTGATGCGCGCTGGTTCGACCCCCATGTTGATGGGGAGCGCCTGGCCAGCGCGGTGTCGACCTTCGTCGCACGCTGAATCCCCGCCAGCCGTGTAACATCATCGGTCGGCGGGCGGCTCGGGGGCCGCGGCAACCGTCGGCAACCCAATAAGAACAATAATCAGGAGTGTGCAATGTCCAAGGGGCAATCGCTGCAGGATCCTTTCTTGAACGCACTGCGGCGCGAACGCGTGCCGGTTTCGGTGTACCTGGTGAACGGCATCAAGCTGCAGGGCACGATCGAGTCGTTCGACCAGTTCGTGGTCCTGCTGCGCAACACGGTCAGTCAGATGGTCTACAAGCACGCCATTTCCACCGTCGTTCCGGCACGCAACGTGAAGGTCGGTCCGGGCGGTGGTTACGTGCAGTCGGGTGAAGGCGGTCAGGCAGGTGATGAAGCAGACGAGTAATACCGGAGCGGTGAATGTTTGACCGCTCGAAAAAGGGTGAACACGCCCTGTTGATCCAGCCCCATTTCGGCAAACTGGAAGACGATGTGCTCGAAGAATTCGGTGATCTGGCCCGCTCGGCCGGGGCCAGCATCGCCGCGACGATCACTGCGCGCCTGGACCGTCCGAATCCGTCGACCCTGATCGGCAGCGGCAAGCTGGACGAGATCAAGGCTGCGGCCGACGCCAGCGGGGCCGACCTGATCTTGGTCAATCATGCATTGAGCCCGGGCCAGGAACGCAACCTGGAACGTTTCCTCGAGCGCCGGGTGATCGACCGCACCGGCCTGATCCTGGACATCTTCGCCCAGCGTGCGCACAGCCACGAAGGCAAGCTGCAGGTCGAACTGGCACAGCTGCGCCACCTAGCTACGCGGCTGGTGCGCGGCTGGACCCATCTGGAGCGCCAACGCGGCGGTTCGATCGGCCTGCGCGGACCGGGTGAAACCCAGCTGGAAACTGACCGCCGTCTGCTGCAGAAGCGGGTGGAGCAGCTGCAGAAGCGCCTGGAAAAGGTCGAAGTGCAGCGCACCCAGATGCGCCGTGCGCGTGTGCGCAGCGAGCTGCCGCGCGTGGCCCTGGTGGGCTACACCAACGCCGGCAAGTCGACCCTGTTCAACGCCATGACCGGCGCTGAGGCCTATGCCGCCGACCAGCTGTTCGCAACGCTGGATCCGACCGTGCGCCGCATCGCGGTGCCGGGGGGCAACGTGGTGCTGGCCGATACCGTCGGTTTCGTCCGCGATCTGCCGCATGATCTGGTCGCGGCGTTCCGCTCGACCCTGTCCGAGGCGCGCGAGGCCGACTTCCTGCTGCATGTGGTCGACGCTGCCGATCCGCACCGCGAGGAGCGCATCGCCCAGGTCGACGAGGTGCTGACCGCAGTCGGTGCCGGTGACCTGCCGCAATTGCTGGTGTTCAACAAGATCGACCGCATCGACGGTGCCGACGTGCGCCACGATGGCCAGGACGGTATCCCGGATGAGTCGCGTCGTGAGCGGGTGTGGATTTCCGCGCGTGACGGGCGGGGGCTGGAGCTGCTGCAGGCGGTGCTGGGCAAGCGCCTGGGCCTGCAGCATGTCACCGGCGAACTGCGCCTGCCGCCGGATGCCGGCCGCCTGCGCGCGCGCCTGCACCAGCTGGAAGTGATCCGCAGCGAGCAGGCTGATGAGGAAGGCTGGCTGCTGCATGTCGACTTGCCGATTGCCGAAGCCGAGAAGCTGGCCGCCAGTGCCGACGGCGCACCGATCCGGGCGCTGCTGCCGGAGAAACTGCCGGAGTGGTGAGGTAGCACCT
Source organism: Stenotrophomonas sp. YJH_SMC_32 (assembly GCF_059369975.1). Classification (NCBI taxonomy): domain Bacteria; kingdom Pseudomonadati; phylum Pseudomonadota; class Gammaproteobacteria; order Lysobacterales; family Lysobacteraceae; genus Stenotrophomonas; species Stenotrophomonas sp. YJH_SMC_32. The sequence goes on along the minus strand of NZ_JCAFTE010000002.1, from coordinate 195,875 downwards.
GGCAGGGCCGGCGAGTGCCGGCCGCCGGCCGGCAGCGCAACCGTCCCGGATGGGCGCGACATCTGCCTGTCATCTGCGGTACAACGTGCAGGTTCTTCACCCCACCGTCATGCCGATGTCCATCCCCACCGACGCTGAACTCAATACCCAGTCCGCCGCGCTTGGGCAGCGCCTCGAGCAGGCCTCGCTGCAGCTGGTGACCGCTGAAAGCTGCAGTGGTGGCTGGATTGCAAAGTGCATGACCGACATCGCAGGTTCGTCGGCATTCTTCGACTGCGGCATGGTGGTCTACAGCTACGAAGCCAAGCAGCGCCTGCTCGGCGTGCGCGCACAGACGCTGGAGCAGTTTGGCGCAGTCAGCCGCGAAACCGTGCTGGAAATGGTTTCCGGTGCGCTGGTCAACTCGGGGGCCGGCATCGCGGTGGCAGTGACCGGCATCGCCGGTCCCGGCGGCGGCAGCCCTGGCAAGCCGGTCGGCAGCGTCTGGATCGGCTGGAAGCGGCGCGGCGGCTACGCCCGCGCCGAGCTGTTCCAGTTCGAGGGCGACCGCGAAGCCATCCGCCGGCAAACCGTGGCGGCGGCATTGCGCGGCATCGACGCCCAGCTGTGACATGCTGCTCCGGTAATCGTCCGGAGCACGCATGATGTGGGAAACGCTGGGCACGGTCCGTGACCTGGGCCGACTGCAGGAAATTGCGGTTGTCCTGATCCGCTATGGTTTCGGTGACGTGGTGCGGCGCATCGGCCTGGCCACCACGCTGGAGCGCGCTGGGCGCCTGCTGCACTGGAACGAGGATCGCCAGGAACTGCTGCGGATGACCGCGCCGGTGCGCGTACGCAGCGCGATGCAGGATCTCGGCCCGACCTTCGTCAAGCTCGGTCAGGTGCTGGCGACGCGCGTCGACCTGCTGCCGCCGGAATGGATCGCTGAACTGTCCGAGCTGCAGAACGCGGTACCCGCGCTGCCGTATGCCGATATCCGTGAGCAGCTGGAGGCCGACCTGGGCGCCTCGCCTGCAGACGTGTTCGCCTTCCTCGATGAAATCCCGATGGCCGCCGCCTCGCTGGCGCAGGCCCATCGCGCGCGCCTGCATGACGGCCGCGAGGTGGTGCTGAAGGTACGGCGCCCGGGTATCCGCGACGTGGTCGAGGCCGACCTGCGGTTGCTGGCGCGCCTGGCCGAAATCGTCGAGGCGCGGCTGCCGGACCTGCGCCGCTATCGTCCGGCCGAGGTCGTGCAGCAGTTCACCGTGTCGCTGCGACGCGAGCTGGATTTCGCCGCCGAATGCCGCAACGCCGAACGCATCGCACGCAACTTCAACGGTCGTGACGACATCCTGATCCCCGGCGTGCACTGGCAGTGGACCTGTGAAAGCCTGAATGTGCAGGACTTCGTCGACGGCATTCCCGGGCGTGACCTGGCCGGCGTCGATGCGGCGGGCCTGGACCGGCGCGAACTGGCTCGGCGCGGTGCCGGCATCGTGCTCAAGATGGTGCTGGAGGACGGCTGCTTCCACGCCGACCCGCACCCCGGCAACATCTTCTACCTGCGTGACGGCCGCATCGGCGTGATTGACTTCGGCATGGTCGGCGCGTTGTCCGAAGTGCGCCGCTTCCAGGTCGCGCAGCTGCTGCACGGGCTGGTCGAGCAGGACCCGCAGAGCGTGGCCGATGTGCTGCTGGACTGGGCCGGCGGCGTGGAAGTGGACGAGAACCGCCTGCAGCACGACATCAGCCAGTTCGTCGACCAGTATCGCGGCGTGCCGCTGAAGGACCTGCGCATCGGCCTGATGCTGGGCGATATCACCCAGCTGCTGCGCAGCTACAGCCTGACCCTGCCGGCCGATCTGGCGCTGATGATCAAGGCCTTCCTGACCCTGGAAGGCATGGGGCGCCAGCTGGACCCGGATTTCGACATGGCCAGTGCCGCGCGCCCGTTCCTGGAACGGGTGGCGCTGCAGCGCTATGCGCCCAAGGCGCTGCTCAAGCGTGGCCGACGCAGCCTGCTGGGCCTGGTCGACTTCGCCGGGGAACTGCCGCGCGACCTGCGCAAGCTGGTCCAGGCGGCACGCCGCGGCCGCCTCCAGCTGAAGGTGGAAACCACTGCGCTGCAGGGCTTTGGCGAACAGGTGAATCGGGCAGCGAACCGGCTGGTGATGGGTATCGTCACCGCCGCGCTGATCATCGGGTCCTCGATCGTGATGCACAGCGTTGGCGGGGTCTCCAGTCGCTGGCTGCTGGCACTGGGCGTGTGCGGTTTCATCGGCGCCGGCTTCTGCGGCGTGTGGATCCTGTTCTCCATATGGAGGAGCGGCAAGCACACATAGTGTGCTTGCCGCAGCGGTTCCCCATCGGAACCGTGGAATCGCTGCGCGATCCCTGTAGGGCCGACCGCTGGTCGGCTGCTCTTGCTTTTGCCTTTGCCGCCCGGCCATTGGCCCAACTGCCGAGCATGGCTCGGCACTACAGATCCCATCACCTGTTTGTCGTACCCGGCACTTGCAGTTGTGTGCGTTAGTAGTAATACTACTAACCATGGACCTGACCGACACCCAGCAGGCGATCCTGCAGTTGATCGCCGAGCGCATCGAGAGCGAAGGCGCACCGCCGTCGCAGACTGAAATCGCACGCGCGTTCGGCTTCAAGGGGGTGCGTGCGGCCCAGTACCACCTGGAAGCCCTGGAGCAGGCCGGTGCGATCCGTCGCATCCCGGGCCAGGCTCGCGGCATCCGCCTGGTGCAGGCACCGCCGGTCGAAAAGCTGGCCGAGCCGGGCCTTCCGGACAGCGTGCTGCGCTTGCCGGTGCTGGGCCGGGTCGCTGCCGGCTTGCCGATCGGTGCCGACATCGGCTCCGACGATTTCGTGGTGCTGGACCGGGTGTTCTTCTCGCCGGCGCCGGACTACCTGCTGAAAGTGCAGGGCGACTCGATGATCGATGAGGGCATCTTCGACGGTGACCTGATCGGCGTGCACCGCACCCGCGACGCCCGTTCCGGGCAGATCGTGGTGGCCCGCATCGATGACGAGATCACCGTCAAGCTGCTGAAGATCGCCAAGGACCGCATCCGCCTGCTGCCGCGCAATCCTGATTACAAGCCGATCGAGGTGCTGCCGGACCAGGATTTTGCGATCGAAGGCCTCTATTGCGGCCTGCTTCGGCCCAATCGTTGACCCGCTCCATGGTGCATTACCCCGCGGTCTTTTGTGGCGATTCTCTGGTTCCACTGAGGTTGGTACGGATGTCCGATAATTCTTTTCAGAGCGCCGGGCAGAATCTCAGCCTGTGCGATACGTCCGACTTAAAGTGAACCCATGGCAAAGAAGACCCCCAAAGACAGCACCCCCAACGACATGACCTCTGCAAGGACCAATACGATGGACGAGAACAAGAAGCGCGCCTTGGCTGCTGCTCTGGGCCAGATCGAGAAGCAGTTCGGCAAGGGCTCGGTGATGCGCATGGGCGACCGCGTGGTCGAGCCCGTCGAAGCCATCCCGACCGGTTCGCTGATGCTCGACATCGCACTGGGCATTGGCGGTCTGCCGAAGGGCCGTGTCGTTGAGATCTACGGGCCGGAATCCTCGGGCAAGACCACCCTGACTCTGCAGGCCATCGCCGAATGCCAGAAGATGGGCGGTACCGCGGCCTTCATCGATGCCGAGCACGCGCTTGACCCGATCTACGCCGCGAAGCTGGGCGTGAACGTGGACGACCTGCTGTTGTCGCAGCCGGACACCGGTGAGCAGGCGCTGGAAATCGCCGACATGCTGGTCCGTTCGGGCTCGGTTGACATCCTGGTGGTCGACTCGGTCGCCGCGCTGACCCCGAAGGCCGAAATCGAAGGCGAAATGGGTGACCAGCTGCCGGGTCTGCAGGCCCGCCTGATGAGCCAGGCGCTGCGCAAGCTGACCGGCAACATCAAGCGTTCGAACACCCTGGTGATCTTCATCAACCAGCTGCGCATGAAGATCGGCGTGATGATGCCGGGCCAGAGCCCGGAAACCACCACCGGCGGCAACGCGCTGAAGTTCTACGCCTCGGTCCGCCTGGACATCCGCCGTATCGGTGCGATCAAGAAGGGCGATGAGATCATCGGCAACCAGACCAAGATCAAGGTCGTCAAGAACAAGCTGGCGCCTCCGTTCAAGCAGGTCATCACCGAGATCCTGTACGGCGAAGGCATCAGCCGCGAGGGCGAACTGATCGACATGGGCGTGGATGCCAAGCTGGTCGAGAAGGCCGGCGCCTGGTACAGCTACGGTGAAGAGCGCATTGGCCAGGGCAAGGACAATGCCCGCAGCTACCTGCGCGACAACCCGACCGTCGCCGCCAAGCTCGAGGCCGAGCTGCGTGAGAAATTCCAGCCGGCCGAAGCGGCCCGCGAGGAAGGCGACGACGAAGGCGACGACGAGTAAGGCTTGCTGTGGGGCAGGGCGGCGCCGTCAGTGACGTCGCCCTGTCCCGCAGGTTCGAATCGCCCAGGGATGGGCAGGGCGCCAAGGACGGCGCCACCCTTGGAGCATCGATGTCCGACGCCGAAGACATTCCTACCGGCCGCAAGCGCCGGCTGCGTGAGCAGACTCCCGTACAACGGGCGCTGGGCCTGCTGGTCCGCCGCGAGCACTCGCGCAAGGAACTCACCCGCAAGCTGACCGCCCGTGGCATCGAAGACGAAGCCGCGCAGGCCGCTGTCGCCAAGCTGACCGAAGCGGGCTGGCAGGACGACACCCGTTTTGCCGAGAACCTGGTGCGGATGCGCGCCAGTACGGGTTATGGCCCGATCCATGTCCGCGCCGAGCTGGGCACCCATGGCCTGGACAGTGCCGCGATTGCCGCGGCGATGGACAGTTACGATGGCGACTGGCAGGAAAATGCCCGTGATCTGGTCCGCCGGCGCTTTGGCGAGGCCGGTCCGCAGGACCTGACGCAGCGGCGCAAGGCCGCCGATCTGCTGGCCCGACGGGGCTTCGACGGCGACAGCATCCGCCGTGCGACCCGCTACGACCCGGATGACTGAGACTGGCGGCGCCGGGCCTGATACCCTTTAGGTTTTCGGCGCTCCCTCGCGACCCTGGCCAACACGGCCGGTGGTCCGGGTCCGCCGGCCCGCAGACTGCCAGCCCCCAATGAACGCATCCGCCAAATTCACGACATCCCAGATCCGCAGCGACTTCCTTGAATTCTTCAAGGGCAAAGGCCACACCATCGTGCCCTCGGCGCCGCTGGTGCCGGGCAATGATCCGACCCTGCTGTTCACCAACTCCGGCATGGTGCAGTTCAAGGACGTGTTCCTTGGCGCGGAGAAGCGTAGCTACGTGCGCGCGGCCGACGTGCAGCGCTGCCTGCGCGCGGGCGGCAAGCACAACGATCTCGACCAGGTCGGCTACACCGCACGCCACCACACCTTCTTCGAAATGCTGGGCAACTGGTCGTTCGGCGACTACTTCAAGAAGGACGCGATCGCCTGGGCCTGGGAACTGCTGACCCAGGTCTGGAAGCTGCCGGCTGAACGCCTGTTGGTCACCGTCTACCAGACCGATGACGAAGCCTACGAGCTGTGGCGCGACATGGTCGGCGTACCGGAAGAGCGCATCGTGCGCATCGGCGACAACAAGGGCGCACCGTTTGCCTCGGACAACTTCTGGCAGATGGCCGACACCGGCCCGTGCGGCCCGTGCACCGAGATCTTCTACGACCACGGTGACCATATCGCCGGTGGCCCCCCGGGTTCCCCGGATGAAGACGGCGACCGCTTCATCGAAATCTGGAACCTGGTGTTCATGCAGTTCGACCGCCAGCCCGACGGCACCCTGGTGCCACTGCCGGCGCCGTGCGTGGATACCGGCATGGGCCTGGAGCGCCTGGCGGCGATCCTGCAGCACGTGCACACCAACTATGAGATCGACCTGTTCCAGGCGCTGATCCGCAAGGCCTCCGAGCTGACCGGCACCGCCGACCTGGAGAACAAGTCGCTGCGCGTGATTGCCGACCACATCCGCGCCTGCTCGTTCCTGATCGTCGACGGCGTGCTGCCGTCCAACGAAGGCCGGGGTTACGTGCTGCGCCGTATCATCCGCCGCGCCCTGCGCCACGGCTGGATGCTGGGCGTGCGCCAGCCGTTCTTCAGCAAGCTCGTGCCGACGCTGGTCGAGCAGATGGGCGAGGCCTATCCGGAACTGCCGGCTGCGGTGGACATTGTCACCCGTGCGCTGCAGGCCGAGGAAGAGCGTTTCGCCGAAACCCTCGATGCCGGCATGAAGATCTTCGAGGACGTGGCCGGCAAGGCCAGCAATGGCGTGATCCCGGGCGTTGACGCCTTCCGCCTGTATGACACCTATGGCTTCCCGCTCGACCTGACCCAGGACATCGCCCGCGAGCGCGACCTGACCGTCGACATTGCCGGCTTCGATGCCGCGATGGAGCAGCAGCGCGAGACCGCGCGCGCCGCCGGCAAGTTCGGTGGCGGCGTGACCCTGCCAGCCGAGCTGGTGGCGACCCTCAGCCCGACCCAGTTCCTGGGCTATGACCGCCTGCAGGCCGACGGCCTGAGCGTGCTGGCCCTGCTCAAGGACGGTCGTCCGGTGCAGTCGTCCGATGCGGGTGACGCAGTCATCGTCATCACCAACCAGACCCCGTTCTACGCCGAGTCCGGCGGCCAGGTCGGCGACACCGGCGTGCTGACCGGCAACGGCGTGCGCCTGGTGGTGGAAGACACCCAGAAGTTCGCCGGCCAGTTCCATGGCCATGTCGGCACCCTGTCCGAAGGCGGCCTGAAGGTCGGCGATGTGCTGTCCGGCCAGGTCGATGGCGAGCGCCGTGGTGCCACCATCCTCAACCACTCGGCCACCCACCTGCTGCACGCCGCGCTGCGCGAAGTGCTGGGCACCCACGTGCAGCAGAAGGGCTCGCTGGTCGCGCCGGACCGCCTGCGTTTCGACTTCTCGCACTTCCAGCCGATCAGCGCGGAAGAGCTGGCGGTGATCGAGCGCAAGGTCAACCAGCAGGTGCGTGCCAACAACGCCGCCGAAGTGCACACCATGGCCATGCAGGAAGCGCTGGACTTCGGCGCGATGGCCCTGTTCGGTGAGAAGTACGGTGAGCAGGTGCGCGTGCTGAAGATGGGTGACTACTCCACCGAGCTGTGCGGTGGCACCCACGTCAACCGTACCGGCGACATCGGCCTGTTCAAGATCACCTCCGAGGGTGGCGTCTCCGCGGGCGTGCGCCGCATCGAGGCCGTCACCGGCCAGGGCGCGCTGGACTACGTGGACGCCGAAGAGGCCCGCCTGGCCGAGGCCGCTGAGCTGCTCGGTGGCAGCGCTGCCGACGTGGTCGAGAGGATCCGTGCCCTCGGCCAGCGCCAGAAGCAGCTGGAGCGCGAACTGGAAGGCGTGAAGGCCAAGGTTGCTGCGGGTGCCACGGCCGACCTGTCCGGCCAGGCCGTCGAGGTTGCTGGCGTGAAGGTGCTGGCCGCCCGCCTGGAGGGCTTCGACGCCAAGGCCTTGCGTGACGCCATGGACCGCCTCAAGCAGCAGCTGGGCGACGCGGTGATCGTGCTGGCCGGCGCCCAGGACGGCAAGGCCGCCCTGGTCGCAGGCGTGAACGGCAGCGCAATGGGCAAGGTCAAGGCCGGGGAACTGTTGTCCCATATCGCCGGTCAGATCGGGGGCAAGGGCGGCGGACGCCCGGACCTCGCCCAGGGTGGTGGCGAGGACGGGCCCGCCCTTGCCACTGCGCTGGCTGCAGTCGTCGAATGGGTCAGCCCCCGCCTGTGATGAACCTGGCCGTCCCCCTCCTTGTAGGAGCGGGACGGCTGACGGTACCATTGCGAATCTTTTCCCTTTGTCGTGGTAGCGCTTCTTGACGGAGCGTCAAGCCGGTGGGGGATACCCTTCCACACGGTTCCATGGAGACTTACAAAAATGTTGATCCTGACTCGCCGCGTCGGCGAAACCCTGATGATCGGAGACTCGGTGAGCGTCACCGTGCTTGGCGTCAAGGGTAACCAGGTGCGTATCGGCATCACCGCGCCGAAGGACGTCGCTGTGCATCGCGAAGAGATCTATCAGCGCATCCAGCGTGGTGATGAAGCCGGTGGCACCGGTAGCGAAAATTCTGCCGAATAACGCTTTACCTTCGCACTCGATTAACGTTATGATTCACGCCCCGCTGAGGTGCAACGCACCAGACGCGGAGAAAACCCCGGAGTGATGCCCGAGTGGCCGAAGGGGCTCCCCTGCTAAGGGAGTATAGGGTCAAAAGCTCTATCGAGGGTTCGAATCCCTCTCACTCCGCCAGATACAAAGAAGCGCCTGCAGATCATCGATCTGCAGGCGTTTTTCTTTGCACGGATGCAGGGTCCCGGCGTGCCATCCAGCGATCATTGATCGCTGGATGGTGGCCGAATCAGGCTCTCCTCAGAGCTTTAGCGTCACACCCACCTGGAAGCCCCGCCCCGGCAGTGGCGCGATGTATTTCAGTGGCGAGTTGTGTGGACGCGCTTCCTCATTGAGCAGGTTGCTGCCGTTGACGAACACTTCCATGCCGGCGATGTAGCTGCTGCGCACCGGCAGTTCGCGGCTGACCTGCAGGTCAACCAGGTTGAACGCATCCAGCGGGATCTCCTCGCTGACGTTGCGGCCGAGGTACTCCTGCGTGTCGTAGTAGGTGCTCGACAGCTGCGCCTTCCAGCCTTCGCGCTGCCATTGCAGGTTGGCGCCGTAGCGGTTGGTCGGCATGTTCGGCAGGTACTCGCCATCGTTGTGGGCGCGCAGCGGATCGGGGTGGTCGGCCTTGTTCTTCACCAGATCGGCGAAGGCAGAGATGTTCAACGTGCCATAGCGGCCCAGGTCAAGTGCCTGCGATGCGTCGATCTCGAAACCCTTCACCGTGGTGTCGGTCTGCTTCCAGTACTTGAGCGGCAGACGGTTGGCGGTCTGCAGGCCGGAATGGCCGAGGTAGAGATAGTTCTCGTACTTCATCCGGTAAGCAGTGGCCGACAGTTCGAAGCCGCCGATGTGGAACAGGCCGGTCAGCTCCAGGTTCTTCGCGCGCTCCGGCTTGAGGTTCTGGTTGCCTTCTTCCTGGGTCATCACCGAATAGTGTGCGCTGCTGGCATACAGCTCGTTGATCTCCGGTGCGCGCTGCGAGGATGCGTAGCGCACCTTGGCGGCGAACAGAGGACCGAGCTCGACACGGGAGCCCACGCTGTAGCTGTTGAGCCGGTAGGAACGGTCCTGCAGCTTGGTATTGGCGGCGTTGCGTGCGGTCCTGAAGCGGCTGGGCTGCAGCTCGTGGTCGATGCGCTCGTGGCGCACACCTGCATCGAAGGTGGCCCAGCCGACGTCCAGTGCCTCTTTCAGGAACACCGCGTTGCTGCGGGTGTCGACGTCGGGCAGGTAGCGCAGTGAACCGCTGCCGGTGACCTGGCGCGACTGGTGGCTGAAGCCGAGCAGGCCGCTGAGCGGTCCGAGCCGCAGGTGACTGAGCAGCAGTTCGACCTGGCTGCTTTCGAAGTCGTAGTCATTGGCCCGGGTGCTGCCCAGCTGCTCGCCCGAAGTGTTGTCCAGCCTGGAAACTCGCAGCTCCGCGCGTTCGAACCACGGCAGCGGATCGCGCAGCAGGGCTTCCAGCGCGTAGCGTTCCTGCTTGATCACCACGCCCACCGGCAGGCCATCGGCATCGTTGGAACCGAACGACAGATTCTGCATCGAGAAGCCCGGCACGCCGTACTCGCTGTCTTTGGCATCGATGCTGACACCCACGTAGCCACGGTCGAAAAACAGCGTCGACCCGAAGGCCACCTGCGAGTTGCGTGCGTAGCTGTTGCCCAGCCGGTGATGGTAGTCGGGCGTGACATCGTTGTTGATCTGCTTCTGCACGTACGACGGTGTGCCGGGCACGTAGGCGGGGTTGGCCGGATTGATGTAGGTGCGGCGCTGCCAGACCGAGGTCGGGTTGTTGGTGTAGAACGAAAAGTCGCCATCGGCCCAGTCCGGATTTTCGCTCATGAACTGGTCGATGTAGGGCTGCGAGGCCTTGTTGTAGATCTGCTGGACGCGCGCCTCTTTCTGGCAGCTGTCGGCCAGCGCCGAGTTGACGCCGCCGGTCGGCGGGAACAGGCGGGTGTTGCAGACGGCGGCCTTGCTGTTGCCCGGGATGTCGTAGTGCGAGATGCGCTGACGCGAGACCTGCAGGTTGGTCGAGAGGTTGCGCTGGTTGTTGAAGTTCATGCGGAAGCCCTGCGCGTCGGCGGCATTGAAGCCCTCGCGCAGGATCAGTTCCATCGACTGCTCCTTGTCTCCCATGCGGCGCGGGATCAGGCCCGAATCGATCTCCACGCTGCCGCCGATCGCATTGCCGCCATAGCGCACGGCGTCCGAGGACTTGTTGACGGTGACGCTGCGCACGAACAGTGGATCGAACGGAATGTTGATGTCGCCGCTGATCGCGTTCATGCCGAGGATGGACTGGCCATCCTGCAGGATCTGCACGCGGTTGCCGCTGAGGCTGCGGATGACCGGGGCGCCCGCGTTCGGCCCGAAGGCGCTGTTCTGCACGCCGGAGACATGTTCGAGCACGCTTCCGAGGGTACGGTTCTGCGCCTGTGGATTATCGACGGTGACCCGGCTGTCGATGCGCGAGAGCGGGGAGGCCTGTACCTGGAGGGTGGGAAGGGTAGGCGCGTCCGCAGCGTGGGCGGTGTGGACGGCGAACAGGATGGCGGCAGCAAGCAGGTGGCGACGCATGGCAGGACTCGTGACATAGAAGTGAAATGTTATAACGTAACTATTTGTATCGACAAGGACGTGATGAGGCCTTGCCGCCAGACCTGAATCGCGGGAGGCGCGAACGAGGTTGCCGCGCGTTCAGCGCCCTGCCTTGTGCGGGGCCCCGATGCTGTGCACGATCCGAAGCGCTGCGCCCCACAACGCGTCACGCAGCACCTTCTTCACTGGAACGGAGCAACGTATGAAGCTGTTGTCCGCTGTGTTGTTGTGTGCGTGTTCGCTGCCGGCCGGGTCGGCGCTGGCCGTGGAAGCGTCCCCGTCGCCGCTGCTGGGGCGCTGGTCGCTGGACACCTCGACCTCGGCACTACCCGAGGCGCAGCGTCCGAAGCAGGTGGTGCTGGAGTTCAAGGACGCCGGCGGTGGCCGCTGGAGCTCACACGTGGATATCGTCCTGCACGACGGCAAGACCATGAAGTCCGACGGCACGTTGGCGCTGGATGGCACGCCGGGTGCCTTGTCCGGCACCTACGGCGCGGACAAGGCAAACCTGAAACTGCCGGCCCCGAATACGCTGGTGATGCAGTTGGTGGATCACGGGACGCCCGCCTCCACCCGCATCTACACCGTGGCGGATGACCGGGCGACGATGACCGAGACCAAGGCGTTCTACGGCCACGACGGCACGCCGATCCTGCAGACCAATCTGTTCAAGCGCATGCCGTAGCGATGCTGCGTTCACCAGGCTCGCACAACGGGCGTGGTGAACGCAGCCGCCTTACACCGCGGCCGGATCGTGCTTGCCAGTGTCGATGCCGTACTTGTCGACGGTGTCCTGCATCCAGCACGCTGCACCATCACCATCGCGTTCCAGCGGATCATCGCGTTCAGGCGGCGCTCGATGGCCAGGTCACCGGGATAGGGCGGCTGGCGTTCGGGCGGGATGGTATTGACGTAGGCCGTCCATGCGCGGGTATGCAGGTCGCCGTGCTGTTGCGCGTCCAGATCGCTCAGCTGGTCGATCAGGTAGTGCGCGCGTGGCCGGCCACCGGCCTGCATCACCGCCTCCAGCGATTCACACCACTCCCGCGTTTCCAGCGGGTCGGTATCGAAGGGGATCAGGGCTTGGTTCATGACTGTCTCCAGAGGGCGCCGTTTGGACGTCTGCCTGAGCGACAACACCATCAGGGCGCACAGCACTGGAGCGGGGTCGCAACGGCAATGCCGTGACGCGAAGGGCGACCGTGGCGGCCACCGAGAAGACAAGCGTAGGCCTGGCACCGCGGCTTCGATAGGCGGGCCCGGCTTGGGTCTCTGGCAAGCAAGGGTTGGTGCCGGGCGCCGCATCATGCGCGGATGCACTGCGTACCGCCGCTGATCAGGCTGGGTACAGTCCAGGCAGGAACATCGGGATGACCGCCACGCCGACGCACAGCAGGCACCAGGCGACGATGGGCAGCCAGCGCGCCATACGCTGGGCCGGTTCTGGTACGCGACCGCCGCCGATCCACAGCAGCAGCGTGAGCACACCCAGTGCATAGGCGAGGGCGACGATCACCGGATGCACATGGATGACCCGGCTGGGCGGCCACATCTGCTGCTGGTAGGCGGTGGTGTGGGCGACCAGCAGCAGGAACAGCAGGCTGCTGAAGGTGTGGATGGCGGTGCGTGCGTTCATTGCTGGGCACTCCTTGTGCCGGCTGCCGGGACATTGCAGGGGCGGCATTCTAGCGGCTGCCTGCCGGTCGTTGAAACGCCACTGTCATCGATGGCGGTCACCCTGCTGGGCTTTCCAGCCTCGGGGTGGTTGGCCGGCCGTGAACAGCGTGAGGATCTGGGAGAAGAGCTACGAACTGCGGCGCCGGCTGCTGCGTGGCTTCTTCCTGCGTCGCGGTTCAGCCAGCGAAGATGCCGAAGACCTGGCGCAGGAGGTCTATCTGCGGCTGCTGCGCAGCACCGGCGAGGATGCCGACGCGGTCCAGAACCCGGAAGCCTACCTGTTCACCGTGGCGGCCAACCTGGCGCGCGAGCACGCCCGCGTGCGGTCGTCGCTGCCGCCGCTGGAAGACATCGATCTGCTGGCCGAAGTGCTGAAAAGCGAAGAAGACATCGAGCGCGAATTCGAGCGTGCGCAGCGCTGGAACGATATCCGCAGCACCATCGCGCGGTTGCCGGCGACCACGCGCCGGGTGATGGAGCTGCACTACCGCGACGGGCTGGACTGCCCGGGAATCAGCCAGCAGCTGCAGGTGTCGGTGCACATGGTGCGCAAGCATATCGGCAAGGGGCTTGACGCCTGCAGGAAGGCGCTGGGCGCCAGGGAGCTCACATGAATCGGTATCCATCACGCAGGCCTGACGACGAGGTCGCACGTGAGGCGGCGCACTGGTTCCTATGCAATCGCGAGGGGGTACTGGACAAGGCCGGGCGTGTCGCGTTCCTGGACTGGATGAAGCGCTCGCCCGAGCATGTTCGCGCCTACATGCGCGCGCTCGCGTTGCACCGGCAGGTGGGCGAGGCGCTGCAATCGCCGTTGGCTGATGAGGCGCTGGTGCCACCGCGGCAGGTCGCCGCCAAGGTGGTGCCGCTGTTCGGTCGTGCGCACGCGCCGCCCCGCGCCGTGCCGCGTCGCGGTCGCGTGCGCTGGTGGATGGTCTCGGCCGCGGCCTGTGTTGCCCTGATCGGCGTGGGCCTGGTTTCGCAGGTGATGCCCACCCAGCATCTCTACAGTGCCGGGCATGGTGAACTCCGCGACCTGGTGCTGCCCGACCAGACCCAGGTGCGGCTCAACGCGGACAGCCGACTGCGGGTACGCATGGGCTGGTTCAGCCGAAAGGTGGAGCTGCTGCAGGGGGAGGCCACGTTCGACATCGCCCGCGACCGTCGTCCGTTCGAGGTGGAAGTGAACGGCCTGGAGATCCGGGATATCGGCACCGTGTTCGATGTATCGCGACGGCTGCAGAGCACCCGCATCGGCGTGGTCTCCGGCGAGGTCGAGGTCTGGAGCCAGGGCGCGGGTGCCCACCGCCTGGCCCAGCTGGAGCAGGGCCGGGTGGTGCAGGTCGATGCGCGAAGCCATGCCGTCGAGTCAGTGGACATGCCGCTGTCGATGCTGCTGGACTGGCAACAGCGCAAAGTGTCCTTCCTCGATGAGCGGCTCGATGAGGTGGCAGCTGCCTTCAACCGGCACAACCAGGTGCAGGTGCGCGTGCTGGACGAAGGCGCGGCATCGGCACGGTTGTCCGGCAGCCTCGATGCGCATCGCATCGGTGCGCTGCAGGCCTTCCTCGAACGCGACCCACGCTTCGTGGTGAGGCGCGAAGGCGACACAGTGCGGGTCGGCAGTCGCTGAGGCCCGCGCGGTGGTGGGCTGTCAGAAAAAATTCATCGAATCCGCGTTCTCCACTTCGGTGGATGCGGGCTCTTACTTGGAAGAAGCCGCTGCCGAGCCACGCAGCGGCGCCTGCTGCCTTCTCTCTTCCAAGGACCCGTGATGCGCAACACGCTCTACCTGTCGATCATCCTCGCCCTGTCTCCCTGCAGCGTGCCAATGGCGGCCGCGGCCGCTGCCGATGGCCTTGAAGCCCGCGTGTCGGCGCCGATCGCGGCGCAACCGCTGGCCCGTGCACTTGAGCAGTTGTCGCGCAGTTCCGGCGTGCAGTTCCTGTACTCGGGTAGCGGTGAAGCGCACATGGCCGGGGCTGTGCCACGTGGCGCCACCGTCAAGCAGGCGTTGGACGCACTGCTGGCGGGTACCGGCCTGGGCTACACCGTGGTGGATGGCAATGTCATCGCCATCGATCCGGCACCCGCACGCAACGCGCCGAAGCCAGCCGCGCCGATGCCGCGCGAGGCCGGAGCGGTGGTGGCGCCGACCCTGGACACGGTGAAGGTGATTGCCGCGCACGAGGTGATCGACCAGAAGAAGTCGTCGCCGGTGATCAAGGATTCGGTGGTCTACGACGAGATGGACAGCTACGGCGACGAGACCCTGGCCGAGAGCCTGATGGCCGCTCCAGGCCTGAGTGCGGTGGAGGATGCTGGTGAGCCACGTTACGTGACGGTACGCGGCGTGCAGGCCAACCTCAACTACACCACCATCGATGGCATCGCGATTGCCAGCGTGGGTGGCAGTGGCTCCGGGGAGCGCATGAACAACCTGCAGCTGATTCCCAGCGACATCGGCACCCGTACCGACATCTACAAGAGCTTCAGCGCGGAGCAGGCACCGGATGCGATCGGCGGTGTGATCGACATCATCAGCCGCAGTGCCTTCGACCGGTCGGGCAGGTACGTGTTTGCCGACGTGGCAGGCATCTATTCCACAGCCGAGACCAACGTCGAGCGCAGCGCTGGCGGCAACCACGAGACCCTGGGCCATTTCGGCAAGAGCGCCAAGATGGTGTTCTCCAACCAGTTCGGCGCCGACCAGGAGTTCGGCATCGTTGCGGTGGCACGCTATGAACAGCGTTCACGCAACAGCGTCAAGCGCTGGGTGGAGTCGAACTACTACTACAACGACGCTGGAAAATACCTCACCGACGGCACCACGGGGCCGGACGAGGCCAAGGGCTGGAACGGCCTGCGTGCGCCTGGCAACTTCAGCACCGGCACCTATACCAACTTCATCACCAACTTCGGTGGCTCCGCCAAGCTTGAGTGGAAGCCCTCGGATGATCCGTTCTACGCATCGCTGCTGCTGTACTCGTACCGGTTCTACGAGAACTCAACGATGAACAAGACGGATCTGTACGGCAACGCCAAGTTTCCGATCCGCAACCAGACCGAGGACAGCGGCACCACGCAGATCAACAGCATCTACATCAAGAACCGCCACGACCGCTGGGACCGCAGCAACCGTGGCGCCATCGCCAGCTTCAACTGGGACGTCGGCGACCGTTCGCGCCTGACCCTGCGTGGTGGCCACACCGAAGAGACCTTCCACAACAACCAGGTCTACTGGGGTGTGCGCGCCTATCCAAGCAATCTGTTCGTCGACTACGAGAATGACAGTCACGGGTTCCCAAACGCGGTAGCGGTTTCTGATTCCAGCCTGTTGACCAGCTCCGCGTTCAAACTCAATCCGGCGCAGGCCTATGTCTCCCCGCGCGATGCCAAGGAGAGCATCGACAACCTGCGCGCGGACTTCAGCTACAACATCGACGCCGATGCGCGTGGCTTCGGCCTGGCCACCGGTGCCGAGTACCGCCACCTGAAGATCTGGCAGGACATCGACTTCGACTACTTCAGGAGCAGTGCCACGCTCAACGATTACCTGTATCCGGGTTCGACGCTGCTGGGCAGCGTGCCGGGCTTCCCGCTGATCGACAACCGCAAGTGGAACGAGGAACTGCTGCCGAAGCTGGGCAACAACAATGCGGCGTATCCGAATGCCAACTTCACCAGCGACTACAAGTACGTGGAGGACATCACCAATGCCTATGTGTCCGCTCACTACGCCTGGGACCGGCTGCTGCTGATCGGCGGCCTGCGTTACGACCACACCCGCTTCGATGCCTACAGCCCGTTCAGCGATGATGGCGGCAGTACGTATACCTCCGCCTTCCGCAACACGAGCGGTGGCTACAACAACCTGCTGCCTTCGTTGAATGCGACGTTCAAGCTGAGCGAGGACCAGCGCCTGCGCTTCTCCGCCAGCCGTACGCTGGGCCGGCCGACGCCGAGCAACATCGCCCAGGCCACCAGCACCAGCTGTGGCGATGACGAGGAGGGCAGGGGCTTCTGCACCATCAAGCAGGGCAATGCCAACCTGCAGCCGCGCCGTTCCACCAACGTCGACCTGGCGTGGGACCTGTATTTCAACGGCAACAATGGCCTGGTCTCGGTGGCGCTGTTCGACAAGGTGATCAAGGACGATATCTACACCCTGACCACGTTCGAGAACGTGGGGGACACCCGCTACCGGGTCACCCAGCCGATGAACACCGACGAGTCGAAGCTGCGTGGCGTTGAGTTTGCGGTGGCCAATCGCAATCTGCAGTGGGGCCGCCAGCGCTTCGACATGTACTTCAACGCGACGCGTCTGGAAGGCCAGACCAACTACCGCATCACCGATGGCACCGAGCGGCGCCTGGACCGCCTGC
Source organism: Stenotrophomonas sp. YJH_SMC_32 (assembly GCF_059369975.1). NCBI lineage: Bacteria > Pseudomonadati > Pseudomonadota > Gammaproteobacteria > Lysobacterales > Lysobacteraceae > Stenotrophomonas > Stenotrophomonas sp. YJH_SMC_32. The sequence goes on along the minus strand of NZ_JCAFTE010000002.1, from coordinate 179,046 downwards.
TGTACCAGCCGGACTGGTCGCTCAATGGGTCGGTGATCTGGCGCATGCCGTGGAAGAGCTCGCAACTGCGCCTGTCCGGAACCTACCGCAGCCGGATGCTGGTCGACTTCGGTGACACCGAATGGCTGGATTCGTACTACGACCCATACATGACGTTCAACATGGCTTTCAGCCACAAGGTCGGCAAGCACGTAACGCTGAAGTACGAGGCCAAGAACCTGTTCAACACGCAGCCAACCTACAGCACCGGTCCGAACGGGCGTTTCCGAACCGAGATCGACGACTACGGCCGCTTCTTCTATTTCCACATCATCTACAACTGAGGGGTCATCCGTGGAGACGATCAATCGCAGGCGATTCCTGGCCTTGGCCGGCCTGTCGGCCGCAGGGGCCTGGATGGGCACGGCGCGCGCACTGGCCGCGCAGACCGACGCCACTGCACTGAACCCACGCAACCTGCTGGCGTCGCCACGCTTTGCCAGCACGCCCTTCACCCTGGGCGTGGCCTCGGGTGATCCCTCGGCCGATGGCATGGTGCTGTGGACACGGCTGGCGACCGAGCCACTGGTGTTCGGTGGTGGCATGCCGGCCCGGCCGATGGTGGTCGAGTGGCAGCTGGCAGCAGACGAAGGCATGCGCAGGGTGGTACGCCAGGGCTCGGCAATGGCCCATCCCGAACTGGGCCATGCCGTCCACGTGGAGCTGGAAGGGTTGGCACCGGGCCGACCGTACTGGTATCGCTTCACCGTAGGCGGCCACGCCAGCGCAGTGGGTTGTACGCGCACGCTGCCGGCAGCCACGGCGGCGGTGGATCGCGTGCGCTTTGTGGTGGCTGGTTGCCAGCACTACGAAGAAGGCCACTACACCGCGTGGCGACGCATTGCCGAAGAACCGCTTGATTTCGTCTTCCACTATGGTGACTACATCTACGAAGGCGAAAGCCAGCCGGGTCTGCGGAAGATGAGCGGCCAGCCGTTCACCAACCTGCGCAACCACGTCGGCCCGCAGATCTACACGCTGGATGATTACCGCCGCCGCTACGCCCAGTACAAGAGCGATGCCGACCTGCAGGCCGCTCATGCATCGGCTCCCTGGTTCGTCACCTTTGACGACCATGAAGTGGACAACAACTGGGCCGGCGCCGAAGACCAGGACGATACGCCCAGCGAAGTGTTCCTGCTGCGGCGTGCGCAGGCGTTCCAGGCCTACTACGAGAACATGCCGCTGCGCCGTTCGGCGTTCCCGCGCGACGGCCACATGCAGATGTACCGGCGCGCACGCTACGGCACGCTGATGGACCTGCACCTGCTCGACACCCGCCAGTACCGCAGCAAGCAGGTGAACATGACGCTGCGCGAGGAGGTGGAATCGCCGGAGCGCAGCATTGTGGGGGCGAAGCAGGAGCGCTGGCTGTTCGACGGCTTGGCCGATGCGGCGCCGCGCTGGCATACCATCGCCCACCAAGTGGCGCTGGGCAACTACATGCGCGAGAAGGACGGGGTAGTGCAGTCGTCCGATGACCAGTGGTCGGGCTACCTGGACAGCCGCCGGCGCCTGCTCGAGCACATCCAGAAGGTGGGCTTCGGCAACGTGGTGACCGCCTGCGGCGACGCGCATCGCCACTATGCCAGCGATCTGGTGCAGGACCACCGTGACTCGGGCGTGATCTCCAGCGAGTTCCTCGCCACGTCGATCACCTCTGGCGCCGATGGTCAGGGTGTGGATGCGTATGCCAGAAACCAATTAGCGCACAGCCCCTATCTGAGGGCGACCACCGACAAGCGTGGCTACGTGCTGTGTGATGTCACCCGCGATGCGTGGATCGGCGACATGAAGACGCTGGATACCGTGATGCAGCCGAATGGCGTGCTGCAGAGCTGGAAACGCTATGCGGTGGAGCACGGCCGGCCGGGGCTGCAGGAGGCCTGAATCTGCCGATCTGCCGCGTAGAGCCGAGCCCATGCTCGGCTGCTTTGTCGGGGCAATGCGACCAGGGCGAGAAGCAGCCGAGCGTGGGCTCGGCTCTACAGAGGGCTCCTCAATCGTGCTCGAACCGCAAGGGCTCGCTGCCCATTGCCGGGTCACTGGTGCCGGGGCGCCCATCCTCGGCGCGGCCGGCCAGTCGCAGTGCACTGTCGCCCGCACCGATGCGCAGGTCGTACCACCCTGCGGTGGGCGCCGCGTCCCATGCCACCGTGGCCTCAGCATGCGCCGGCAGCGCCAGCGCCTGCTCAGGCATGTGCCCGGCATAGGCACCGGCCTGCACCCGCACATTCTGCGCGCTGTTGTGCAGATTGCGCAGGTGCAGCCGCAGCTGGCCGTCCGCGCGCTCGATCGAAGCCTGCACGGCAGGCGCCTTGAACGCACCTTGGAAGTGGCGGTGGAAGCCGTTCGGACCAAGCAGCCAAAGGTCATAGCGGCCCTGGGCGTCCAACGGCCAGCGCTCGCGCAGCGGCGTACCTGGCAGCAGCGTGTAGCGGCGTGGTACCGCATCCAGCCGCAGCCGATCGTAGACATGCAGCACTGCCGGCGCGCCTTCGCAGGACAGCGTCAGATCCACACCCAAGGCATCGACTGCGGCAATCGATGCCTGCGGTCGATAGGGTAGGGCGCGCGCGGGACGTACACCGCTTTCCTGTTTCGCTGGCTTCAGCCCCTCCGGCAGCGTGGGCACGGTGCGCCCCGGCAAGGCAGCTGCGCGTGCGGCAACCGCACTCACGTCGGGCAGGCCACGGACGAACGGGCGGGTATCGCGCTGGGCAAAGTCGAACGCAGTGCTGAGGTCGCCGCAGACCGCGCGGCGCCACGGCGAGATGTCCGCTGCGGCCACGCCAAAGCGGCGCTCGATCAGCCGTATGACCGAGGTGTGGTCGTACACCTGCGAATCGACCCAACCACCGCGACTCCACGGTGAGATCACGTACAGCGGCACGCGCGGTCCCAGACCGTACGGGCGCCCGCGCAGTTCGGCGAGATCGTACTTCTCGTCACCCGGGGCCGGGTGCCGGTGGTACTCGCCTTCGGTGCTGACCGAGGACACACCCGCCCAGCCACGGTCCACCGGCGAAGGCGGGGCAGGTGGCGGCATGTGGTCGAAGAAGCCATCGTTCTCGTCGAACATCAGCAGCAGGGCGGTGCGGCTCCACACGTCCGGATCGGCGGTCAGCGCATCCAGCACGCGTGCGGTATAGGCCGCGCCCTGTGCCGGGCTGGACGGGCCGGGATGTTCGCTGCCGGCCGCGTCGGCGATGATGAAGCTGACCTGCGGCAGGCGCCCGTCAATGACGTCCTGGCGCAGCTGCGTCAGGCCCCGCGTGCTGACCCCGCGCGCGCGCAGCTGCGGGTCATGCCCTGGCGCCGCGCGGTGGGCCTGACGAAAGGCCTCGAAACCCGCCAGCGGGTTGTCGGTGAAGTTGTCGGCCATGTCCTGGTAGATCTGCCAGGACACGCCGCCCCTCTGCAGGCGCTCGACATAGCTGGTCCAGCGGTACGACGCCGGGTACCCGCCCTGTTCGGGAAAGTTGTCGTGCGAATTGGCGATCACCGGGCCGCCGGCACGCGCATGCCCATCGTTGTGGCCGGTCCACAGGAACACCCGGTTCGGGTTGGTGCCGGCCTGCATTGCGCAGTGGTAGGCATCGCAGATCGTGAAGGCATCGGCCAGGGCGAACTGGAACGGCAGGTCGCTGCGCTGGAAGTAGCCCATCGAGTGGTTCTGCTTGGCCTTCGGCCATTGCCCCATGCGCCCGTGGTCCCACGCCCGATGGGCATCGGGCCAGGTATGCGGCGTGCCTTCCACGCGCATGTAGCCGAAGTGCGCGGCGGTATCCAGCGGGAACGGCGCGATCGCGCGCTCGCCGCTGGCATCGGGCTGCAGCCACAGGCTGCGGACGCGGCCACCTGCTTGCAGCGCGGCGGCCGGGGCGACGAACCGATCACCGAAGCCACGTACGCCCGGCAGCGTGCCGAAGTAGTGGTCGAACGAACGGTTCTCCTGCATGAACACCACGATGTGCTGCAGGTCTTCCAGGCTGCGCGTCTGCGCGGCGGGGGCGATCGCGGCGGCCCGGGCGATGCTGGGCAGCAGTGGAGAGAGGCCGGCGGCAACGCCGGCCTGCAACAACCGGCGTCGGCCGATATCGGTCACAGGCTCACTCACAGGTCCACGCGGAAAGAGATGCCGACGGTGCGCGGAGCGCCGATGAAGGCGTTGTCGCGCCCGTCCACCCCTGCAAGATACCGTTTATTGGTGAGGTTGCTCACCACCAGGTTGGCGCCCATGCCCTTCAGGCGCGGCGACAGGCCCTGCAGGTCGAAGCCGATGTTGGCGTTGAGCACGATCGCCGACGGCAGCTTGTTGACGTTGGCGGCGTCGAGATAGCGCGTGCCCAGGTAACGGCCGGACAGGCCGAAGTTCCAGTTCTCACCCTGCCAGTCCGCCGACAGGACGAGGGTCTGTTCGGGCTGGCCGATCACCTTGGCGCCGTCGACGATGCCCAGCTGGGTATCACGCGCGGCATCGCCACTGCCCAGGTATTTGGAGCGGTTGTAGGTATAGGCGGCGTTGAGGCGCCAGCCGTTGTCCCAGCCGTAGCCGAACGCGGCTTCCAGCCCGTTGCTCTCCACGCCGCCGAAGTTCTCGTAGACGCCGTCGGTCTCGCCGAGATAGTCGATGCCGCTGACGAAACCTGCCGGCAGGTAGACGATGCGATTGTCGAACTTGATGTTGTACAGGGTCACCGAGGCGGTCAGCGGCCAGCGGCTGATGCGCATGCCCACTTCAATGTTGTCGGCGGTCTCCGGCTCGACGTTGCGGAAGCGCTGCGGGTCGGTCTCGCCGAGCACGCCGGAAGGAATCGCGGCGAAGTTCTGCGAGAAGCCGGCGAACAGCTCCATGCCTTCCACGCCCGGTGCCCAGGTCAAGCCGGTGGACAGCAGCGGGTCGGACCTGGAATCGGATTTGACGTGTTCGCTGGCACCGATCACGCGGCGGCGCGACTGGTCGACGAAGAACTGCTTCACGCCCAGGCGTGCGCTGAACGGCCCGAAGCGCGCCACGTCCTCGATGTAGTACATCTGCTCGTCAACCTTGTACTTGTCCTCGAACTGTACCCAGTACGGCTGGTAGTCGAAGGCGATGTCCTGGCCGACGTTGAGCAGGCGATGCCAGTCGCGGCGCGCCGAACGGTCCAGCTTCTCCACCCACAGACCGCCACGGATCGTGTTGTCGACCGTGCCGAAGGTCTGCCGCCACTCGACGTCGGCGGTCACGCCCATGCGGTCGTTGTCGTAGTGCGTGTGGCGATACGACTGCGCGCCCAGCACGTTGCCGGCGTAGCAGTTCGGATCGTATTCGGCGGTGAAGCCCAGCTGCGGCGTGCAGTTGGCCAGGCGCTGCGCGGCGCTGCCGTCGGGATTGACGAAGAAGATCTGGCCACGGTTGCTGCCGCCGTACACGGTTTTTCCACCGATGTACTCCGACTCGGGGCGGCCCGCACCGTCATCGCTGACCTGCGCCAGATAGGGAGGCAGCCAGTCGCCACGACCTTGCATGCGGTGCCCGTAGGCGGCCACCGAGGCCTTGAAGCCGTTGCCACCGTCGAAGGCCGCGCGCAGGTAGCCGAAGGTGTTCTCGCGCAACGCACGCGAGCCGGAACGGTAGTTCTGGTCCAGGTAGGGAATGCCGGTGAGGATACCGACCAGGTTGTCGCGATCCGGATTGGTCGCGAAGCCCTTCGGTGAGACGCTGGTGTATTCCGGCTCGTCGGCATCGTTGTAGGACAGGTAGCCGGTCAGGGTCCAGCGATCCAGTTCGGTGATGAACTTGCCGGCGATGTGGTCGTTGCTGGTCTTGCCGCTGCCATCGATCCAGTCATGCACGCGCGCCGACGAGGCACTGACCCAGGCGCGGGTGTGGCCGCCGAGCAGGCCGGTGTCGTAGCGCACGTAGTACTTGCGCGCATCGTTGTCACCGGCGCCGACCACGAAGCGCAGGCGGCTGTCCTGCAGCGGGTCGCTGGTAAGGAAGTTGAGCGTGCCGCCCAGGGCCTCGTTCGAGCGCGAGGAGATATCGGCAGTGCCCTGGCTGACTTCCACCGTTTCCAGGTCGAGGGCGTCGATGTAGCGGTTGGCCAGCGAGCCGCCGCCGTAACCCGAACCGCCGTTGGGGAGGCCGTCGATGGTAGTGCCGATCTGCTGTGTGTCGCGGTTGGTGACAAAGCCACGCATGCTGATCTGCGTGCCCCACACCGATGAGCCGGTGGCATCGGCTTCGCTGACCACCACGCCGGGCACCTCGTTGAGTGCATCGTTGACGCTGCTCATCACGGTCTGCCGGTTCAGCGTTTCCGCGCGCACCGATGTCTTGGCGTAGCTGGTGGCCTGCCCGATCACCTGCACCTGATCGAGGGTGCGGGCATCGCTGCTGCGCGCTTCGGCCGCCTCGCCCTGCGGTGCTTCGGCCAGGGCGTCCAGTGCGGGGGCGATCAGCAGGGCCAGCAGCGAGACACGGGGAAAACGCGCAATCGTTCGCATCGAAACCGGACCTTCAGCAGAGGGAAGCCCCGGAGTGTCGGCAGCGCCAATGACATCGGCATGACGCGAAGATGCAGGAACCGTGTTGTGTGACGGCCCGCAGCTGCTGCCTGCATCAGTACCGCGCGTCCTTGGGTTTCGGGTCGCGCGGCCAGTCCTTGCTCTTGTTGGCGAAGTCCGGCCGCGGCTGGTTGATGAAGTAGCTGGCGATGTCCACCGCATCCTGGTCGGGCATCACCTGCTGCCCCAGTGGGGGCTCGCGGGTCACCGCCGGCGGCATGTTGTGCTTGACGAAGCCGGCGGCCTTGTACAGGCGCGCCATGCCGGCGCCGATGTTGAAACTGTGGTCGCCCCACAGCGGCGGGAAGGCGATGTCACCGCTGGCGTCGCGCCGTCCTCCGCCGTTGTCGCCATGGCACGCGGCGCACTGCACGGCGTACAGTGCCTGGCCACGGATCGGGTCCGGGGCCAGCGTGCTGTCGATGGGCCCCTCACTGGGGGCGGACACCTTTGCACCCTCTGGCACAGGACTGCTCAACCACGCCATGTAATCGAGCATCGCGCGCATCTGCGGCGAGTCCTTCGGCAGAGGCTTGCCGTTCATCGAACGCTGCAGGCATCCGTTGATGCGCTCGGTCAGCCCGATCACCTTGCCCGGGCGCGGCATGTAACGCGGATAGGCGCCGCCGCCGGTGTTGAAGTAGTGATTGCCGAAAGGCCGCTTGCCTTCGGCCATGTGGCACGAATTGCAGTTCAGATCGTTGCCGACATTGTCCGGCAGCAGCCGTGCAGTCTCGTTGAGGAGGCGGCGGCCGAGCATCACCGATTCGGCATTGCCGAGACCGGCGATCTCCTCGGCACTCGGCGCATGGTAGTGGCCGACCACTTTGCCCTGCGCATCGAGGATATCGATCGTGCTGGCGACGGCGGCATCCAGGTCCGGGTACAGATGACGGTAGGCCAGGGTACCGGCGCCGGTCAGCACCATGAGGGTGATCGCACTGCCGATCAGCAGGCGGGGACGCGTGCGCGAACGCTTCATTGTGCGGCCTCCTGCGGAACGTAGTGCACCGGCTTGTCGCGCACCACCCGACGCATGCGCGCCACGTCGACCTCGCTCACTGCGCTGGCCTGATTGCCCCAGCTGCTGCGGATGAAGGTCAGGATCTGTGCCAGCTGCGCGTTCGGCAGCTGCTCGAAGCCTGGCATGCTGAAGGCCATGCGGTCGTGCCGGGTATGTGGTGTGCGGCCGCCGATCAGGGTCACCTGCACCAGCGAGCTGGGGTCATCGGCGAACACGATCGAGTTGCCCGCCAGCGCCGGATAGACGCGGGCCATGCCGCGGCCGTCGGCGCGGTGGCAGGCCTGGCAGTGCTCGGCATAGGCCAGCGAACCGGCCACACGATAGTCGCCGCTGCGCAGTGCGGCGGTGGTGGTGTCGGTACCGGGGGACCACTGCGAACTGCGGCCCTCACGCGCCGGCAGCTGTTTCAGGTAGCGGGCCATGGCCAGCAGGTCGGCGTCGGACAGGTACTGCGTGCTGTGCTCGACCACGTCGGCCATGCCACCGAAGGCCGCCGATCGATCAGTGCGCCCGGTGCGCAGGAAGTCCACGATCTCACCCTCGCGCCAGCTGGCCAGACCGGTCGATTCGCTGCGCAGGTTCTTCGCGTACCAGCCTTCCAGCACCGAACCGGACAGGAACTGGCGGCTGCCATCATCGGCCATCGCCTTTTCCTGGAACGCCAGCCCGCGTGGCGTGTGGCAGGCACCGCAATGCGCCAGGCCTTCCACCAGTTCGGCACCACGCTGCTGCCCGGCGTCCAGCGACGGATCCGGGCTGAAGTTGCGTGGGCGTGCGAACAGCAGTTGCCACCATGCCAGAGGCCAGCGCATGTTGGCGGGCCATGGAATCGTGCTGTCGGCGTTGTCCTGCTTCACCGGCTGCACCGAGCCCATGAAATAGGCGTACAGCGCCTTGATCTCGGCGTCGCGGGCAATCACGTACGAGGCGTACGGCATTGCCGGATACAACGGCTGGCCATCGTGACGGATGCCGCGACGTACCGCGCGTTCAAAGTCGGCGTAGTCGTAGGCGCCGATGCCGGTTTCCGGATCGGGGGTGATGTTGGTCGAGTAGATCGTCCCCATCGGCGTCTGCATGCCGAGGCCACCGGCGAACGGCTTGCCGCCCGGCGCGGTGTGGCAGGCCGCACAGTCGGCGACGCGCGACAGGTACTGCCCCTGTGCGATCAGCGCCGGGTCGTGGATGTCGACCTGCGCGGCCTGCCGAGGTGCGAACCAGTAGGGCGTGCTGCGGGCGATGCCATAGGCGGCGGCCAGCGTGGCGGCCAGGGCAATGGCGAGCTTGAACGAGGTGCGCATGGGGGCACTGTGGGCAAGCATGCCGGCGTATTCATTGATCCGGATCAATGCCGAGGTCGATCGCGCCATTGTGACAACCTGAATCGATCCCGCATTGTCATCAAGCCGTCATCCACGCGCGATAGATGGCCTACGCCCGCGTCGTTAACCTGCCACGCTGTCGCATCCTTTCCCGATTGCCCATGAAGCGCCTGCTGCTGTTGCTGCTGGCGTGCGCCGGCCTGTGGCTGGCTGCATGCTCATCCTCGATCAACGCCTCGTCTACCTCGCTTGCCGACCGGCTGATCGCGCCAGGCGGCGTGTCGACCCTGCTCGATCGCCCGCGCATCGCCGCGGCCATTGCCGGGCTGCCCAACCGCCATGGCTTCGCAGCGGGTCGCGATGGCGTGCCGATCTTCTGGCGCGTGTTCGACCCCGGCGACTACGGCGCGCGGTACCACTACCTTCCGCAGCGTCATGAGAACGGCCTGCCTCTTGATACCGGCCTGAGTCTGGCCGTGCCACAGCCGTTCCGCGCGCAGGCGCCACGCGGCACCGTGGTGCTGCTGCATGGGTGGATGATGAATGGTGATTCGATGCTGCCATGGTCGCTGCAGCTGGCCGAGTCCGGCTACCGCGTGGTCACGCTCGATCTGCGCAACCATGGCCAGTCCGGTGCAGGTCCGTCCGGCTATGGCACCTATGAATCGGATGACGTCGTCGATGTCATCGGCGAGCTGCGCGCGCGCGGCGAAGTGACCGGCCCGCTGTACCTGTTCGGTGTGTCCTATGGTGCGGCCACGGCGGTGTTCACCGCCGACAAGCTGGGTGACCAGGTGGCCGGCGTGGTGGCGATGGAATCGTTCGCCAATGCCGGTGCGGCGATCCGCACGATGATCCCGCACCTGATGGGACTGCAGCCGGAGGGCCTGAAGGCGCAGGCGGTGGCGTCGTACGCACGCTGGCGCTATGGGGGCCAGGACATCAACCAGGTGATCGCCGCCGCCAGCCGCCGTATCGATGTCGATCTGGACCGTGTCGACGTCGCGCGTGCGCTGGCCGATACCCGCGCCTGCGTGCTGCTGCTGCACGGGCAGGGTGACCAGCATATTCCGGTCAGCCAGGGCCGGCAGCTCGCGCAGGCCAACCCGCGCGCGCACTACATCGAAATGCGTGGAGAGGACCACATCACCCTGCCGCTGCGGCTGGACCTGCTGGCCGGCGTGGTGGATGACTGGATGGCGCGCGACGAGCACCACCCGCAGAGCGCGTGCCCAGCCCCACAGCTGCCGGCCCAGGCCGAATGGCTGGCACACGGCTGAAAAAAGGGGACGGAGGGGATTAAGTCGTTTGCAGCACACTCGGGGCAGATGCGACTTAATCCCCTCCGTCCCCTTTTTCTGTCAGGCCACGCGTCGGGCCAGTGAGCGGGCGGAGGCGGCTACGCCCAGCAGCAGTAGGGCGACGCACAGGAAGGCAAAGCCGAGGCTGGTGGCATGTGCCACTGCGCCGATCGCCGCCGGACCAGCGAGGATGCCGGCGTAACCCAGTGTGGTCACGGCAGTGATGGCGATGCTTTCCGGCATCACCCGCTGCTGGCCTGCCATCGAGAACAGCGCCGGCACGATGTTGGCGCAGCCCAGCCCAACCAGCACGTAGCCGGCCAGCGCCACCGGAAACGAGGGCACAAGCGTGGCCAGGGTGAAGCCTGCCGCGGCCGTGATACCGCCGAAGACCAGGGTGCGGGTGCGGCCGAGGTGCTCGACGATGCCGTCACCGAACAGGCGCATTGCCGTCATCGCCAGGGTGAACAACGCGAAGCCGGCCCCGGCCTGGTCACGCGGCACCTGCCGCACTTCGGCCAGGAACACGGCGCTCCAGTCCAGCATCGAGCCCTCGGCGAGGAACACCACGAAGGCCAGGACGCCGATGAACAGCACCACGCCATGCGGCAGTGCCAGTAAGGGGCCTTCGTGCAGGATCCGTTGCGGACGCCAATGCGGCGCCGACAGCATCGCAACCAGCAGCAGTGCCACCACCGAAACCAGCGCGGCCAGCCACAGCGGCGTGCCGAGGATCAGCAGCCCGGTCATGCAGCCAGCACCGACGAATCCACCGATGCTGTAGAAGGCGTGGAAGCCGGACATCATCGCGCGCCCGGCATCGCGCTCGACTGCCACCGCCTGCATGTTCATCGCACAATCCAGTGCACCGACGCCGGCACCGAACACGAACAGTGCCGCGCCCAGCGACACCGGCGAGGGTGCCAGCACCAGCAAGGGCAGGGCGCACAGCATCATCGCGCAGGTGATCACCATCACCCGGCGGCAACCCAACCGCCCGGTCAGCGCACCTGCCAGTGGCATCGCCAGCAACGAACCCAGCCCAAGACACAGCAGCACGGCGCCGAGGCTGGCGTCGGTCAGCCCGGCCTTGGCCTTGGCGTAAGGCACCATCGGCGCCCACGCGGCGGTGGCGAATCCAGGAATGAAGAAGGCGGCACGGGTGGCGTGCTGTTGGGCACGTGGGGATGAAGGCGTCATGCGAGAGCGGGTCCGGATAAACACTGCCATGAAAGCGTTTCCAGTCGCATCGGGCAAGGGGCATTCGGGTCACCGAACGCCGAATACGATTGCGGGCCGTCCATCAGGCGCAGCGGGCCCGGCGATGCCTTTCCGCATCGCTGGGCCACGTCTTCAGGACAGGGCGTGTTTACAGCGGCAGGTCGAACACCAGCACTTCGGCGTCGTTGCCGTTTTCCAGGGTCAGCTGGGCTTCGTCACTGACCTGCAGCGCATCACCGGCTTCCAGGGTGATGCCGTTGACCTGCAGCTGGCCACGCGCCACCTGCACATAGGCGCCACGACCGTTGCCGAGGGCGTGATGCAGCTTCTGGCCGCCATCGAGAATGGTGGCGAAGATGCGGGCATCCTGGTGGATGCGCAGCGAACCCTCGGCACCGTCCGGCGAAGCGATCAGGCGCAGCTGGCCGCGCTTGCTGTCCGGCGTGAAGTGGGTCTCTTCGTAGGACGGCGCGATGTTCTCGGTGTCCGGGAAGATCCAGATCTGCAGGAAATGCACGGTCTCGTCGGCGGAGTGGTTGAACTCGCTGTGGGTGACGCCGCTGCCGGCGCTCATGCGCTGCACGTCGCCGTAGCGCAGTACCGAACCGGTGCCCATCGAGTCCTTGTGTTCCAGTGCACCGCCCAGCACGTAGGAGATGATCTCCATGTTGCTGTGGCCATGGGTGCCGAAGCCCTGGCCGCCGATCACCTTGTCTTCGTTGATCACCCGCAACGGGCCGAAGCTGACGTAACGGGGGTCGTAGTAGTTGGCAAAGGAGAAGGTATGGCGCGAGGACAGCCAGCCATGCTCGGCCAGGCCACGGGTAGCGCTCTTGCGGATCTGCAGCATGATGGAATCTCCTTGTTCGATGGTTTCGATGGGGCGGGGTGGTCGGTGACCGCTGTGTTTTCCCGTTGGAGAGAAGTATCCGCTTGCGCCCGGGGTTTGAAAAACGGATAGTTTTGACGGCCATCATCGAAAAATTCGAATGCTCAAGCTCAGCCTCGATGCCCTGCAGATCCTGGATGCCATCGACCGCCGTGGCTCCTTTGCCGGCGCCGGCAAGGCCCTGCACAAGGTGCCCTCGACGATTTCCTATACCGTGGCCAAGCTGGAGGAGGATCTGGGTGTGCAGCTGTTCGACCGGGTCGGCCCACGTGCAGAGCTGACCGAGGCCGGGCGCGCGCTGCTGGACGAAGGCCGGCATCTGCTGCGCGCGGCCCGCGAGCTGGAGCTGCGGGTGCGCCGGGTGGCGTCGGGTTGGGAGACCGAACTGACCCTGGCGGTGGATTCGGTGTTCCCGACCTGGCTGCTTGGGCCGGATATCGCCGCATTCCGTGAGGCCGAGGCACCGACCCGGTTGCGGTTGATCGGCGAGGCCCTGTCCGGCACCTGGGAGGCCCTGCTCGACCGCCGTGCGGACCTGTTGGTCGGCGCGCCGGGCGAAGGGCCCAGTGGTGGCGGCTATGTGGTCGAGCCGCTGGGCACGGTGGAGTTCGTGTTCGCGGTCGCACCCGAACATCCGTTGGCCAACGTGTCGGGCGTCCTGGGTCGCGAGCAGCTGGTCGAGCATTGCGCGATCGCCGTTTCCGATTCGGCGCGCAGGCTGCTGCCGCGCACGGTGGGCCTGTTGATGGGGCAGGAGATGCTGACGGTGCCGGACATGGCCAGTAAATTGAAGCTGCAGTGCGAAGGCGTGGGCTTCGGCTTCCTGCCCGAGCCGTGCGCGCGCGCTGCAGTGGCGCGCGGCCAGCTGGTGATCCGTGAGGTGGAGGAGCACAAGCCGGAAGAGACCTTCTGGCTGGCCTGGCGCACCGGTGAGGATGGCGCGGCATTGCGCTGGTGGCGCGAGCGCTTGCGCAGGCCGGAGCTGCTGTCGCAGTGGTGGGAGGCAATGGCCAGGGGGTAGGGCTTTGGCAGGGCTGCGCCCTGCACCCGCCGAGGCCAAAGCAACAGCAACAGCGTGCATTCCGTGAGATGGCGGGGTGGGTCCGGTTGCGGGGGACGCCGTGAATCCGTCCATGGAGGCTCGGTCGCCGCATCCATGCGGCTCACGCCCCCGCAACCGGACCCACCCCGCCTTTGACAGTTTCCGGCGATCTGTCGGTGCTGGTGCGGTCGGTGGGTGTCGACCTTGGTCGACACGGTAGATCCACGCCATGCGTGGATGCTCTTCGATCAATTGTCGAAATGTTCGAACTCGATGGAGATTCATCCACGCATGGCGTGGATCCATCAGATCGCGGAAATCTGTCAGAGGTGGGGCGGTGTCGGAGTGCGGGGTGTCAGCCGCATGGATGCGGCTGCCAAGCCTACATGGACGTACTTGCGGCGTCCCCGCACTCCGACACCGCCCCGCCATCCCACGGAATGCGCGCTGTTGCTGTTGCTCCGGCTCTGGCTGTGGCCTCTGAAGGTGCAGGGCGCAGCCCTGCCGAAAAACACGCATAAAAAAACAGCAGGCCGAGGCCTGCTGTTTCGGTGTAATGGTGCGCCCGGAGAGATTCGAACTCCCGACCGCCTGGTTCGTAGCCAGGTACTCTATCCAACTGAGCTACGGGCGCCAATTACATAAACTTGTTGTGCCGACTGTGTATGGTGCGCCCGGAGAGATTCGAACTCCCGACCGCCTGGTTCGTAGCCAGGTACTCTATCCAACTGAGCTACGGGCGCGCGGTACACAATCAACTTACTGCCTAATTTTACTGCATTTTCAGCGGCGGATGCTGAAAACCTGTCGAGTGGTGCGCCCGGAGAGATTCGAACTCCCGACCGCCTGGTTCGTAGCCAGGTACTCTATCCAACTGAGCTACGGGCGCCCTGCGACAGGAGCGGAATTATGCGGATGTCGGCGCACACCGTCAACAGTTTTGTGAAAATTTTCATCCAACTGAATGAAAAAGCTGTCCGCCACGGCATCCGGTGCCTTGAGCCAGGCGAAGTGATCGGCGCGCGTGCCCAGTTCCTGCGCGGACAGCACGCGCAGCTTCGCGTCCACATTCGGCAGCTTTGCCAGCAACGCCTGCATCGACCCGGTCGGGGCCAACCAGTCGTGTTCCATCAGCACGGCCTGGGCGCTGCCGTGCACGCGCGCCATCTGTGCGTCGAGGTCTTCACCCATGCCCGCGGCGGCGTAGTGGTTGTTCAGGCCGACGCGCGCCCAGTCGGCGATCAGTCCGCGTGCTTCGGTGCCACCGAAGCCGAGACGACGGCCATGCAGCACGCCCTGGCGCTGCGCGATCCACGGCAGGAAACGGTAAACCAGTGGCAGCAGCCAGCCGCGCGGTGGCGGGAATCCACGCCAGAACGGTGAGCCGCTGGCCGCCAACCACAAGTGGTGGAAATGCAGAGGGTTGCGGCCGGCATGCACGCAGGCCAGCTGCCCGCCCAGGCTGTGGCCACCGATGATCCAGGGCAGGGGGCCTGCTTCCTCGTCGGCGGCCGCCATGACCGCTTGGCTGGCCGGCAGATCCTGCTCGAGTACCTCGCGATAGCCCCAGTCGTGCGCGCGCGACGGGCGTAGTGAGCTGCTGCCGTTGCCGCGCCACTCATGCAGGTAGACCGCCACGCCCTTCGCTGCCAGCGCCTGTGCCAGCGGCAGGTAGTGGCGCGCGGCCACACCCAGCGCTGGCAGCCACAACAAGCGGGCGATGGCCTGTGCGGGCATGCAGGCCATCACTTCGTAGCGATGCCCGTCGTTGCACTGCACTGGAAGGAGGGCCGGCGTCAGGTTCATGCGTGCGGTGCAGCGCCGAAGTGGTCGAGCACCAGCACCTCGCTGCGGCCGGGGGCATAGCCCTGCTGCAGGCCGCGCGCAACGTAGTCGATGCCGGCTTCGCAGGCGTTGGCCAGGCTCAGGCCGTTGCACAGCTGCGCGGCGATGGCCGAGGCCAGCGTGCAGCCAGTGCCGTGCGCATCCAGCGGCAGGCGGGCGTGGATGAATTCTTCGCTGCTCACGCCGTCGAAGTAGCGGTCGATCACGCGGTTGCCTTCCTGCAGGTGGCCACCTTTCAGTAGCACCGCACCGGCGCCCAGGTCGAGCAGGGCGGAGGCTACCTGTTCGGCGTCATCGCCGTTCCCGATCTTCCATCCGGCCAGCAGCTCCGCTTCCGGCGTGTTCGGGGTGATCAGCGTGGCCAGCGGGATCAGCCGCTCACGCATTGCCTGCAGAGCGTTGTCTTCCAGCAGGCGCGCGCCGCTGGTGGCGACCATCACGGGGTCCAGCACTACGTGCGGCGGGCGATGGCGCTCCAACGCATCGGCGACGGCATTGATCACCTCGGTGTTGGCCAGCATGCCCAGCTTCACCGCATGGATGTCGAAGTCATCGAAGCAGGCATCCAGTTGTGTACGCAGGAAATCGATCGGCGGCACGTGCACGGCTATGACGCCACGGGTGTTCTGTGCGGTCAGTGCGGCGATCGCGGAGAGCCCGTGCACGCGATGTGCTGCAAAGGCCTTCAGGTCGGCCTGGATGCCTGCGCCACCGCCGGAGTCGGAGCCGGCGATGGTGAGGGCAGATACGGGAGTGGTCGGGCTCATCCAGCGATTGTGCCGTGGTCCGGCAGGGGAAGGTAGATCCACGCCATGCGTGGATGCCTTTGATCCGTCAGGCGGGGTCAGATCCCTTTTCCGCAGGAAAAGGGATCTGACCCCCAGAGTGCGGCCCTCAATGCCGCCAGCGCGCCCACTGCTGGTACACCACATAACCCAGGCCGGTCAGGCCGGTGAGCAGGGCGGGAGCAAGCAGGGCGTCGTACTGCCAGCGCGCGAACAGCCAGGCGCCGATCACGCCGCCGGCAAGGAAGCCACTGATGATCAGGCCGCTGAGGGTCAGTCGTCGCACCTGCAACGGCAGCCCGCGCAGCAGGTGGCCCAGGCCGATGCCGAGATCGGTGAACATGCCGCTGAGATGGGTGGTGCGTACCACCGCGCCGCTGAAGGTCGTAGCCATTGCATTCTGCAGGCCGCAGGCCATGGCGGCGGCCAGTGCGCCCCAGATCTGGTGCTCTTCAAACAGCGGAATGGCCACCAGCAAAAGAGCCGATTCCAGCGCCAGTGCCACGCCGTAGCGCCGGCCCAGCTGCAGGGTGCTGTCCTGGATCAGCAGGCCGCTGAGCATCGCGCCCAGCGAGAACGCGATCAGCAGGCCCCACAGGTGGCCGACCGCGCGCCAGTCGCCCTGGGCCAATGCCATGCCGAGCTGGCTGGTGCTGCCGGTCATGTGGCTGACCGCCTGATGCTCGAACCCGAGGAAGCCGACCACGTTGACCATGCCGGCCACGCACGAGAGTGCGACCGCGCCGATCCAGACCCAGGTGGGCAGGCGTATTCCCATCGGCGAGGCCCCTCAGGGCCCGCCGAAGCCGCCGTTGAACTGCAGCTCGCTGAAGGTGTTGCTGGCCGGGTCGAACACGGCGCCCCAGAACTGTGCGCCGCCATCGCAGAAGCGGATCGCTTCACGGGCCGGATTGACGCCGCTGTCGTCAGGCAGGTGGAAGGCGTTGATGTAGATCAGCCGCTTGCCGGCGCTTTCGATGCCGACGTACTGGCGGTCGAAGTCCAGCACCTTCGGGACCTGCGCTTCCAGCGACGACAGCTTCGCCTCCAGCTGGTCGACCTGCTGCCGGCTGGGCGCCCAGTAACCCGACACCCGCCCGGCCTCGCGGCCGGGGCTGGGGCGCGAGCAGGTGTCGAGCACCTGCGCGGCGATGATCGGGCGGGTGACCACCCAGGACTGGCCGGTGCGCTCGGCGGTGGGCACGCTGGCCGGGCCGCGCGTGGTCGTACAGGCACCGAGCACGGCGGCGAGGGTGATCGCAGCCGTGGGCAGCAACAGGCGCGTGCATCGGTTCACAACACCTCCGAAGCGTAATCGGCCAGGCGCGAACGCTCGCCACGGCGCAGGGTGATGTGCGCACTATGCGGCCAGTTCTTGAAGCGGTCCACCGCGTAGGTCAGGCCCGAAGTGGTCTCGGTCAGGTACGGGGTGTCGATCTGCTCGACGTTGCCCAGGCAGACGATCTTGGTGCCGGGGCCAGCGCGGGTGATCAGCGTCTTCATCTGCTTGGGGGTGAGGTTCTGCGCCTCGTCCAGGATCAGGTAGCGTGACAGGAAGGTGCGGCCGCGCATGAAGTTCATCGAGCGGATCTTGATGCGGCTGGCCAGCAGGTCGTTGGTGGCCTGGCGGCCCCAGGTGCCGCCTTCCTGGTTGTGCGTGAGCACTTCCAGGTTGTCGGTCAACGCGCCCATCCACGGCGTCATCTTCTCTTCCTCGGTACCGGGCAGGAAGCCGATGTCCTCGCCCACGCTGACCGTGGCGCGGGTCATGATGATCTCGCGGTAGCGCTGCTGGTCCATCGTCTGCGCCAGGCCGGCGGCCAGTGCCAGCAGGGTCTTGCCGGTGCCGGCGGTGCCCAGCAGCGTGACAAAGTCGATCTCCGGGTCCATCAGTGCGTTGAGGGCGAAGTTCTGCTCGCGGTTGCGTGCGCTGATGCCCCACACGGCGTGGCTGCCGTGGCGGAAATCATCGACCAGCGACAGCACCACCTTGCCATCGCCGACGACGCGGCTGACGCGCAGCTCGACTTCATCCTCGCCTGGCAGGTAGACGTACTGGTTCGGATACCACTCCTCGCCGTCCTGTGCCTGGATTTCGTAATGCGAGCGGCCCTTGTCGCTCCAGCTGCGCAGGTCGTCGCCGTGGCGTTTCCAGAAGTCTTCCGGCAGCTCGGTAGCGCCGGTGTAGAGCAGGCTGAAATCGTCCAGCGCGCGGTCGTTCTCGTAGTCCTCGGACACGATACCGGCGATGGCGGCCTTGATCCGCAGGTTGATGTCCTTGGAGACGAACACCACCGGCAGGTCGGGGGTTTCTTCCTTCAGGGCCAGGATCGCGCCGAGGATGGCGTTGTCCGGGATCACCTTGCCGAAGCTCTTGCCAGCATCGAAATGACTGGTCTGGAAGCGCAGCTTGCCGGCGCTCTGCTTGCCGCGCAGCTGCAGGCCATTGGGCCGCTGCAGCGGAATGCCGTCGGCCAGGTTGTCCAGCCCGGAGGCCTGCACCAGCTCGTTGAGGAAGCGGCTCACCTGGCGGGCGTTGCGGCTCGCCTCGGAGGTGCCCTTCTTGCCGTTGTCCAGCTCTTCGATCACCTGCATGGGCAGGTAGACGTCGTGCTCCTCGAATTTGAACAGCGCGGTGGGATCGTGCATCAGCACGTTGGTATCCAGCACGTAGATGCGCTTGCCTCGGGTCATCGTCGATTCCTGGTTACGGACAGGGAAAAACCACCACGGCCTGCTGCGGGGCAGGGTGATGGCAGACACAGTAGGCAGTGGGACTCACTTGGACTGGGAGGCCTTCAGTTCGGCGAGAACGGCATCGGCATGGCCGGCAACCTTGACCTTGCGCCAGGACTGCACGATGCGGCTGTCGGGGGAAATCAGGAAGGTACTGCGTTCGATGCCACGTACCTGCTTGCCGTACATGTTCTTCATCCTGATCACGTCGAAGGCGCTGCACAGCGCTTCGTCGCCATCGCTGACCAGCGGGAAGTTGAAGCCCTGCTTGGCACAGAAGTTGTCGTGCGACTTCACCGAGTCGCGCGAGACGCCCAGCACGACGGCGCCGGCTTTCCTGAACTTCGGCAGCAGGGCGTTGAAGTCGATGCCTTCGGTGGTGCAGCCCGGGGTGCTGTCTTTGGGATAGAAGTACAGCACCAGCCATTGGCCGGCATAGTCGCCGAGGGTGGCCTGGTCGCCGCCGGACAGGGCCAGCGGCAGGGAGAGGGTGGTGCTGTCCAGGGTGTCGCCGTTGTTCATGAGGTCCTTCTGTCGAGCCTGGGTTCTTGCCATTACAGCTACATGAAACGCCACGCGCCCGTGAGAGACGCGCGAAGAATCAGAACTTCATCGGATCCATGATCGCGTCCAGGTTCAGGTGGTCGCAGAACTCGAGGAAATCGTCGCGCAGCGCGGCGATGTGCATGTTGGCCGGCACGCCGATGGTGACCTGTGCGCTGAACATTTCCGCGCCGGTCTGCATGGCGCGGTAGCGCGTGCTCTGCAGGTTCTCGATGGTGATGCCCTGGCGGTCGAAGAAGTCGGCCAGCTGGAACAGGATGCCCGGCTTGTCGGCGGCGATCACTTCGACGATGTACGGCAGCAGGTTGGACTGCGCCTGCTTGGCGGCGGTGCGGTACCAGACCAGCTTCAGGCCTTCCTCGCGCTCCAGCC
Organism: Stenotrophomonas sp. YJH_SMC_32; assembly: GCF_059369975.1. Classification (NCBI taxonomy): domain Bacteria; kingdom Pseudomonadati; phylum Pseudomonadota; class Gammaproteobacteria; order Lysobacterales; family Lysobacteraceae; genus Stenotrophomonas; species Stenotrophomonas sp. YJH_SMC_32. The sequence goes on along the minus strand of NZ_JCAFTE010000002.1, from coordinate 159,351 downwards.
GGGTCAGCATCGCTTCAAGCTTGGCCACCGAGTCCCAGGAGCCGGTGGCCAGGGCGGTGACCGAGACATCGCGGCCGACCGTGGCCAGGCGTGCATCCACCAGATTGCAGCCGCTGTCGGCGATGCGGCGGGTGACGGACAGCAGGGGGGACTCCGGATGCGTCGTATAGGCGTTGATCAGGAGGTGGTTTTCGCTCGGCGCGGGGCGCGGGGTGGTGTCGGTCAAGGCGATTCCGGGTAATGCATGCGTTAGTCTGAATGCCCGCCAGAGGCGGGGATCCACCGGTGTCCAGCATACTTGCCCGTGCTTTCGCGCCGCAAGTAACATTCAAGTCGCCCCCGGCCTTTCGTGGCGGGCGTTTTCCCTTCCCAGCCAAGAGCAGCACGTCCTTGTCCCTTTCCGGCCTCATCACCGCGCTGGCGACCCCGTTCCGGGCCGACGGCGCCCTCGATCCCGACGGTTGGCAGCGCCTGCTGCACCTGCAACTGGAAGGTGGCGTCCATGGCGTTGTCGTAGCCGGCTCTACCGGCGAAGCGGCAACGCTCACCGACGCCGAGTACGACCTGCTGCTGGCCAGCGCGGTCGAGCGCATCGGCGGCCGCATTCCGGTCCTGGCCGGTACCGGCCTTTCGGGCACTGCCAAGACCATCGAACAGACCCGTCGTGCCGCCGCCCTCGGCGCCAGCCACGCGCTGGTGGTCACGCCGCCGTACGTGCGCCCCACCCAGGCCGGTCTGATCGCGCACTACCGTGCGGTGGCCGACCAAGGCGGGCTGCCGGTCGTGCTGTACAACGTGCCCGGCCGTACCGGTTGCGACATGCAGCCTGAGACCGTGGCCGAGCTGGCCAGCCACCCCAACATCGTCGGCATCAAGGAGGCGGTGGGTGACACCGGCCGGGTGCAGGCGCTGCTCGCCCTGCGCAGCCCACAGTTCGCCGTGCTCAGCGGTGACGACGGTACGGCCGCGCGTTCGATCCAGGCCGGTATCGACGGCCTGATCTCAGTGGGTTCCAACGTGCTTCCCGGTGCCTACCGCCGGATGTGCGAGCTGGCCGCCGCACACGACCACGAAGCCACCGCGTCGTGGGATGCGCGCCTGCATCCCTTCCATGATTTCTGCGGCGTCGAACCGAACCCGATCCCGGTCAAGGCGCTGCTGCGCCGCATCGGCATCGGTCACGACCTGCGCCTGCCACTGCTGCCGTTGTCGGCAGCGCATCATCCGGCTGCCGACCATCTTGCCGGCGACATCGCCGCCCTCGAAGCCCTTTCCAGCCACTGACCTTCCGTCTTGGTCTGACCCAGGAGATTCACATGCGTCAATCCGTTTCCACCGTCCGCGTGCTGTCCTATGCCCTGCTTGCCGTGGCGGTCGCTGCCGGCACCACCGGCTGCTTCAAGCGCGGCGCCAAGGGCGACTACGCCCTGGCCCCGGAAATGCGTCCGCTGGAAGTGCCGCCGGACCTGAACCTGCCCAATGCCACCACCGACAACAAGGTGCCGACGTTGGCCTCGGCCACCAAGCCGGCGGCGCCGGTTGCTGCGGCTCCGGCAGCCGGCAGCACCGGTTTCACCATTGCCGGTGGCAAGGATGAAGCCTTCGCCAAGGTCGGTACCGCACTGGAAGGCGTGGAGGGCGTGACCATCGCCAGCCGCGCGCAGTTGCTGGGTTCGTACGACGTGGCCTACGAGGGCAGCAACTTCCTGGTCCGCGTAGTGGCCGTCGATGCCGGCGCCTACATCTCCGCGGTTGACCCGCGTGGCCTGCCGGCCACCGCCGAAGCGCCGGTGAAGCTGATCGCCGCGCTGAAGGCGAAGCTCGCCCAGTAAGGGCTGGTCGGATGGCTGCGGGCCTTGGTCCGCACCCGCTCTGGTAGCGGCCGACCTTGGTCGGCGCTTTTGTGCCAACCAAGGTTGGCACCTACCAGGTTGCGCGGTTGGCACCTGCCGGAGCGCACGGTTGGGGTCTGCCGAAGAACAGAAAAGGGCGCCCATGGGCGCCCTTTTCGTTACCGCCGTGGGCGCTTCTCAGCGCTCCAGCAGCTTCAGCTTGTCCGGCTTGCCATCCCATTCGCCGGCGTCGGCGGGCGGGTCCTTGCGCACGGTCAGCACCGGCCATTCCTTCGCCAGCTCGGCGTTGAGGGCAACGAAGCCTTCCTGTCCGGCAGGAACATCGTCCTCCGGGAAGATCGCATTGACCGGGCACTCCGGCTCGCAAAGGGTGCAGTCGATGCACTCATCCGGGTCGATCACCAGGAAGTTCGGGCCTTCGTGGAAGCAATCCACGGGGCACACTTCCACGCAATCGGTGTGTTTGCACTTGATGCAGTTTTCGGTGACGACAAAGGGCATGGGCTTGGGGGTGGATCGATTCCTGAACCTGCCAATTCTAGAACAGGTTGGCCCCCGGTGTCGGCGCGGGGCGCAGAACGGGCGTCTGGCAGGCGCGACCGTGGGAGTCATTGGCGGCACGGCGGGGGCTGTGCGACGCTGCGGGGCACTCGGTCGCCCACCGTGGCCGGACTCCCTTCCCAGCAGGATCGTCCATGTCCCAAACCCAGCCCAGCACCGCGCCCCATGGCGGTGAGAACACTGCATTCATCGTCCTGATCAGCTGCGTGGCCACCCTTGGTGGATTCCTGTTCGGTTTCGACAGTGGTGTCATCAATGGCACGGTCGATGGCCTCCGCCAGGCCTTCAACTCCAGTGAGGCGGCGCTCGGTTTCGAAGTCGCCTCGATGCTGCTGGGCTGCGCGATCGGCGCCTTCCTGGCGGGGTGGCTGGGTGATCGCCTGGGACGCCGCGGTGTCCTGATCGTGTCAGCGCTGATGTTCCTTGTCTCGGCGCTCGGTGCCGGCGCGGCCCACGCGTCCTGGCTGTTCATCGCCGCCCGCGTGCTGGGCGGTTTCGCGGTGGGCGCGGCCAGCGTGATGTCACCGGCCTACATCGCCGAAGTCGCCTCGGCGCGTTACCGCGGCCGGCTGGCCACGGTGCAGCAGATGGCGATCATCTGCGGCTTGTTTGCGGCCTTCCTCAGCAATTACCTGCTGGCGCGTGCCGCCGGCGCCTCGACCGAGCCCCTGTGGCTGGGCCATGAGGCCTGGCGCTGGATGTTCTGGATGCAGGTGCTGCCCTCGGGGCTGTTCCTCCTGTTGTTGCTGGTGATCCCGGAAAGCCCCCGTTTCCTGGTGTTGAAGGGGCGCCAGGGGCAGGCGAAGACGGTGCTGGCGCGGCTGTACGGCGAGGCCGCGGCCACGGCCAAGCAGGCCGAGATCGAGGCGAGCCTGGCCCAGGACCAGCACAAGCCGCGCTTCGGCGACCTGCGCAACAAGGCCACCGGCAAGCTGCGCCCGATCCTCTGGGTGGGTATCGGCCTGGCCATGTTCCAGCAGGTGGTCGGCATCAACGTGGTGTTCTACTACGGCGCGGTGCTGTGGCAGGCGGTGGGTTTCTCGGAAAGCGACGCGCTGCTGATCAACGTGTTGTCTGGCGCGCTGAGCATCGGTGCCTGCCTGCTGACGGTACTGCTGATCGACCGCATCGGGCGCAGGCCGCTGCTGTGGATCGGTTCGGTCGGCATGTCGGTGGCGCTGGTGCTGATGGTGGTGGCGTTTGCCAGCGGCAGCCTCGTCGATGGGCGCCTGCAGCTGTCCGATGGCATGGGGCGGCTGGCGCTGGTGGCAGCCAACGTCTACGTGGTGTTCTTCAACATGTCCTGGGGCCCGGTGATGTGGGTGATGCTGGGCGAGATGTTCCCCAACCAGATCCGCGGCCCGGCGCTGGCGGTGGCGGGTGCGGCGCAATGGACCTCGAACTTCGCGATCACCGTGACGTTCCCGATGCTGCTGGCCGGCATCGGCCTGGCCGGCGCCTATGGCATCTACGCCGTCGCGGCGATCCTCTCGATCGTCTTCGTGGTCCGCTACGTGCGCGAGACCAAGGGCAAGGAGCTGGAGCAGATGGAAGGCTGACGGCCGGCCTGTGTTTCTGCGCCTCCTTTCTTCGTGGGGAGGCGGCAGGCCAGCCGATCCAGGACACGCCGTGAACCCATCCATGGGGGGTCGATGGCGCCATCCATGGCGCCATCGAGCCCCCATGGATGGGCTTTAGCGTGTCCAGGCCAGGGTGGCCCGCCCCCTCAACGCAGGAAAAGGGAGGCGCTACTGCGACCAAACCGATCGATGCCAATGCAAACCCCGGAAAACAGAAAAGCCCGCACAAGGCGGGCTTTTTCCGGTTCCTGCTGCGGCGACTGGCGCTCCCTAGGGGACTCGAACCCCTGTTTTAGCCTTGAGAGGGCCACGTCCTAACCACTAGACGAAGGGAGCGTAACTGTGTCGCTGCCGAGGCAGGAGCGCTAGTATATGCACCTCGATGCCATTGGGCAATCCCGAAACTTCAACCGGAAGCGCCAACATCATTTCCCCTGCTACATCACCGTTCAGCCTGCGCGTCATCCCGCGCGACCAGCACACGATCTCCCGCAAGGACATCAGCCCGAACGCCCTGCGCGTGCTTTATCGCCTGCGCGATGCCGGCTTCGGCGCCTACCTTGTCGGCGGCGCGGTGCGCGACCTGCTGGTCAATGGCCAACCCAAGGATTTCGACGTGGCCACCGATGCCACGCCCGAACAGGTCAAGCAGCTGTTCCGCAACTGCCGCCTGATCGGTCGTCGGTTCCGCCTCGCCCACGTTGTGTTCGGCCGCGAAATCATCGAAGTCGCCACCTTCCGTGCCAACAGCGATGACGGCAGCGGCGACCGCGAGATGGAAAACGGCATGCTCGTGCGCGACAACGTGTACGGCACCATCGAAGACGACGCGGTCCGCCGAGACTTCACCTGCAACGCCCTGTACTACGCCATCGAGGACTTCTCGGTGCGCGACTACACCGGCGGCTTCGAAGACGTCCAGGCGCGCCTGATGAAACTGATCGGCGATCCCGAGCAGCGTTATCGGGAAGACCCGGTGCGCATGCTGCGTGCGGTGCGCCTGGCGGCCAAGCTCGGCTTCCAGATCGAAGAGGGTACCGCCGCGCCCATCCCGCACCTGGCCGGCCTGCTCAACGAAGCCGCGCCGGCGCGCCTGTTCGAGGAAGTGCTCAAGCTGTTCCTGTCCGGGCACGGCGTGGCCAGCTTCGAAGGCCTTGAGCGTTACGGCCTGCTCGACGTGCTGTTCCCGGAGAGCGCCAGGGCGCTGAAGTCCAACCGCACCGGCGCGCTGCGCCGCATGCTGGTCGAGGGCCTGGCCAACACCGATGCTCGCGTGGCCAACGACGAGCCGGTCTCGCCGGCGTTCCTGTTCGCATTGCTGCTGTGGCCGGCGTTCTGCCGCGCACAGGCGACCCTGCTCAAGCAGGGAGTGGCACCGGAAGAGGCGCAGCGCCGCGCCGCCGACCGGGTCACCGTGCAGCAGCTCAGCACCATCGCGCTGCCGCGCCGCTTCTCGCTGCCGATGCAGGAGATCTGGCTGCTGCAGTCGCGCTTCAGCTCGCGCCAGCGCAAGCGCGTATTCCGTACCCTGACCCACCCGCGCTTCCGCGCCGCGTTCGATTTCCTCAGCCTGCGCCAGGTCGCTTCGTCCGAGCATGCAGTGGATGTCGAGTTCTGGCGCGAAGCACAGGCGCAGTCCGGTCGCGAGCTGGAGTCGTCGCTGGATGCGATGCACAGTGAAGACGGCGATGACGAGAGCGGGGCACCGCGCAAGCGCCGCCGTCGCCGTCGACGTCCCGGTGCTGCTGCGGCGGGCGAGTAAGCGATGACCCTCGCCTGGATCGGCCTCGGCGCCAACCTTGGCGACGCGGCCGCGACCGTGGGCGCGGCGATTGCCGCGCTGGACGGCCTGCCGGGAACGCGCCTGCGACAGGCCTCGCGGCTCTATGCAACCCCGGCCTGGGGCAATGAAGACCAGCCGCCGTTCGTCAATGCCGTGGCTGCGGTCGAAACCACCTTGGCGGCCGATGAGTTGCTGCAGGCCATGCTGGCGCTGGAGCGGGGCTTTGGCCGCGTGCGCGATCCGGCGGTGCACTGGGGGCCGCGCGCGCTGGACCTGGACCTGCTGCTGTATGGCACGCAGGTGACCGACCTGCCCGGCCTGCAGGTACCTCATCCCTATCTGCACGAGCGTGCCTTCGTGTTGGTGCCACTGGCCGAAATCGCGCCTGATCTGGCCATTCCCGGTCATGGCAGCGTGCGGGATGCAGTGGTGCGGGTGGATGCCTGCGGGATTGCGCCGATAGGGTGATAATGACCGGGTTATCTCCCCCGGTTATCAGCACATGAGCACCCACGCAGACAGCAAGCCCTGGACCGTTCCCGCCCTGGCCGAGGCCAAGCGCAATGGCCAGAAGCTGGTCATGTTGACCGCCTACGACGCCGGCTTCGCCCGCACCTTCGATGCCAACGGCGTCGATCTGATCCTGATCGGCGATTCGCTGGGCATGGTCGTGCAGGGTCATGATTCGACCCTGCCGGTGACCGTGGCCGACATGGTCTACCACACCCGCGCCGTGGCCCGCGTGCTGCAGCGTGCGCTGCTGGTGGCCGACCTGCCGTTCGGTGCCGATGCCACCCCGGAACGCGCGCTGGATGCCTCGCTGCAGCTGCTGCAGGCCGGTGCCGAGATGGTCAAGATCGAAGGTGCCGGCTTCAAGGTCGACATCATCCGCTACCTGGTCGAGCGCGAGATTCCGGTCTGCGCGCACCTGGGCCTGACCCCGCAATCGGTGCTGCGCCTGGGCGGCTTCAAGATCCAGGGCCGCGGCGATGCTGCGCGCCAGCTGGTGGAGGATGCCAAGGCCGTGGCCGCCGCAGGCGCCAGCATCATGGTGCTTGAATGCGTGCCGACCCCGGTCGCCGCCGAAGTGACCGCTGCGGTGGATGTGCCGACCATCGGTATCGGTGCTGGCCCGCAGTGCGATGGCCAGGTGCTGGTGCTGCACGATTTCCTCGGCCTGGACAGTGGCCATCGCCGTCCCAAGTTCGTCAAGGATTTCCTTGCCGAAGGCGGCTCGGTGGCCGGTGCCACCCGCGCATTTGCCGACGCCGTGCGCGACGGCAGCTTCCCCGACGAACAGCACGCGTACGCCCAATGATCCAGACCTTCAACGAGCTCGGCGCGCTGCGCGGGCAGATCGCCCAGTGGAAGCGCGAGGGCCTGCGCGTGGCGCTGGTGCCGACCATGGGCAACCTGCATGGGGGCCACCATTCGCTGGTGACCCTGGCCCGCCAGTACGCCGACAAGGTGGTGGCGAGCATCTTCGTCAACCCGACCCAGTTCGGCCCCAACGAGGATTTCAGCCGCTACCCGCGCACGCCCGAGGCCGACGTGGCCGGGCTGGAACAGGTCGGCTGCGATGCCGTGTGGCTGCCCAGCGTGGAGGCGATGTATCCGCTGGGCGTGGACAGGACCACGCGCATGCACGCGCCGGGTGTCAGTGAAGTGCTGGAAGGTGCCAGCCGCCCGGGCCACTTCGATGGCGTGTGCACGGTGGTGGCGCGCCTGTTCCTGCAGGTGCAGCCGGACGTGGCCGTGTTCGGCCGCAAGGACTACCAGCAGCTTGCCGTGATCAAGCAGATGGTGGCCGAGCTGTCGTTCCCGATCCAGATCGTCGGTGCGGAGATCGTGCGGGACGAGGATGGCCTGGCCAAGAGTTCGCGTAACCAGTACCTGAGCGCCGAACAGCGCCCGGTCGCGGCCACCATCCACCGCACCCTGCTGGGGATGCGCGAAGGCTACGTGGCCGGGCAGGCACGTGATCGCATCGAGGCTGAGGCCACTGCCGCATTGCAGGCGGCCGGTTTCCAGGTTGACTACGCGGTGCTGCGCACTCCGGAGCTGGCCGAGCCGACCTTCGACGGCGGCGGCCGGGTGGCGCTGATCGCCGCACGGCTGGGTACCACCCGGCTGATCGACAACCTGGAGTTCTGAACTCCGGCGGCGCCGCGCGATGCATGGGGTCAGATCCCTTTCCCAGGGGAAAAGGGATCCGCCTCCGGTTTCACCGCCTACCTGAACAGGTTGCCGGCCGTAATGCCCGGCGCTGTGCGGGTGCTAGAATCCGCTCTTTCCTTTGCCGTTGCAGCGCCCCCATGCACCTGTCCCTGCTCAAGACCAAGATCCACCGCGCCACCGTCACCCATTCCGAGCTGAACTACGAAGGCTCGATCGCCATCGATGACAACCTGCTGGCTGCCACTGGCATCCGCGAGTTCGAACAGGTGCACATCTGGGACGTGACCAACGGTGCGCGCTTCTCGACCTATGCCATCCGCGCCGAAGCCGGCAGCGGCGTTGTCTCGCTCAACGGTGGCGCCGCGCGCCACGTGCAGGTCGGTGACATCATCATCATCGCCGCGTTCGCCAGCATGACCGAGCAGGAAGCTGACAGCTTCAAGCCGAAGCTGGTGTACGTTGATGGCAAGAACCAGATCACCCACACCAACGACACGATCCCGACCCAGGCCGCATGACAACGAACAACGGATTCGACTCGCTGCATTCCCACGCCCAGCGCCTGAAGGGCGCAAGCATTCCCAGCCTGCTCGCCGCCGAACCCGGCCGCGTGCAGGACCTGGCGCTGCGGGTCGGTCCGTTGTACGTCAACTTCGCCCGGCAGAAATACGATGCCGCGGCGCTGCAGGCGTTGCTGGCGCTGGCTGCCGAGCGTGATGTCGGTGGCGCCATCACCCGCCTGTTCCGTGGCGAGCAGGTCAATCTGACCGAAGGTCGCGCCGCGCTGCACACCGCGCTGCGTGGCGACGTGGTCGATGCGCCGGTGGCGGCCGAGGCCTATGCCACCGCGCATGGCATCCGCCAGCGCATGGGCGTGCTGGTGCGCGCGCTGGAAGACAGCGGCGTGACCGATGTGGTCAGTGTCGGCATCGGGGGTTCCGACCTCGGCCCGCGCCTGGTCGCCGATGCGCTGCGCCCGGTCAGCGGTGCGCGCCTGCGCGTGCATTTCGTGTCGAACGTGGACGGCGCCGCCATGCAGCGCACGCTGGCCACGCTGGATCCGGCGAAGACCGCCGGCATCCTGATCTCCAAGACCTTCGGCACGCAGGAAACGCTGCTCAACGGCCAGATCCTGCACGACTGGCTGGGTGGCAGCGAGCGCCTGTATGCGGTCAGCGCCAATCCGGAGCGCGCCGCCAAGGCCTTCGCGATCGCCGCCGATCGCGTGCTGCCGATGTGGGACTGGGTCGGTGGCCGTTATTCGCTGTGGTCGGCGGTCGGTTTCCCGATTGCGCTGGCAATCGGCTTCGAACGTTTTGAACAGTTGCTGGAAGGCGCGGCGCAGATGGATGCGCATGCGCTGGATGCACCGCTGGAGCGCAACCTGCCGGTGCTGCACGGCCTCACCGACATCTGGAACCGCAACCTGCTGGGCCATGCCACGCACGCGGTGATGACCTACGACCAGCGCCTGGCGCTGCTGCCGGCTTACCTTCAGCAGCTGGTGATGGAAAGCCTGGGCAAGCGCGTGCAGCGCGACGGCCAGCCGGTCACCGTCGACACCGTGCCGGTGTGGTGGGGTGGGGCGGGCACCGATGTGCAGCACAGCTTCTTCCAGGCGTTGCACCAGGGCACCAGCGTCGTTCCGGCCGACTTCATCGGCTGTGTGCACAACGATGATCCCTATACGATCAATCACCAGGCCTTGCTGGCCAACCTGCTGGCGCAGACCGAAGCGCTGGCCAATGGCCAGGGCAGCGAAGATCCGCACCGCGACTACCCGGGGGGCCGGCCGAGCACGCTGATCCTGCTCGACGCGCTGACCCCGCAGGCGCTGGGTGCACTGATCGCCATGTACGAGCACGCTGTGTACGTGCAGTCGGTGATCTGGAACATCAACGCCTTCGACCAGTTCGGTGTCGAACTGGGCAAGCAGCTGGCCAGTGGCCTGCTGCCGGCGCTGCAGGGCGAGGATGTGGCGGTTGCCGACCCGATGACCCGCGAGATCCTGGCGCAGTTGAAGGGCTGATGCCCGGGTAGTGCCGGCCGCTGGCCGGCATCCAGGCGATGCTTCAATCGTTCACGAGGTTGCCGGCCAGCGGCCGGCACTACCGGCGCATGGCGTGGCGTCTCACCGGCTCGGATCGCGTTCCGGGCTGGGCCGCTTGGCCAGCTTGCGCTGCAGTGAGCGCCGGTGCATGCCGAGCAGGCGTGCGGCCGCTGACACGTTGCCGCCGGTCTCGTGCATCGCCTGCTGGATGTGTTCCCACTGCAGGCGGCTGATCGGCGTCATCGCATCGGGCACTTCCATTTCGCCATCGTCGGCCGGGCCGTCGTCCTCTTCACCGAGGGCGCGCAGGATCATCGGCACCGTGGCCGGCTTCGGCAGGTAATCATCCGCGCCCAGCTTGATCGCCTCCACTGCGGTGGCGATGCTGGCATAGCCGGTCACCAGCAGGATGCGCATGTCCGCGCGCAGTGCGCGCAGCGGCTGGATCAGCGCCAGGCCGGAATCGCTGCCCAGCTTCAGGTCGATCAGCGCGAACGCCGGCGGATGCTGGCGGGCCAGTGCCAGGGCACTGGCGGCATCCTGTGCGGTCTGTGTTTCCAGGCCCTTGCGGGCCAGGCTGCGCTGCAGGGTGCGCAGGTACAGCTCGTCGTCGTCGACCAGCAGACCAAGGGTTGAGGCGCTCATGGGGTTTCCTCGCGTGGGGCCAGCGGCAGGCGGAAGCCGACGCGGCTGCCGGCCCCCTGGGCCGGGCGCATCCACATCTCGCCGTCGAGGCGTTCGATGGTGGCATGGGACAGGGCCAGGCCGACGCCCATGCCCTCGCTCTTGCTGCTGCCGAACAGCTTGCCCGGCAGCACGGCGGCACGGGCGTCGAAACCATGGCCGTAGTCGCGTACTTCGCCGATCAGGTCGTCGCCCTCGATGCGCAGGTCCAGGTCCACGCGCGGCCGGCCGGCCTTCTCGCCGGCATCGGCGGCATTGTTGAGCAGGACCATCAACAGATGGCCTACGCCCGGGTCGAGCGGCAGCCGCAGCGGCGCATCGTCATTGCGGTGCAGGTCGATGGTCGGCCGCACCAGGCGCCATTGTTCAAGTACCTGCTGGGCGCTGGAATGGCTGCGGCCCGGCGCGTCGGCCGAGGCTGGTGCGGCCAGCGCCAGCACACGTTCCCGGCACTGCACCAGCAGCTCGCGCAGGGTTTCCATGTCTTCGCGCACTTCAGGCTCTTCGCTGCGCTCGGCGACATCGTCGGCGAGCAGGGTCATGGTCGCCAGCGGTGTGTTCAGCTCATGCGCGACCGAGGCGGCATGGGTGGCCAGGGCGACGATGCCCTCGTTGCGGGCGAAGCGCTCACGCAGCGCCGACAGTTCCAGTTCGCGCTCCCGCAGGGCCAGTGCCAGGCGGGTGGAGAAGGCCAGCACCACTGTGGCGGAAATCAGGAAGTTGGCGACCACGCCCCAGCGATTGAGGTCCTGAGAGCGGAAGTAGCCGTCCGGCAGCGCCTGCCCGAAAATGCCGCTGGCGGCGTAGCCGAGCAGGCAGGCCAGCGCGACCGCCAGTGCCCAGCGCAGGGGCAGGGCGAAGGCGGCCAGCGCGATCAGGATCAGGAACAGTGAGCTGAACGGGTTGGCCATGCCGCCGCTCCAGCCCACCATCCAGGTCAGGATGATCACGTCCACCAGGATATGGCCGAATGCGGTCAGCGGCGCAGTGTCGGCCGCTTCCGGGCGCAGCTGGGTATAGACGTTGAACAGGGCCAGCACCGCCACGCCGGCCCACAACGGCAGCTGCGGCAACGGCAGGCCCAGCACCCAGGTCGCGACCAGGATGGTGGCGGCCTGGCCGCCTACGGCAAGCCAGCGCAGGCTGCACAGGGTACGGAGAAACGGGGCGTCGGGACCGGTCATTCACGCTCATCGTATGCGTTCATGCGTGTACATGCCTGCGACAATCGGCCGCAGCCGTGCCGCAGGCTGAATGCGAGTCACCCCGAATGCGGGAGTGGGCGGTAGAATGCGCCCATGCACGACGCCGTCACCCGCCCGACTCCCCCCTCCGATGCCACCGCCTGGCCCCGTCGCCAGACCCATGCCGTCCAGATCGGCGGGGTCACCGTAGGCGGAGGCAAGCCGGTGGTGGTGCAGTCGATGACCAACACCGATACCTCCGACGTGGCCTCCAGCGTGAAGCAGGTGGCCGAGTTGTGGCGTGCAGGTTCGGAGATGGTGCGGTTGACCGTCAACACCGTGGAAGCCGCTGCGGCCATTCCGCGCATCGTCGACAAGCTGGCGATGATGGGTATCGATGTACCGCTGATCGGTGACTTCCACTACAACGGCCACCAGCTGCTCACTGCCGAACCGGCATGTGCGGAAGCGTTGGCCAAGTACCGCATCAACCCGGGCAATGTCGGCTTCGGCAAGAAGAAGGACCTGCAGTTCGCCCAGTTGATCGAGTTCGCGATCCGCTACAACAAGCCGGTGCGCATCGGTGCCAACTGGGGCTCGCTGGACCAGGCCCTGGCGGCCAGGCTGATGGACGAGAACAACCTGCGCGAGCAGCCCTGGGACGCCGGCCGCGTGCTGCGTGAGGCGCTGATCCGTTCGGCGCTGGATTCGGCCGAGCAGGCCGTGGAACTGGGCCTGCCGCGCGATCGGATCGTGCTGTCGGCCAAGGTCAGTGGCGTGCAGGAACTGATCGCGGTGTACCGCGACCTGGCGCAGCGCTCGGACTTCGCCCTGCACCTGGGCCTGACCGAAGCCGGTATCGGCAGCAAGGGCATCGTCGCCTCGTCGGCAGCGCTGAGCGTGCTGCTGCAGGAAGGCATCGGTGACACTATCCGCATCTCGCTGACCCCGGAACCGGGCCAGTCGCGCACGCAGGAAGTGATCGTCGCCCAGGAACTGCTGCAGACCACCGGCCAGCGCGCCTTCACGCCGCTGGTCACGGCCTGCCCGGGCTGCGGCCGCACCACCTCCGAGTTCTTCCAGGAACTGGCCAAAGTGGTGCAGAACCATGTGCGCGAGAAGATGCCGCTGTGGAAGATCCACCACCCGGGTGCGGAGAACATGACCCTGGCGGTGATGGGCTGCATTGTCAATGGGCCGGGTGAGTCGCGCCATGCCAACATCGGCATCTCCCTGCCGGGCACGGGCGAGACGCCGGCAGCACCGGTATTCGTCGATGGCGAGAAGAAGGTGACCCTGCGTGGCGACAACATCGCCCAGGAGTTCGTCGCCCTGATCGACGATTACGTCGAACACAAATATGTCCGAAGCGCCGGATAAGCCTGCGATCCTCGCCGCTCCGGAGTCGGCCTCCGGTTTCCGCCACTGGATGGCGCGCAACGCCTGGCGCCTGGTCCTGCTGTTCGGTGGCGTACTGCTGCCGTTGGCGGGCTTCGTCGCCTTGGCTGACGAAGTGCACGAATTTGAATCGTTCCATTTCGATGCGCCGCTGCTGTGGCAGATGCATGGCCTGCATTCGCCATGGCTGGACCGCTTCTTCGTGCTCATCTCGAAACTGGGCTACGAGTGGTTCCTGATCCCTGCTGACGTGCTGATCATCGGTGCGCTGCTGGGCTACCGGCGCTGGCGCGAGGCGACCTTCGTCGCGGTCAGTTTCGCGGGATCGGCGTTGCTGAACATGGGCAGCAAGCACTTCTTCCAGCGCCAGCGCCCCAGCCTGTGGGAGTCGATTGCGCCGGAATCGACGTTCAGCTTCCCCAGCGGGCACGCCATGGGCTCGATGACCCTTGCCGCGACCCTGGTGCTGCTGGCCTGGAATACCCGCTGGCGCTGGCCGGTACTGCTGCTGGCGCCCCCGTTCAGCCTGCTGGTGAGCGTCTCACGGGTCTATCTGGGCGTGCATTATCCCTCGGACATCCTGGCCGGATGGTGTGCCGCGCTGGTTTGGGTGGTAGGGTGCTATCTGGTCATGTTCAGTCGCCGGCATCCTTGGCGACGTCGGGATTCGCCGCCAGCGACGGCCAGCGAAGCATCATCACAGGGGGGTGACGTGGATGACCCTTCCGGGGCGTCTACGTAATAGATCAGTTGTTTCGTTGCAGCAGGTTCTGCAAGACAGGGGGCAAGCACAACGCGCGTTACTGTGATGCGCAAGGCAGAACGCCTGGATCGCGTCCCGGACGCGCTTGCAGGGGTATCGGCGCCCTGCCTAGCTTGACCTGCAATGGCCCCATTCGAAGAGGTACGTGAATGACGATTCGAGTCTACCTGGTGGATGACCATGCGCTGGTCCGCACCGGGATGAAGATGATCCTGTCGGGGGAGACCGACATCGAGGTGGTGGGCGAAGCCGAGACGGGTGAAGACGCACTGCGCGACGTCCGCCAGCTGTTGCCGGACGTGGTGCTGTGCGACCTGCACCTGCCCGGTGTGAGTGGCATGGAAGTGACCGAGCGCATCGTCCGCAGCCACCGCAACACCCGCGTGGTGATCGTATCGGTGCTGGAAGACGGGCCGCTGCCGAAGCGCTTGCTGGAGGCGGGGGCCGCGGGCTACATCGGCAAGGGCTGCGATGCACAGGAGCTGCTGCGCGCGGTGCGCGATGTGGCCATGGGCCGTCGCTACCTGGGCACCAGCATCGCGCAGAACCTGGCCCTGTCGACGGTGGAGGGCAATGGATCGCCGTTCGACAGCCTGTCGCCGCGCGAACTGGAAGTAGCCTTGCTGCTGACCCAGGGCCTGCGCCAGGAAGACATCGCGCGGCGCCTGAGCCTGAGTGCCAAGACGGTGAACACGCACAAGGCGCGGTTGTTCGAGAAGATGGGGATCCACGACAACATCGCGCTGGCGCGCATGGCCAGCCAGTACGGGCTGGTGGATCCGGCGCGGCCGTTGTAAGGGTTTCGGCCAACGGCTGAGCCCCTCGCGGTGGTGCGGTTGGATTTCTGGGGTTGGCCCTGCGGAGGGACCGCGCAGGGGACGCCGTGAATCCATCGCTGAAGGCTCGGCGCGCCATCCATGGCGCTTACGCCCCTGCGCAATCCCTCCGCAGGGCTACCGACAGTTTCCGTGCGCCGCCACCGCGGAATGAAGATTGAAGAGCAGGAGCGGGTCGCGCGCTGTGCGCGCTCGCAGCCTGGGGTCGGATCCCTTTCCCGGCGGGAAAGGGCTCTGACCCCGATCTTCATGTCAGTGGCCGCGCACGCGCTTGATGATCTTCGCGGCGTCGGCGGCGCTGGCGCGCACCTTGTCCCATTCGCCGTCGGCAATCCAGTTGCCCGGCACCATCCACGAACCACCGATGCAGACCACGTTCTTCTGCTCGAGGTACTCGGCGGCGGTGTTCTCGGTGATGCCGCCGGTCGGGCACAGCTTGAGGTCGGCAACCGGGCCGGCCAGTCCCTTGATCATCGCCAGCCCGCCCACGGCTGTGGCCGGGAACAGCTTGCACACGCGGAAACCGCGGGCGTAGAGCGACAGCAGCTCGGTCGGCGTCGCCGCACCCGGCACCACCGGCAGCGGCGCAGCGGCAAGTGCATCAGCCAGCGCCGGCGGCGTCCCCGGGGTCACCAGGAAGTCAGCACCCGCATCGATCGACTGCTGCATCTGCTCCACGGTCAGCACCGTACCGGCGCCCACCACCACGTCCGGCAGCTCGCGCTTGAGCATTGCCAGCGCTTCCATCGCCACCGGCGTGCGCAGCGTCAGCTCGATCGCCGGCAGACCACCTTCCAGCAGCGCCGCACTGACCGCTCGCGCCTGGTCCAGCGTATGAATCGTCACCACCGGCAGGATGCCCGCCGCATGCAACAGCTCCGCCGCCTTCACCTGATGTTGTTCGATACCCATGCTTTTGCCCTTGCCTTTGCTCTTCTTGATTCAGTGGCCGCAGCGCAAATGACGCGCCGGGAATTGTCCAAGGGCAGTAGAGCGCCCTGGCCGGGACCGTGAGCGGCATGAATGCCGCGATCGAGCCCCCATGGGTGAGGGCGCTTTGCTTGCGAAGCACCGCTTTGCAAGCGCCCGAACGCCCAACCACCAGCGGTTGGGCCGGCCCCGTAGGGGGTTTACGGCGTGTCCCGGCCAGGGCGCTCTACTGCCCAAGCCGGGAAGCCTGCCGCGGCTTTTCGCGTCAGGCGTCTTTCGCCTCATGCGGCGCCGCCGCCGCTGCGGCATCGTGCCCCAGCTCATACTCCGCGTCGTACTCCCACGGCCCGCCATCGGCCGCCGCCGGCCCGCACGAAATCGAAATCGCGCCCTGGTCGGCCGGGCCCACCACGCGACGGTTGATCGCGAACAGGTTGCGGCCCAGGTCATGCGCGGCCGGCGCGGTGTTCGGCGCCAGCGGACGTGCTGCCCATTCCGCCGCGTCCACCAGCACTTCCAGCGTGCCGGCCTCGCCGTCGAGGCGGATCATGTCGCCCTCGCGGACCTTGGCCAGCGGGCCACCACGCGCCGCTTCCGGCGTCACATGGATGGCCGCCGGGATCTTGCCCGACGCACCGGACAGGCGGCCGTCGGTGACCAGCGCCACGCGCCGGCCCTGGTTCTGCAGCAGGCCCAGCAGCGGTGCCAGCGAATGCAGTTCGGGCATGCCGTTGGCACGCGGGCCCTGGTAGCGCACCACCGCCACGAAGTCCTGCGGCAGCAGGCCACCGGCGTGCAGCTTGTTCAATACCTGCGGTGCATCGACCACCACCGCAGGTGCTTCGATCGTCCGGTACTGCGGTTTCACCGCCGACAGCTTGATCAGCGACTTGCCGAGGTTGCCACGCAGCAGGCGCAGGCCACCCTGGTGCTCGAACGGATTGTCGACGCCACGAACCACTTCGTCATCGGCGCTGTGTTCCAGGCCCGGCAGGTAGACCAGCCGGCCGTCACGCAGTTGCGGCTCGCGCGCATAGTCGGACATGCCGCCACGCGCGACGCTGACCAGATCGCCGTGCATCAGGCCCGCCTTGATCAGCTCGCCGAACACGAAGGCCGGGCCGCCAGCGGCCGCGAAACGGTTCACGTCGGCCTCGCCGTTCGGGTAGACACGGGCCAGCAGCGGAATCAGCTGCGACAGTTCGTCGAAGTCGTCCCAGGTCAGCACGATGCCGGCCGCACGCGCCACCGCGATCCAGTGGATGGTGTGGTTGGTCGAACCGCCAGTGGCCATCAGCGCGATGACCGCGTTGATGATCGCGCGCTCGTCGATGATCCGGCCCAGCGGGCGGAAGTCGTCGCCCAGTGCGGTGATGTCCAGCGCGCGTTCGGTTGCCTCGCGGGTCAGGGCGTCGCGCAGCGGCGTGCCCGGATTGACGAACGATGCGCCCGGCAACTGCACGCCCATGGCTTCCAGCAGCACCTGGTTGGAGTTGGCCGTGCCGTAGAAGGTGCAGGTGCCCGCACCGTGGTACGACGCGGACTCGGCTTCCAGCAGCTCTTCGCGGGTGGCCTCACCGGCGGCGTAGCGCTCGCGCACTTCGGCCTTCTGCTTGTTCGGGATGCCCGGGGTCATCGGGCCGGCCGGTACGAACACCGCCGGCAGATGGCCGAAGGCCAGCGCACCGATCAGCAGGCCCGGCACGATCTTGTCGCACACGCCGAGGTAGACGGTGGTATCGAACATGTCATGGCTGAGGCCGATGGCCGTGGCCTGGGCAATGACATCGCGCGAGAACAGCGACAGCTCCATGCCACCACGGCCCTGGGTGACACCGTCGCACATCGCAGGGACGCCGCCGGCGACCTGTGCGGTGGCGCCCAGCTCGCGGGCGATGTCGCGGATCTGTTCGGGATAGGTCTCGAACGGCTGGTGGGCCGACAGCATGTCGTTGTAGGCGGTGATGATGCCCAGGTTCGGCGTCACGCCGCCGCGCAGGCGGCTCTTGTCGGTGCCGCCGCAGGCGGCGAACCCGTGGGCGAGGTTGCCGCAACTCAGGCGGCTGCGGAACGGGCCCTCACGCAGGGAGGCATCGATCGCGGCCAGATAGGCGGCGCGCGAGGCGGCGCTGCGGCGGATGACGCGCTCAGTGATGGCTTGCAGTTGAGGATGGAGGCTCATTGGCTACCGGCGTTCATGGTGGCGAGAGGCAAGCGGCGGCACGGCGCCGCCGCCGACATCAATCAGCCCAGTGGACGCGCAGGCGCGCGCCTTCCAGGTTGATCGCATTGAGTATCGGGTACTGCTGGGCGTCGTTGCTGTCCAGCGCCTGGCGCAGTACCTGCAGCTTCTGCTTGCCACGCAGCAGCAGCAGGCGCTGGCGGCACTGGCGCAGGCCGTGCGGGGTCAGCGTGATGCGCAGCGGCCACTGGTTCGCGCCTGGGCAGCCGGTGGCATCCAGCGCGGCATAGGGCAGGGTGCTTTCCAGTGCGCGTGCGAGGTCTTTCGAGCCAGGGAACAGCGAGGCGGTGTGCCCGTCGTTGCCCATGCCCAGCGCTACCAGGCTCGGCGGCTGGCTGTGCTGCGCCTGCAGGTTGGCGGTGTACACGCATTCGGGCAGTGGCTTGCCGATCCGTACCAGCGGATCGAAGTGGGCGCCCTCGGTGCGCTTGAGCAGGTGCTCGCGCACCAGCCAGGCGTTGCTGTCGCGATCCTGCGGCGACAGCCAGCGCTCGTCGGCCAGGCTCACTTCAACCCGGTCCCAGTGCACGTCCAGCTCGGCCAGTGCCTGGTAGACCGGGGCCGGCGTGGTGCCGCCGGACAACAGGATGCGGGCGCGGCCCACTTCATTGATGTCGTGGTTGAGGGTGCGTGCCATCTCAGCGGCCACCGCTTCGATCCAGCCGTCGGCGTCGCTGTGCTGGATGAACTCGATGCGGTTGTCGTGGAAGCTGGGGTTCATGCGGCAACTCCTGGTGCGTCACGTTCGGCGTCGGTGGCATAGGCGGCGGCGCCCAGCAGTCCGGCGTGGGGATGCATCACCGCCAACGAGGGCACGCGCGCCATGATCGAGGAGAAGCGGCCCTTGTGTTCGAAGCGCTGGCGGAAACCGGAGTGCTGCAGCGAATCGAGCATCTTCGGGGTCAGGCCTCCGGTCAGGAACACGCCATCCCAGGCGCCCTGGGTGAGCACCAGGTCACCGGCGATGGCGCCGAACACGGCGCAGAACACGTCCACGGTGCGCATTGCCTGCGGATCACCGTGCAGGGCACGGGCGGTCACGTCCACCGGCTGCAGCTGGCCCGGGTCGATACCGGCCATCTCGCACACGGCGCGGTGGATGTTGACCAGGCCGGGGCCACAGATCAGGCGCTCGTTGGAGACGCGGCCGAACTGTTCGGACAGGATCTCGAGGATGCGGATCTCTTCCGGAGTTCCCGGCGGGAAACTGACATGGCCGCCTTCGGTTTCCAGCGGATAGCAGCGGCCGTGGCGCATGATCAGGCCGCCCACGCCGAGGCCGGTACCCGGCCCGATCACTGCGTAGTTGCGCGGCTGGCCCGGCTTGCCCGGAACCCAGGCGGCACCGCCGACCTGGACCACGTCCTCGGGCTGCAGCAGTGAGATCGCCATCGCCTGTGCGGCAAAGTCGTTGATCAGGTGCAGTTCGTCGAAACCGAGCATCGCTGCGGTGCGGTTGCGCGAGATCACCCACGGATGGTTGGTGATGCGCGCTTCATCGCCATCAACGCGACCGGCCACTGCGAACACGCCGCGGCTTGCGCTGGCGCCGATCTGTTCCAGGTGGTGGCGCGCGGCATCACCCAGCGAAGGGAACTCCGCCACCGCGTATTCGCGGATGCTGTCCTTCCGCAGCGGCGCGTCCTGCGAGGTATCGGCCAGGGCGAAGCGGGCGTTGGTGCCGCCGATGTCGGCCACCAGCACCGGCTGCGAGCTGGCGCTCATGCCGACGCTCCGCTGTCCGGTGCGTCCACGCCCTGCGGCAGGAACTCGCCGGCATTGCTCGGGCCCCATTGGCCGGCGGGGTAGGGCTCCAGCGGCAGCTTGGCGTCCTTCCACGCGTCGGCGACGCTGTCGATCCAGGCCCACGCTGCACGCACTTCGTCGTCGCGCACGAACAGCGTGTGATTGCCATTGAAGGCATCCAGGAACAGGCGCTCGTACGCGATGCGGCGATGCAGGCCGGTTGGCACTGACAGTTCCAGTTCCAGCGGATGCAGTTCCAGTGCGCCCCATTCCGGGCCGGCCAGGCTGCTCATCAGGCCCAGTTCGATGTTTTCCTGCGGCTGCAGCTGGAACACCAGGCGGTTCGGTGCGGCCTGCGCGCGCTGCGGGCGCTCGAACAGCCAATGGGTGACCGGCTTCAGCGTGACCACCACGCGGGTGGTGCGCTCGGGCAGGCGCTTGCCGGTGACCAGATGGAACGGCACGCCGCTCCAGCGCCAGTTGTCGATATGCGCGGTGACACCGGCGAAGGTTTCCACGTCGCTGCCTTCCGGCGGCTGGTAAGCCTGCGCCGGCTGGCCGTTGATGGTGCCGGCGGTGTAGCGGCCGCGGATGCTGTCACGCGCGGCGTGCTTCGCGTCGAGCGGGCGAAGGGCGCGCAGCACCTTGACCTTCTCGTCGCGGATGCGGTCGGCTTCCAGCGACGCCGGCGGCTCCATCGCCACCATGCACAGCAGCTGCAGGATGTGGCTCTGCACCATGTCGCGCAGCGCGCCGGAGCGGGCGTAGTAGGCGTCACGGCCGTCCACGCCTTCGCTCTCGGCCACCAGTATGTGCACCGATTCGATGTAGTTGCGGTTCCACACCGCTTCCAGCAGCGTATTGCCGAAGCGCAGCGCGATCAGGTTCTGCACTGCCGCCTTGCCCAGGTAGTGGTCGAGGCGGAACACGCGGTCCTCGTCGATCCACTGGCCGATGGTGCTGATGATTTCCTCGGCGCTCTCGCTGTCGCTGCCGATCGGCTTCTCCAGCATCAGGCGTGCCGGCGCGGCGAGGGCGCCGCCCTTGGCCAGGCCTTCGCAGGTGGAAATGTACAGGCCCGGCGGAATGGCGAGGTAGCTGACGCACTTGCGGTGCACCAGGTCGGAGACCGCAGCGGCAACCGAGTCGACGTCGCGCAGGTCCACCGAACGGTAGTCGATGCGGCGCAGCAGGGCAGCGATGTCGTCCTGCGTGGCCATCGGCATGGCCTGCTGCAGGCGCGGCCGCAGGATGTCATGGAAGGCTTCGGTGTCATGCCCGGACAGGGCCAGTGCGCGGATGCGGAAGTCCTCCGGCAGCAGGCCGTCGCCAAGCAGGCGAAGCAGCGAAGGGAACAGGTAGCGCTGGGCCAGATCACCTGTGGCACCGAACAGGAAGAGGGTGTCGTGCATCGCTCGAGTTTCAGATCCGGGTGACATCGTTGTCAATCGCTTCATGGCTGGGTTCGGGGGACATCCGCGCAACTGCCTGTCCGAGGTTCGTCAGGGGCGATCTCCGGAGTTGCGGAAGACCGTTCCATTCGAAACCACTACCTCGGCGGAACCTTCGTTCAACCGCCGACGCAGATCGGTGCGCACCGATCATCGGATAGTGCCACGTGAAAACGTTTACATGGCAGAATGGGCAACTGTATTCGATTGCAGTGCTCGCCGTCATGCGGCAGGCGCGCAATCATCACTGCCATCGGGAGGGCCGAGGCAGTCCCAAAAGACAGCCCGGCTTCGGGCGGACCGGATAGGTGATATGGCAAAAGTGCAGTTGCAGGGTGTGCGCAAGGTCTATGACAACGGCCAGGTCGCGGTGAAGGACGCCACCTTCGAGGTCGCCGATGGCGAGCTGATGGTGCTGGTCGGTCCGTCCGGCTGTGGCAAGTCGACCCTGTTGCGGATGGTGGCGGGCCTGGAAGAGATCAGCGGTGGCACGCTGACCATTGGTGATCGCGTGGTCAACGACGTGGCGCCGAAGGATCGCGACATCGCCATGGTGTTCCAGAGCTACGCGTTGTATCCGCACATGACCGTGGCCGAGAACCTGGCCTTCGGCCTGAAGCTGCGCGGGCATGACAAGGCGACCATCGACAAGCGCATTGCCGAGGCGGCGCAGACGCTGGGCCTGACCGAGATGATGGACAAGCTGCCCAAGGCGATGTCCGGTGGCCAGCGCCAGCGCGTGGCACTGGGCCGGGCGCTGGTGCGCGAGCCGGCGGTGTTCCTGCTCGACGAGCCGCTGTCCAACCTCGACGCCAAGCTGCGCCACAGCGTGCGTACCGAGATCGCGCAGCTGCACCGCAAGCTGGGCACCACCATGATCTACGTGACGCACGACCAGGTCGAAGCGATGACCCTGGGCCAGCGCATCGTGGTGCTGAAGGACGGCATCATCCAGCAGATCGATACGCCGATGGCGCTCTACGATCGCCCGGCCAACCTGTTCGTGGCCGGTTTCCTCGGCAGCCCGGCGATGAACGTGCTGCGTGGCACGCTGCAGGGCGATGCCGGCGGCGTGAGCGTGGTCGACGGCGAATGGCGTGCACCGCTGGGCCAGGCGACGATCGATCCGGCATGGCTGCAGAAGCCGATCGCGGTGGGCGTGCGCCCGGAGCACCTGCAGCCGGCGGCTGCCGATGATGCGCATGCATTCACCGCGCGCATCGAAGGCATCGAGCCGGTCGGCAACGAGATCTTCGTCAATCTGAGCAGTGGCCAGCATGCGCTGACCATGCGCGTGGCACCGCAGTCGCTGCCAGCAGTGAGCGAGCAGATCCGCGTGGCGATTCACCCGCAGGGCCTGCATTTCTTCAACCCGGAAACCGGCGAGCGGCTCTGATTCTGTAGAGCCGAGCCCATGCTCGGCTACTTCGTTGCAGTGCGGACCAACGGTCCGCACCCACCGGGTCGGTCAGTAGATCCACGCCGTGCGTGGATGAGGGCGCGTCAGATTCAGCGGGCCAGGCCATCCAGCAGCGGCACGCGCTGCGCAATGGCATCACCCACCTGCAGCTCGGCGTCGCCAGCTTCCAGCGGCAGCACCGCCAGCGCCAGGTCATCGGCTACGCTGGCGATCGTGCCCAGCGTCGCGCCGTCCTGCAGCACGCCATCGCCGGCCTGTGCCGGTGCCGCAGTATGCAGCAGCTGCACCGCGCGCTTGGCCTTGCCGAGGAAGTGGGTGCGGGCGACGATTTCCTGGCCCGGGTAGCAGCCTTTCTTCACGCTGTAGCCATTCAGGCGGTCCAGGCCCAGCTGCTGCGGGGTCCACACTTCGCGCTGGCTTTCGTCCAGGCGCGGCAATCCGTAGCGCAGGTCGGCCTGGCGCCAGGCGAGGGCGAAGGTGGCCTCATCGGTTTCGCTGCCGGATGCAACGGCAGCCGCCGCCCCGATGCGCAGGGTGCGCGGCAGGGCGTCGCTGCCCAGGTCCAGCTCCCAGCCGTCACCTGCAGCGAGCGCGATCGCGGCGCCGCTGGCAGCCTCGGGTGCAGTGAACGCACCGGCCACGGCCAGATCGCTGCGCACCTGTACCTTCACCTTGCGACGGAACACGAAGCGCTGCAGTTGCGACGCAATCGCATCGGCATCGCCGTCGGCCAGCACCAGCATCACGTGATCGTCGGCCAGCCGGAGCAGCTGGAACACTGCCAGGGTGCGGCCCTTGGCACTCAGCCAGGCGCTCCACTGCCAGTGCAGCAGGGGCAGGGCGGTGACATCGCTGCTGAATTGGGCGTGGGCGAAGGCGGCCGCATCCGGGCCCTGCAGGCTCAGCAGCTGGTGGCCGGGCAGGCGCGGATATCCGACGAAAGCAGGGGGCAGGTTGTCAGGCACGTGAACGAGGTCTAAAATTTGTGCGTTGCGAGACCGAACATGATAGGCCAAACAACCCCCACTCCCGACGACGAATCTGAAGCCCCGCTGGTCCCCGCGGCACCCGTGCCCGTGGAACAGGAAAAAGCAGAGGAATTCGGCGGCCGCGGCGGACTTGATCCGGTGCGGTATGGCGATTGGGAGAAAAACGGACGCTGCATCGATTTCTGATCAGCATTGAGCCAACGCGGCCGCGTGCCGCCCAGCCGAGACAACGAGCCCAGCGAATGGCGACCAGACAACGCCCACTTTCCCCGCACCTTCAGGTGTATCGCTGGCAGATTCAGATGGCCACCTCGATCCTGCATCGAGCCACTGGCATCTTTCTGTCTGTTGGTGCCCTCATCATCGCTGCCGGCCTGCTGGCCCTGATGATGGGGCCCGAGTCCTGGAACTGCTTCACCGGCCATGCCGGGGCCTGGTATGGCCGCGTGTTCCTGTTCGCGTGGACATGGTCGTTCGCCTATCACCTGTGCAATGGCATCCGCCATGTAGTGCAGGACTTCGCCATCGGCTTCAGCATCCCTGCCTTCATCCGCAGCAGCTGGCTGTCGGTCATCGGCAGCCTGGTGATCACCCTTCTGGTGTGGGCCTATGTGATGTTCGGAGGTGCCGCGTGAGCAAGTTCCGTACCCCGCTGAAGAACGTGCGCGGCCTGGGCTCGGCCAAGACCGGCACCGAGCATTTCGTGCACCAGCGCCTGACCGCCGCCGCGCTGGTGGTGCTGGGCATCTGGTTCCTGGTCTTCGTACTGGGCCTGCTGGGCTCGGATTACGCGACCGCCGCCGCCGCCGTGGCCAAGCCGTGGAATGCAGTGCCGCTGATCGGCCTGCTGATCGCCATGTTCTGGCACGCGCAGCTCGGCATGCAGGTCGTGCTGGAAGACTACATCCACGAATCGCTGCTGGCCCTGGTGCTGCAGACCGCGGTGAAGTTCGTCGCCGTGCTCGGCATGATCGTCAGTGTGTTTGCGGTGGGCCGCATCGCCCTCGGCGTTGCCTGAGCCCAGGCACCTACACAGGAATCCAGATTAGATGTCCGCTTACAAGATCACCGAACACAAGTACGACATGGTCGTGGTCGGCGCCGGCGGTGCCGGCCTGCGCGCCACGTTCGGCCTGGCCGCCAAGGGCCTGCAGACCGTGTGCCTGACCAAGGTCTTCCCGACCCGTTCGCACACCGTCGCCGCCCAGGGCGGTATTTCGGCCGCACTCGGCAACATGGGCGAGGACGACTGGCGCTACCACTTCTTCGACACCATCAAGGGTTCGGACTGGCTGGGTGACCAGGACGCCATCGAGTACATGTGCCGTGAGGCCATCCCGGCCATTATCGAACTCGAACACTACGGCGTGCCGTTCTCGCGCACCGCCGAAGGCAAGATCTACCAGCGTCCGTTCGGTGGCATGACCACCAAGTACGGCGAAGGCCCGGCGGCGCAGCGTACCTGCGCGGCGGCCGACCGTACCGGCCACGCGATGCTGCACACCCTGTACCAGCAGTCGCTGAAGCACGATGCGCGCTTCATGATCGAGTACTTCGCGCTCGACCTGATCTTCGACGACGAAGGCGCCTGCCGCGGCGTGCTGGCCCTGGACATGTCCGATGGCACGCTGCACCTGTTCCGCGCCCAGGGCGTGGTGCTGGCCACCGGCGGCTACGGCCGTGCCTACTTCAGCGCTACCTCGGCGCACACCTGCACCGGCGACGGTGGCGGCCTGGCCATGCGTGCCGGCATCGCCATGCAGGACATGGAGTTCGTGCAGTTCCACCCGACCGGCATCTACGGCGCCGGCTGCCTGATCACCGAGGGTGTCCGCGGTGAAGGCGGCATCCTGCGCAACAGCAGCGGCGAGCGCTTCATGGAGCGCTATGCACCGCACTACAAGGACCTGGCCTCGCGCGACGTGGTCAGCCGTTCGATGACCATCGAGATCCGCGAAGGCCGCGGCGTCGGCGAGCACAAGGATCACATCCTGCTCGACCTGACCCACCTCGGCCCGGGCGTGATCGACGAGAAGCTGCCGGGCATCGCCGAGAGCGCCCGCATCTTCGCCGGCGTCGACGTGCACAAGCAGCCGATCCCGGTCATTCCGACCGTGCACTACAACATGGGCGGCATCCCGACCAACTACCACGGTGAAGTGGTGCAGAAGGTCGGCGACAACGACAACGCCGTGGTGCCGGGGCTGTACGCCATCGGCGAAGCGGCCTGCGTGTCCGTGCACGGCGCCAACCGCCTGGGCTCGAACTCGCTGCTCGACCTGGTGGTGTTCGGCCGTGCGGTGGCCAACCGCTGCGCCGAGACCATCAAGCCGGGCGCCGCGCACAAGCCGCTGCCGGCCGATGCCTGCGACAAGGCGCTGGGCCTGCTGGACAAGCTGCGCCACGCCAACGGCGATACCCCGACCTCGGTCATCCGCGACCGCATGCAGCGCACCATGCAGGCCGACGCGGCCGTCTTCCGCACCAGCCAGACGCTGAAGGAAGGCTGCGAGAAGATGGACAAGATCTTCGACTCGTTCCAGGACGTGAAGGTCTCCGACCGTTCGCTGGTCTGGAACTCGGACCTGATCGAGACCTACGAGCTGAACAACCTGCTGCTCAACGCGGTGGCGACGATCAACTCGGCTGAACAGCGCAAGGAAAGCCGTGGTGCGCATGCGCACGAGGACTATCCGGACCGCGACGACGTCAACTGGCAGAAGCACACCCTGGTCAGCGTCGACGAGAAGGGCAAGTGCAGCTTCGACTACCGTCCGGTGCACATGTACACGTTGACCGACGACGTGTCCGTGGTGCCGCCGAAGCCGCGCGTGTACTGATCCGACCCCGCCTACCATGCAATCCGCGCCCACGGGCGCGGGCCGCCTGAGCCAACGAGAGCAGCCATGGCCGAGTTTTCACTCCCCAAGAATTCCAAGATCACGAAGGGCAAGCACTTCCCCGTCAAGAACGGCGGCAAGAATGTGCGCACCTTCAAGATCTACCGCTGGAGTCCGGACGACGACAGCAACCCGCGCACCGATACCTATGAAGTCGATCTGGACGCCTGTGGCCCGATGGTCCTGGACGCCCTGATCAAGATCAAGAACGAGATCGACCCGACCCTGACCTTCCGCCGCTCCTGCCGCGAAGGCATCTGTGGTTCGTGCGCGATGAACATCGACGGCACCAACACCCTGGCCTGCACCCGAGCCATCTCGGACTGCGGCAAGAAGGAAGTGCCGATCTACCCGTTGCCGCACATGAACGTGGTCAAGGATCTGGTTCCGGACCTGACCCACTTCTACGCGCAGTACGCCTCGATCAAGCCGTGGATCCGCACCCAGACCCCGGCACCGCCGGACCGTGAGCGCCTGCAGTCGCCGGAAGACCGCAAGAAGCTCGACGGCCTGTATGAGTGCATCCTGTGCGCCTGCTGCTCGACCAGCTGCCCGAGCTACTGGTGGAACGGCGAGCGTTACCTGGGCCCGGCGATCCTGCTGCAGGCCTATCGCTGGATCATCGACTCGCGCGATGAGGACACCGGCGCGCGCCTGGACGATCTGGAAGATCCGTTCAAGCTGTACCGCTGCCACACCATCATGAACTGTGCCCGGACCTGCCCGAAGGGCCTGAACCCGGCGCTGGCGATCGCCGAGATCAAGAAGCTGATGATGGAGCGCCGCGCCTGATACACGGCGCAGGGTAGATGCATGACCCCAGTAGAGCCACGCCATGCGTGGCTTTGCTGTATCTGGAGAAGCACGATGGAAGACGATGTCCTGCTGAAGAAGCTGCGCTGGCGCTGCCGCCGCGGCATGCGAGAACTGGACCAGCTGTTTGGCCGCTACCTGGACCACGAATGGCGCACTGCGCCGACCGAAGAGCGCGAGGTTTTCCTGTTCCTGCTCGACTGCGAGGACGATAAGTTGTGGCGCTGGTTCATGGGCTATGAGGCCTGCCCGCATGCGCACGCGATCCCCCTCATGCAGAAGATCCTCGCCCTCAAGCCTTGAGTGGCGCCCCTCGCGGCTGCAGGCCGCCGCCCAGGTCGTGGTGCTGCTGGCCGCCCCCTGGTTGCTGCGTGCCTCCGATCTGCCTGCGCGGCTGCTGATGCCCGCGCTGCTGCTGGCCTGGGGCGTCGGGTTGGCCGAACTGGCCTGGCGCCAGCGCCGGCCGCGCGTGCAGGTGCTTCTGCCTCCGCTTCCCGGGCCACTGCAGGTGGCCGGGCGGGACGTCGATACGCCAAGGCTGGTCGTGCGTGGCCCATGGCTGTTGTTGCTGTGGCGTGAGGATCGGCGCCGCCGGCGCCTGCTGTTCTGGCCGGATGTGCTCGATTCCGGGCAGCGACGTGAACTGCGACTGGCCGTGGCCGCACGCAGCGTTTCCCGTCAGCCCCGGTCGATGGCACCATAAGCTGAATTGACCGGCGTGCCTGCATGTTCAAACCCATTCCCGTGGCCATTGGCCTGCGCTACCTGCGCGCCAAGCGCCGCAACGGCTTCATCTCCTTCATCTCGATGGCATCGATCCTGGGCATCGCGCTCGGCGTTACGGTGCTGATCACCACTCTGGCGGTGATGAGCGGTTTCCAGAAGGAAATCCGCAGTCGCCTGCTGCAGATGACCGCACACACCACCATCAGCCGCGACGGTGAACCGATGCCGGACTGGATGCGCGTGGTCGATGTCGCCCGCAAGGATCCGCGCGTGGCGGGTGCCGCGCCGTACATCGAGATCCAGTCGATGATCAGCGGCCCGCGCGTGCAGGGTGCGATCATCCAGGGCATCGATCCGGCCCTGGAGCCGAAAGTCTCGGTGATCGACAGGAAGGTCACCAAGGGCAGCTATGACAGCCTCAAGCCGGGCAGCTTCAACCTGCTGCTGGGCAAGGAGCTGGCGATCTGGCTGGGCGTGGACGTTGGCGACCAGGTGCTGGTGACTTTTGCCGAAGTGCAGGGTACGCCTGCCGGTGCAGTGCCACGGATGAAGCGCTTCACCGTCAGCGGCATCTTCGAGGCCGGGTACAACGAGGTCGATCGCGGCGTCGGCTTCGCCAACATGCAGGACCTTGAGCGCGTGCTGCGTAGCGACGGCGCCACCGGCGTGCGGCTGAAGCTGCACGACATGGACCGTTCGCTGGAAGTGGGCGTGGACCTGGCGCAGAGCCTCGGTGGCGCCTATCGCGTGAGTGACTGGACGCAGCAGAACGCCAATCTCTACCACTCGCTGCGCATGGAGAAGGTGGTGATGGGCATCCTGCTGTCGCTGATCATCGCCATGGGGGCCTTCAACCTGGTGTCCTCGCAGGTGATGCTGGTGACCGACAAGCAGGCCGACATTGCCATCCTGCGCACCCTGGGCCTGACCCCGGGCGGGGTGATGCAGGTGTTCATGGTGCAGGGCTCGTTGATCGGCATCTTCGGCACGCTGGCCGGCCTGATCGGTGGCATCACCCTGACCCTCAACCTGGAACGCATCCTCGGCGCCATCGAGAGCGTGTTCAACGTCAAGCTGCTGCCGGAGGATGTGTACTACATCACCGGCCTGCCGACCGACATGCAGACCGGCGACGTGGTGGCGATCACAGTGGTCGCGCTGCTGATGAGCTTCCTGGCCACCCTGTATCCCGCCTGGCGGGCAGCACGCACCCAGCCGGCGGAGGCCCTGCGTTATGAATAAGGTCGTCAACCGCGGCGATGAAGTGATCCGCGCCGAAGCGCTGGGCAAGACCTATGCCGAAGGGCGCATGCAGACGCCGGTGTTCGATGGGCTGGACCTGACCGTGACTGCTGGCGAGACTGTGGCGATCATCGGTGCCTCCGGTGCCGGCAAGAGCACGCTGCTGCACCTGCTGGGCGGCCTGGACATTCCGACTGCCGGCGAAGTGTATGTGACCGGCCAGCGCATGTCGGCGCTGTCGGATACCGCGCGCGGTCTGCTGCGCAACCAGGCGCTGGGCTTCGTCTACCAGTTTCATCACCTGCTGCCGGAATTCACCGCGCTGGAAAACGTGATGATGCCGGTGCTGCTGGCCGGCACCGCCGTGGCCGAGGCGAGCAGCCGGGCGACCACGCTGCTGGAAGCGGTCGGCCTCGGCCATCGCCTGGACCACAAGCCGGGCGAGCTGTCCGGCGGCGAACGCCAACGTGCCGCAGTGGCGCGTGCGCTGGTCAACCATCCGGCCTGCGTGCTCGGCGACGAGCCGACCGGCAACCTGGATGACCGCACCGCCGGCACCGTGTTCGAGCTGATGCTGGAACTCAACCGCGCGCGCCATACCAGCCTGGTGCTGGTGACCCACGACCGCAGCCTGGCGCGGCGCCTGGACCGGGTGCTGGAGCTGCGCGAAGGGCGCCTGCACGCGCTGGCCCACGCCGACGTCTGAGTGCTGGGACCGCTTTGGTAGAGGCCGGCCTTGGTCGGCTGCTCCTGCAGGGCAAGCGCCAACCAAGGTTGGCGTCTCCCGTGGTCCGGCCAGTAGCCGCCGACCGGCGGCTGAATGGGGCGCGAGCCGTCGCGCCGGCGTTGCCAGCCCAGGCGCATGATGGCGACAGTTCCCCGAGGAGATCGCCATGAAGACCCCGATCCTGATGGCCGGACTCTGCCTGGCACTGGCCGCCTGTGCGACGACCGGCCGGCTCAGCAGTACCGAGAAACTGGATCTGTACCGTGCCCACGCCGGCGCGCCGCAGAACGACATGCAGTTCTTTGGCAGCCTCAATGGCTGGACCGAGCTGGGCGACAGTGCGCTGGCGGTGTGGACCCGTCCCAGCGAAGCCTATCTGCTGGAGTTGAATGGTCCCTGCCAGGACCTGCCGTATGCGACCGCCATCGGTCTGACCAGCAGCATGGGCCGTGTGTCGTCGCGCTTTGACAAAGTGCTGGTACGCGACCCCACCGGCGGCCCGCGCCTGCCGTGCTTCATCAACAGCATCCGCAAGCTGGATGTGAAGGCACTGCGCGCGTCCGAGCAGGAGCTGCGCCAGGCGCAGGTGCAGGAGCGCGAGGAAAACACCGCACCGGCGAAATGATCGAAAAAGGGGACGGAGGGGATTAAGTCGTTTGTGGCACAAACGACTTAATCCCCTCCGTCCCCTTTTGGGTTGTCAGGTTTCCGGGGTGAAGCCGGCCGGCTTTTCCGCGTCCTTCTCGAACAGGAACTTGACCAGTTCGCCTTCAAGGAACGCACGATGTTCCGGCGTGCGCGGCGACAGCCGGTTCTCGTTGATCAGCATGGTCTGGTGGGCCAGCCACGCGGCCCAGGCCTGCTTGCCGATGTTGTTGAAGATGCGCTGGCCCAGCTCGCCGGGGTAGGGCACGAAGTCCAGGCCCTCGGCATCGCGTTGTTCGTACTGGCAGAAGACGGTTCGGGGCATGGCATTCACTCGTGGTTACGGGGTTTGCTGGAATTTCGTTTCGGCGTCTTGATCGTGGCGCCGTCGAGCAGTTTGCGGATCGGTGCCGGCAGGCCCAATGCGGGTAGCTCGTCGTTGGCGACCCAGCGCAGCGTGGGTTCTTCCACACGCAGGCCGCGCACCTTCCGTGACAATACCTGCAGGTGCAGCCTGTAGTGGCTGAAGGTGTGCTGCAGCACCGGCAGTTCCTCTGCATCTTCCAGCGAGCCGTCGACATGTGCGTCGAACCAGTCCTGCAGGTCGCTGCCGGCCTCGGCCTGCGGCAGCGTCCACAGCTGCGCCCAGATGCCGGTGTCCGGCCGCTTCTGCAGCAGCACGCGTTGCTGGGCGTCGCGCAGCAGCAGGGCGACCGCTTCGCGTTCGGGCAGGGTCTTGCTGGGCTTGGGCGTGGGCAGTTCAGTGGTGCGGCCTTCGCGCCGCGCCACGCACGCGTCCTGCAGCGGGCAGATCACGCAGGCCGGCTTGGCCCGGCTGCATACCGTCGCGCCCAGATCCATCTGCGCCTGGGTGTAATCGGCCATGCGCCCGGCCGGCACCTGCGCGACGTGCGTCTGGGCAATCGCCCACAGTTGTTTCTCGATGGCCGGCAGGCCGGGAAAGCCGTCGATGCCGTGGTAGCGGCTGAGCACGCGCTTGACGTTGCCGTCGAGAATCGCGAACCGATCGTTCCATGCCTGGCTGAGGATCGCACCGGCGGTGCTGCGGCCGATGCCGGGCAGGGCATGCAATGCATCGAAATCGCGCGGCAGGTCGCCGTCGTGCAGTTCCACGCAGCGCTTTGCGGCGGCATGCAGGTTGCGTGCGCGGGCGTAGTAGCCGAGCCCGGCCCACTGCGCCATCACCGCGTCATTGCTGGCGGCGGCGAGCTCGGGCAGGGTTGGGAAGTGCTGCAGGAACCGCTGGAAGTACGGGATGACCGTGGCCACCTGGGTCTGCTGCAGCATGATCTCCGACAACCAGACCCGATAGGGGCTGCGCGGGTGCTGCCAGGGCAGGTCATGGCGACCGTGGTCGTCGAACCAGTGCAGCAGGCGGGCGACGAAGTCGTCTTCCTTGGCAGTGTCGGCGCTGGCGTGCGGCTGGCGGGGCATGAGTGTTCCGGAAGGAGGCAGCCACCCATGGGGTGGCTCTACCAGATCGCAGTAGAGCCACGCCATGCGTGGCTGCACGGTGTATCAGGCGCCCAATGCTTCGGGCAGCAGGGCGTCGACGAAGGCTTCCGGGTCGAATACACGCAGGTCTTCCGGGCGCTCGCCAATGCCGGCGAAGCGGATCGGAATGCCGAACTCGCGGGCCAGTGCGAACACCACGCCGCCCTTGGCGGTGCCGTCCAGCTTGGTCACCACCAGGCCGGTCACGTTCACTGCGGCATTGAACTGGCGCAGCTGCGACAGCGCGTTCTGGCCGGTGGTGCCGTCGATCACCATCAGCACCTCGTGCGGGGCGGTGGGGTCGATCTTGCCGAGCACGCGGCGGATCTTGCCCAGCTCGTTCATCAGCCCGGACTGGGTGTGCAGGCGGCCGGCGGTATCGGCGATCAGCACCGAGGTGCCGCGGGCCTTGCCGGCCTGCAGCGCGTCGAATGCCACCGAAGCGGCATCGGCGTTCTGCCCCTGCGCAACCACGGCCACGCCGTTGCGCTCGCCCCAGGCCTGCAGCTGGGCCACGGCGGCGGCGCGGAAGGTATCGCCGGCAGCCAGCATCAGGCTGTGGCCGTCATCCTTGAAGCGCTTGGCCAGCTTGCCGATGGTGGTGGTCTTGCCGACGCCGTTGACGCCGACGGTGAGCACTACGAAGGGCTTGGCATTGCGGTCGATCACCAGCGGCTTGGCCACCGGCTGCAGGATCGCGATCAGCTCGGCGCGCAGCGCGGCCAGCAGCGCATTGGCGTCGGCGAACTCGCGCGACTTCATGCGCTTGCGCAGGCCCTCGACCAGATCGGTGGTGGCGCCCACGCCGACGTCGGCGGTGATCAGGGCGGTTTCCAGCTCGTCCAGCAGATCGTCGTCGAGCTTGGGGTTGCGCGAGAACAGGCCGCCGAAGCTGCGCGCGATGACGCTGTTGCGCAGGCGCTCGCGCCAGCCGGGCTTGCCGGCGGGCGCCGGAGGGGCATCCACCAGCGCAGGCAGGTCGGTGGCCGGGGCGGTGGGTTCCTCGACCGGAATGACCGGAGCCAGAGGAGCCAGCACAGCGGCCGCAGCGAGCGCTTCAGCCTGGACGTCCTCGGGCGCGGTGGCCGGCTGCGCAGCTGGCACGGCAGGCACTTCGGCGACCGGGGCCGATTCCGGTGCAGGTGCGGGTGCATTGGCTTCGACCACCGCGGCGGTGGGTGCGTCTTCGGCCGGGGCGGCCGACGGGAACGCCGCCGCCAGCTCTTCAGCCGAGTAGTGCTGGGTCTTGGACGCCTCCGTGGTGGGGGCATCCTGGGGCTTCTTGCGGCGGAAAAAACTGAGCATTGGCAAAAGGCGCTGAAATCAGAGGGATATGCTACCACTCGGGCCTGTCGGGCCGATGTGGACTCAAGGTCGCGGCCGGCCGGCCGTTAACCGGTCCGGAGGGTTGCGCGGAGCGGCCCGGAGACCGCCATGAACAACGTGATGGGAATCGCCCTCGGCGGGATGCGTGCGGCCCAGCAGGGCGTGCAGGTGGCAGCGCACAACGTGGCCAATCTGGCCACCCCCGATGCGCAGCGCCTGCAGTTGCAGCGCGGTGCCACTGGACAGGGTGGGGTGCAGGCCTCGGTGACTGCCTCCGGCGCTGATGTCGGTGCACCGCTGGGAGATCTGCTGGCGGCGAAAGCCGAGGTGGTGGCCTTCGCCGCCAATGCGTCGGTGATCCGCCGCCAGGACCCGTTGCTGGGTTCGCTGCTGGATCGGGAAGCCTGAGCCCCCTCGGCAGGCGCGAACCGCCGCCCTTGGTGGGTGCCAACCCTGGTTGGCATGCTTACCCGCCCTGGCAGGTGCCAACCTTGGTTGGCACGCAGACCCCGTTCTGGTAGGTGCCAACCTTGGTTGGCACGCTTTTGGGGCGCCAACCAAGGTTGGCCTCTACCAAGGCACCGCTGGGCCATGCCCGGCGACCACCGCCTCGATCAGGCCGACAGCTCCAGCAGCAGCTTGTTCAGGCGCGCCACATAGGCACCCGGATCCTTCAGGCTGTCACCGGCGGCCAGCGCGGCCTGGTCGAACAGCACCCGGCCGAGGTCGTCGAAGCGCGCGCCATCGGCTTCGGCGTCGAGCTTGGCGATCAGCGGATGGCCCGGGTTGATCTCCAGCACCGGCTTGCTGTCCGGCACCTTCTGCCCGCTGGCTTCCAGGATCTGGCGCATCTGCAGGCCCAGGTCCTGCTCGCCGATGGCCAGCACCGCCGGCGAATCGGTCAGGCGGTGCGACACGCGCACCTCGGCCACTTCGTCACCCAGGACCGTCTTGAGCCGCTCGACCAGGCCCTGCTTGTCCTTTGCTGCCGCTTCCTGTGCCTGCTTGTCCGCATCGGTTTCCAGTGCGCCCAGGTCGAGATCGCCACGGGCGATGTCGACGAAGCCCTTGCCGTCGAAATCGGTCAGGTAGCCCATCAGCCACTCGTCGATGCGGTCGGTCAGCAGCAGCACTTCCACGCCCTTCTTGCGGAACACTTCCAGGTGCGGACTGTTGCGTACCTGGCTGTAGCTCTCGCCGGTGAGGTAGTAGATCTTGTCCTGGCCTTCGGTCATGCGGCCGATGTAATCGGCCAGCGACACGCTCTGCGCATCGCCGTCGCCGCGGGTGGAGGCGAAGCGCAGCAGGCCGGCCACCTTCTCGCGGTTGTTGTAGTCCTCGGCCGGGCCTTCCTTCAGTACCTGGCCGAATTCCTTCCAGAACGTGGCGTACTGCTCGGGCTTGTCGGTGGCCAGCTTCTCCAGCATGTCCAGCGAACGCTTGGTCAGCGCCGATTTCATCGAATCGATGACCGGGCCGGACTGCAGGATCTCGCGCGAGACGTTCAGCGACAGGTCGTTGGAATCGACCACGCCCTTGATGAAGCGCAGGTACAGCGGCAGGAACTGCTCGGCCTGGTCCATCACGAACACGCGCTGCACGTACAGTTTCAGGCCCTTGGGCGCATCGCGGTGGTACAGGTCGAACGGCGCGCGGCCGGGCACGTACAGCAGCGAGGTGTACTCCAGCTTGCCCTCGACCTTGTTGTGGCTCCACGCCAGCGGGTCGCTATGGTCGTGCGCTACGTGCTTGTAGAACTCGGTGTACTCGGCGTCGCTGATCTCGGTGCGCGGGCGGGTCCACAGCGCGCTGGCGCGGTTGACGGTCTCCCACTCGACGGCGGCGCCTTCTTCGCCACCTTCCTTCGGCATCTGGATCGGCAGACCGATGTGGTCCGAGTACTTCTTGAGGATGCTGCGCAGGCGCCAGCCATCGGCGAAGTCGTGCTCGCCTTCCTTCAGGTGCAGCACGATGCGGGTACCGCGCTCGGCCTTGTCGACGGTGGCCACTTCGAAATCGCCTTCGCCACGCGAGGTCCAGCGCACGCCTTCGGCCGCAGCCAGGCCGGCGCGGCGCGAGGTCACTTCCACTTCGTCGGCGACGATGAAAGCGCTGTAGAAGCCGACGCCGAACTGGCCGATCAGCTGCGAATCCTTCTTCTGGTCGCCGGACAGCTGCCGCAGGAAGTCGCCGGTGCCGGACTTGGCGATGGTGCCGAGGTGGGCGATGGCTTCGGCGCGGCTCATGCCAATGCCGTTGTCTTCGATGGTGATGGTGTGGGCGGCGGCGTCGAAGCTGACGCGCACGCGCAGCTCGCTGTCGCCTTCCAGCAGCGCCGGTTGGGTCAGGGCCTCGAAGCGTAGCTTGTCGGCGGCGTCGGCAGCGTTGGAGACCAGCTCGCGCAGGAAGATTTCCTTGTTGGAGTACAGCGAGTGGATCATCAGCTGCAGCAGTTGCTTGACTTCGGTCTGGAAGCCAAGGGTTTCGGTCTGGGTGGTCTCGGTCATCGATAGGGCTCCATGTGCAATGCCGCGCCAGCGCGTGCGGCCTCGCCAAGGGGTAGGGGTGATTGTCCCGAAATCAAGGGGTTGTTCGGCCGGGCTGCGCCCGGCACCCGCAGAGGCCAGAGCAACAGCCGAAGCACAGCGGGCTATCCGTGGGATGGCGGGGCGGTGTCGGATTGCGGGGACGCCGTGAACCCGTCCTTGGGGGCTTGGCCGCGGCATCCATGCCGCGGACACCGCGCAATCCGACACCGCCCCGCCTTCGATAGTTGGCCGGCGGCCAGTAGATCCACGCCATGCGTGGATGGAATCTCTCAGATATCGAAATCCAAACCAGGGTCAGATCCGTTTTCCGCAGGAAAACGGATCTGACCCCGCCTGCATGTCGAGCATCGGATCGCGTCTGGGGTAGAGCCCCCTGAGTCAGGGGGCGGCCGCGAAGCGGCGGGGGTATGGAAGCTGGTAAGTGGGGCCCGCGTTTCGCGCAGCGAAGCGTGGGAGCGACAGCGCGCATGCGTTGGCGCGTCCCCGGCCGCGGGCCGGCCGAACTACAATCCCACTCATGCTGAAATTCTTGAATACCTCCCGCCGGGGGCGCCAATGAGCGGCCGTGGGGGCAACGACGGCCAGGTCCGCATCATCGGCGGTCGCTGGCGCAATACCCGCTTGCCGGTGCCGACCCTGCCGGGGCTTCGGCCCAGCAGCGACCGTGTGCGCGAGACCCTGTTCAACTGGCTGATGCCCAAGCTGGGCGGGGCCCGCGTCCTGGACCTGTTCGCAGGCAGCGGCGCATTGGGGCTGGAAGCCGTCTCGCGCGGTGCCGCCCACGCCACCCTGGTCGAGCGCGATGCGCAGCTGGGACGCAACCTGACCGCCGCCGTGGCCAAGCTGCAGGCCAGCGACCAGATCAGCGTCGTGCAGGCCGATGCCCTGCGCTGGCTGCAGGGTGCGCAGGCGCAGCAGGCCGATCTGGTGTTCATCGACCCGCCATTCGCCGATGGCCTGTGGCAGGACGTGCTGGCCCAGCTGCCGCGGCACCTGGCCGCCGATGCCTGGCTGTACCTGGAATCGCCGGCCGGCCACGTGCCGGTGCTGCCGCAGGGCTGGCTGCTGCACCGCGAGGGCGGCACCCGTGAGGTGCGCTTTGCCCTGTACCGCCGTGCCACTGCTACACTTTGACCTCATCTGAACATCTGCTACCGCCCATGACCGTGGCCAACCGCCGCATTGCCGTCTATCCCGGCACGTTCGACCCGATCACCAACGGTCACATCGACCTTGTGAGCCGGGCCGCGCCGCTGTTCGAAAAGGTCGTGGTCGGCGTGGCGCAGAGCCCGTCGAAGGGCCCGGCGCTGCCGCTGGAGCAGCGCGTGCAGCTGGCGCGGGGCGCGCTGGGCCACCATGGCAACGTCGAGGTCATCGGCTTCGATACCCTGCTGGCCCATTTCGTACGCTCGGTCCAGGGCGGGGTGCTGCTGCGCGGCCTGCGCGCGGTGTCCGACTTCGAGTACGAATTCCAGATGGCCAGCATGAACCGCCACCTGATCCCCGAGGTCGAGACCTTGTTCCTGACCCCGGCCGAGCAGCACAGCTTCATTTCGTCCTCGCTGGTCCGCGAGATCGCGCGCCTGGGCGGCGACGTGTCCGGTTTCGTGCCGGCCGCGGTGCTCGAAGCCCTGCGCAAGGTCCGCGAAGCGAAGTCGGCACAGTCGTAAGCCCCGCTGTACCCGCACCCCATTACGTACACCACCACGCACCATTCCGGGAGGAAACCCATGAACACCACCATGCGCGCGATGCTGATCGCTTCGTTGGCCCTGGCCTTCACCGCCTGCAAGAAGGAAGAGGCCGCTCCGGTCGACGAAGCCAAGCAGGCCTTGGTCGCTCCGGCCAAGGATGACGATGCCGGCTGGAAGAAGTACCTGCAGGAAGTGGCGATCCAGAACATGGGCAACATCACCAACAGCCCGTTCCTGTATTACCTCTCGCCGGAATCGGACCCGGACTTCCAGGCCAAGTACGAGCGCCAGACCGAGAGCGCGACCCAGGCCGTGGCCCGTGGCGTGCAGCCGGGCAACATGCTGGCCTTCGGTTCGTCGGCCTCGGGCAAGATGGCTGACATGATCCAGGCCGTGTTCAAGGACGTGTCGCCGGATTCGATGAAGGGCGTGCGCGTCGTCTTCATCGGCCAGTCGGCCGACAACGCCCGCGTGCAGGCGGCGATCCAGCCGACCGGTGCCGAGTACATTTTCGTCGAAGCCAAGTAATACCGAGCCATGGCGGCCATGCTCCGGCATGGCCCGGGCGGCGTCCTGCAAGGGCGCCGCTGATGACCTGACCGGCCCGCGCGCCCGCGCTGGCCGGTCCTTTGTCCCAAGGCGCGGGCGAGGAGTATCGCCATGTCGCTGAAAATCAACGAGCTCTGCGTCAACTGCGACGTCTGCGAGCCGGCCTGCCCGAACCAGGCCATTTCGATGGGTGAAACCATCTACGTGATCGACCCTGCCCGCTGCACCGAATGCGTGGGCCATTTCGACGAACCACAGTGCGTGGTCGTCTGCCCGGTCGAGTGCATCGACCCGGATCCGGAGATCGTGGAAACGGAAGACCAGTTGCTGGCCAAGCTGCGCCAACTGCAGCACGATCACCCCGAACTCTACGCGGAGCCCCCATCCGAATGAAGACGCTGATCGTCCGCCCCCTGTTGCTGCTCGGCCTGCTGCTGAGCCCGGTTGCCTGGGCCGACGGCCCGGCCCGTGCCGAACGCCCCGATGGCGCGGCCATTGCCAGCGGCCACGCGCTGGCCACCCAGGCCGGCATCGATATCCTGGCGCAGGGCGGCAACGCCTTCGACGCTGCGGTGGCGGTCTCGTCCACGCTGGCGGTGGTCGAGCCGATCAGTTCCGGACTCGGCGGCGGCGGCTTCTTCCTTCTGCACGAAGCGGCCACCGGCAAGGACGTGATGCTGGATGCACGCGAGACCGCACCGGCGGCGGCCACGCCGCAGGCCTTCCTCGACAAGCAGGGCAACCTCGACCGCGACCGCTCGGTCAACGGTGCGTGGTCGGCGGGTATTCCCGGCCTGCCTGCGGCGCTGGTCGAACTGTCGGCCAAGCACGGCAAGCTGCCGCTGTCTGCATCGCTGCAGCCAGCCATCCGCATCGCGCGCGAAGGCTTCCCGGTGTACGACCGCATGGCCAAGGGCTATGCGTCGCGCCGTGAAGTGATGGAGCGCTATCCCGGCACGCGTGAAGTCTATCTGCGCAACGGCAAGCCGATCGCCAGCGGTGACCTGTTCAGGCAGCCGGAGCTGGCGCAGACGCTGGAGCGCCTGGCCGCTGGAGGTTTCGACGGCTTCTACAAGGGCCAGACCGGAAAGCTGTTGCTGGCGGGCGTCAAGCAGGCCGGCGGCAAGTGGACCGCCGAAGAGCTGGCCGGCTATCGCGTGAAGCAGCGCGAGCCGATCGTGTTCAACTACAACGGCTGGAAGATCACCACCGCGCCGCCGCCGTCGTCCGGTGGCATCGCGCTGGCCAGCATGCTGCAGATCCTGGAAGGCTGGGA
Organism: Stenotrophomonas sp. YJH_SMC_32; assembly: GCF_059369975.1. Taxonomy (NCBI): domain Bacteria; kingdom Pseudomonadati; phylum Pseudomonadota; class Gammaproteobacteria; order Lysobacterales; family Lysobacteraceae; genus Stenotrophomonas; species Stenotrophomonas sp. YJH_SMC_32. The sequence goes on along the minus strand of NZ_JCAFTE010000002.1, from coordinate 119,741 downwards.
CATCAGGAAGATGGATCCGGCGCACCGTACCCACCTGGTGGTGGAGTCGATGCGCCGTGCCTACCGCGACCGTACGTTCTTCCTCGGCGATCCGGACTTCGTGCAGATCCCGCAGAAGGTGCTGACCAGCAAGGACTACGCACAGGGCCTGCGGGCGACCATCCATCCGGAAAAGGCCACGCCCAGCGACCTGCTGTCGGGCAACCCGACGCCGCTGGAAGACGACGAGACCACGCACTTCTCGATCATCGACCGCGACGGCAACCGCGTCGGCGCCACCCAGACCGTCAACCTGCTGTACGGCTCGGGGCTCATTCCCAAAGGCAGCGGTGTGCTGCTGAACAACGAGATGGACGATTTCGCGCTGAAGCCGGGTACGCCCAATGCCTTCGGCGTGATGGGCTACGAGGCCAATGCGCCGAAGCCGGGCAAGCGCATGCTCAGCTCGATGACGCCGACCTTCATGGAAAACAGCGACAAGGTGATCGTGCTGGGCACGCCGGGTGGCAGCCGCATCATCACCATGGTGCTGCTGGGCATCCTCGGCTACGACGCCGGCCTGGACGCGCAGCAGGTTGCCGCGCTGCCGCGCTACCACCACCAGTGGCTGCCGGATCTGATCGAAGCCGAGGACGATGCGTTCGACGCGGCGACGGTGAAGCAGCTGCAGGCGATGGGCCACAGGATCGACCTGCCGGGCAATGTCGCCGCCGGCGGTCGCGGTTCCAGCCACGTGTGGGGCAACCTGCAGACCGTGGAATGGGACCGCAAGGCGAACAAGCTGTTCGGCGGCAGCGACCCGCGCAATCCGGTGGGCAGTGCCCAGGTCGTGCCGGCCCACTGATGTGGCGGTGCCGGCCACTGGCCGGCAATGTGGCAGATCACCAGGACCCCGCCAACCGGCGGGGTTTCCTGTTTCCTTTCTAGCGATTATTTAACAGTCCGGCGCCGATAATCGACGCATGAAACTCTGGTCTATTCGTGGAAACTCGCAGCGCCTGGACGGCGGCGCGATGTTCGGCAACGCGCCGCGTGCGTTGTGGGAAAAATGGGCGGCTCCGGACGAGCTCAATCGCATCGAGCTGGCCTGCCGTGCGCTGCTTGCCAGTCCGCTGGAAGGCAAGACAGTACTGTTTGAAACCGGTATCGGTGCGTTCTTCGACCCGCGCATGCGCGAGCGTTATGGCGTGCAGGAAAGCCAGCACGTGCTGATCGATTCACTGCGCGAAGCGGGTTTCGAGCACGAGGACATCGACGTGGTGGTGCTCAGCCACCTGCACTTCGATCATGCCGGCGGCCTGCTTGCCGCATGGAGCGAAGGGCGTGAGCCCGAACTGCTGTTCCCCAACGCAACCTATGTGGTTGGTGCGCAGCATTGGCAGCGCGCCGTGCGGCCACACCCGCGCGATCGGGCCAGTTTCATTCCTGAGCTGCCCGGCCTGCTGCAGGCCAGTGGCCGCCTGGAAGTAGTGGAGGGGGAGTACTCGAAGGCGCTCGGCCGCAGCGTGCGCTTCAGCTACAGCGATGGGCATACGCCGGGGCTGATGCTGGCCGAGATCGTTGGCCACGCGCATGCCGGTGAAGATGCGCACGGTGGCGTGGTGTTCTGTGCCGACCTCATACCAGGTCGTTCATGGGTGCACGTGCCGATCACCATGGGCTATGACCGCAATGCCGAATTGCTGATCGACGAGAAACGGCAGTTCCTTGAAGACAAGCTGGCGCGCAACGTGCGGCTGTTCTTCACCCACGACCCGCAGGTGGCGCTGGCGCAGCTGGGCCGTGATGACAAGGGACGTTTCGTGACCCTGCACGAACAGGGCGAGCTGAAGGCGCGCGCCCTGGGTTAATGGCAGAGCCGAGCGTGGGCTCGGCTCTACATCACTCGTCGTTACGACGCCTTCAGGCAGCTGCTCATGAAGGTCTTGCGCGCATCGCCGGCCAGCTTCTTCGCGCCCGCGTCAGCGTTGCATTTGCGCATGCGTTCCTGCTGCGTATTGACCGGCTTGGTTTCGGCGGCCTGGCCACTGAGGCAGGAGCTCTGCGCGGTCTTGTAGGCATCCCCCTTCAAGCCCTTGTTCTTGGCCGAGCATTCGGCCATGCGCTGCTGCTGCGGGGTGGTGGCATTGGCAGTCAGGGGCAGGCCGACCAGCAGGACGGCGGCCAGCAGGAAAGAGGCTTTCATCGGGAGCTCCAAGCGGTGGCGGGTGCGCGGAGCATTCGCTTCCGACCGGTAAGGCCACGTGAAGAATCACGCGTCGGCCACACCCGCGTCCACGGGCGTTCACGTGACGCGGCGAAGCGGGCCGGCGAACGGTTGTCGGGTCAGAGCACTCTCCTGCGGAGAGGGATCCGACCACGGTTCGCCGGATCAGCCGACGCGAGTGCCGAAGATGCGGTCACCCGCGTCGCCCAGTCCGGGCAGGATGTAGCCCTTGTCGTTGAGCTGGGCATCGATGGCCGCAGTGTAGATTTCCACGTCCGGATGGACGGCCTTCACTGCTTCGATGCCTTCGGGCGCGGCCACCAGGAAGATGCCCTTGATGCGACGGGCGCCGGCGCGCTTGAGCATGTCGATGGTGGCGATCAGCGTGCCGCCGGTGGCCAGCATCGGGTCGAGGATCAGTGCGTCGCGCTCTTCCAGGCGGCCGGTCAGGCGCTCGAAGTAGGGTACCGGCTGCAGGGTTTCTTCGTCGCGCTGCAGGCCGACCACGCTGACACGGGCGGCCGGAATCAGCGACAGCACGCCGCTGAGCATGCCCAGGCCGGCACGCAGGATCGGCACCACGGTGATCTTGGCGCCGGCAATGCGCTGCACCGTCACCGGGCCGGCCCACCCGGCCAGGGTGTGCGGCTCGGTATCCAGGTCGGCGGTGGCCTCGTAGGCCAGCAGCGTACCCAGCTCGTTGGCCAGTTCGCGGAAATCCTTGGTGCTGAGCGCAGCGTTGCGCATCAGGCCGATCTTGTGCTGCACCAGCGGGTGGCGCACTTCGACGATCTTCATGGTCGGGAAGGGGAATAGGGAGAGAGGCCGCCATTTTGCCGGATTGGCGGGGCGAAGCCCAAACCGGGCCCGGGGCCGCTGTACATGAATTGTGCAGAGGCATGTCACGGCCATGCAACCTTGCGGACATACCGTGCAGACCCATTCTTAACAGGAATGGGGATTCCCAGTGCATATCAAGACTCCGTTGGCCGTTGCCATCACCCTGACCCTGGCGATGGGGGCCGCCGCCCCGCTGCAGGCCGCCGGGCAGCAGGCGGTAGCCGCCACCGGCGCCGTGGCGGCCGACGCGGTCGACCTGGACCGTATCGAGGTGCGCGCCCAGCTCGAATCGCAGATCCGCGCGGTCGACCTCAAGCGCGGCAGCGACGCCATCGAAGACGCGGTGTCCTCCGATGCCCTGGGCCAGTACCCGGACAAGAACGTGGCCGAGTCGCTGCAGCGCCTGCCGGGCATCAGCGTGACCCGTGACCAGGGTGAGGGCCGTTTCGTGGTCATCCGTGGCCTGGACGCCAATCTCAACAGCGTCAGCGTGGATGGCATCGCCGTGGGCACGCCGGAGGATTCCAGCCGTGCCGCGCCGCTGGACGTGATCCCGTCCGATTCCACCGAACGCCTGCGCGTGGTGAAGTCGCCGACCCCGGACATGCCCGGTGATGCCATCGGCGGTGCCGTGCTGGTGGAATCGGCCTCGGCCTTCGACCGCGACGGTCGCAGCCTGCGTGGCAAGATCGAGGGCAGCCACCAGCAGCTGTCCGGGGAGACCAGCCCGAAGGCGGCCTTCAACTACAGCGAAGTGTTCAACGACACCTTCGGCGTGGCGCTGGGCGTGAACTACCAGAAGCGCCGGTTCGAGTCGGACAACACCGAAGTGGAGTACGACGGCGAGGACGATGCCGCCCCCGGTGACGTGACCGCGATCAACCTGCAGCACCGTAAGTACGAGATCGAGCGCAAGCGCATCGGCGCCAACCTCAACCTCGACTGGCGGCCGGACGAAGACAGCAGGTACTACCTGCGCACGCTGTACAGCCAGTTCGACGATGCGGAGACCCGCCAGCGCGTGATCTTCAACTTCGACGACGCGAAGATGGTCAAGACCGGCACCGACCAGTACCGCCTGGATGGCATGCCGAAGGACTCGATCGACAAGCGCATGCGCTACCGCACCAAGAAGGAAAACACCTTCGCGGCCAGCCTGGGCGGCGAGAACAAGTTGACCAACGCCGTGGTTGATTACCGGATCGGCTACACCCGTACCGAAGAGCGCGTGAACGACGAGATGGAGGCGCGTTTCAAGCTCAACGGCAAGGCGTTCAACGGCAGCCTGGACCAGAGCAGCCGGCTGCCCAGCTACAGCTTCGACAACCCGCAGTGGCTGGACAACAGCAATTACGCGTTCGACCGCTTCGTGCTATCGCCCAAGCAGGTGAACGACAAGGAGCACAGCGCGCAGGTCAACGTGCGCTTCGACGGCGACAGCAGCAGCATCAAGTTCGGTCTGCTCGGCCGCTGGCGCGACCGCGACGTGAATGTGGATGAGCGCGAACTGCGCGTCGGCCCGAAGGTGGCGCTGGCGGGCTGGACCACCTCCTCGCCCGAACATCGCCACGGCAACTTCGGCGACGGCATGGATTCGGCGGCGATGCGTGCCTTCTGGGCGGCCAATGGCAGCCAGTACAGCGCCCGCCCGCAGGACGTCGGCGGCAATGCGATGACGTCGCTGGAAGAGGATTACGTGGCCAGCGAAGACATCTTCGCCAGCTACGCCATGGGTACCTGGGACGTGGGCGCGCTGCGCCTCATCGGCGGCGTGCGCGTGGAGAACACCCGCTTCAAGGCGATCGGCAACCAGGTGGACGTGGCCGCCAACGGCCGCAGCTTCACCGTCACCCCGCGCGTGGCCAACAGCAGCTACACCAACGTGCTGCCGGGCCTGCACCTGCGCTATGACGCGGCTGATGACTGGGTGCTGCGCGCCTCGGCCAACAAGACCGTATCGCGCCCGTCCTTCGGCGACGTCTCGCCGCGCGTGGGTTACAGCCGTGGTGACGAGGAAGTGCGCCTGGGTAACCCGGAACTGGATCCGTACGAGTCGAAGAACATCGACCTGTCGTTGGAGAAGTACATCGGCAGCAGCGGCATCGTTTCGCTGGGCCTGTTCCACAAGTCGATCGATGGCTACATCGTCGAAACCGTGCGCACCAATGATCCGGCCTACGGTGGATTCGATGTGACGCAGCCGATCAATGGTCGCAAGGCCACCGTGCGTGGTGCGGAGTTCAACTGGCAGCAGCAGCTGGCCTTCCTGCCGGACGGCCTGGATGGCCTGCTGGTCGGCGCCAGTGGCACCTGGCTGGATACAAAGTTCGATGCCGGCATCAAGGACCGTGCGGGCGAGGACTTCACGCTGCCGCGCGCTTCCAAGCATGTCTACAGCGCACACATCGGCTATGAAAAGTATGGTGTAAGCACGCGCCTGGCGGCCGTGTACCGCAGCGAGTACCTGGACAGCATCGGCAAGGGGCGCGCATTCGACATCTACGTGGCACCCAACACCCAGCTCGATTTCTCGCTTGACTACAAGTTCACCCCGCGCGTGAGCGTGTACTTCGAGGCGCAGAACCTGCTGGACAAGCCGTTGGAGCTGTACCAGGGCACCCGTTCGCGCACCCTGCAGCTGGAAGAGTACGGCCGCACCTATGCGCTGGGCCTGAAGGTGGCGCTGTGATGGGGCGTGGCGTCACTGTCCTGGCCGCCGCGCTGGCGGCTACGCTGGTCGCCGGCTGCACGCCGGCCACCGGCAACGATCCGGTTGCGGGAGCGGCCTCGCCGGCCGCCAGTGGCGAGCGCAAGGTTGCCACCATCGCCGAAGCGTTCCTGTCACCGATGACCCCGGCCGACAACATCGACTCGCCGGCGGCCTGGCGCGCGCCGGACGGCGTACTGTGGCTGATCGCCACTGCCAAGGCCACCGACAAGCTGGTGGTCTACGACGGCAGCACCGGCCAGCACCTGCGTGACGTCGGCAGCAGCGGCACCGCACCGGGGCAGTTCGACCGCCCAAACGGCATCGCGGTGACCGACGACCTGCTGTGGATCGTGGAGCGCGACAATCACCGCGTGCAGGTACTGCGCCTGCCGGACTTCGCGCCGCTGGCGACGTTCGCGGCGGACGACCTGCGCAAGCCTTACGGGCTGTGGGTCGACCGCCGTGCCGATGGCTACAGCGTCTACGTCACCGACTCCTGGGACAACGGCGAGGATGCACAGGGGCGCGACATCCTGCCGCCGCTGGCCGAGCTGGACAAGCGCGTGCGCCAGTATCACGTGACCCGCAATGGTGAGAAGGTCGACGCGAAGCGGGTGGCCAGCATCGGCGATACCACCGAGACTGGTGCGCTGCGCGTGGTCGAGTCGATCTGGGGCGATCCCGAGAACGACCGCCTGCTGATCGCCGAAGAGGACGAGAGCTACGCCAGCGAGTTCAAGGTCTACACCCTCGCGGGCCGCTTCACCGGCACCACCTTCGGCCGCGACGTGTTCAAGGCACAGGCCGAAGGCGTGGCCCTGCGCACCTGCGGCAAGGATGGCTGGTGGATCACCACCGAACAGGGCAAGCAGCGCAGCGTGTTCCATCTGTTCGACCGGCACACGCTGAAGCCGGTCGGCGCGTTCCAGGGCAATACCGTGGCCAACACCGATGGCATCTGGATGATGCAGCAAGCCAGCACGCGCTTCCCGCACGGTGCGCTTTATGCCGTGCATGACGACCAGGGCGTGGTGGCGTTCGACTGGGAGAGCATCGCCAAGCAACTGGCGTTGCCGCTGGAGTGTGGCGCATGAGCCGGCAGCGCGTGATGCGCACGCTGGCCCTGGGTCTGCTGCTGGCGCTGCCGTCGCTGTCGTTCGCGGCGGCTGAGCCGAATACCCAGGTGCCGGCAGGTAGCCGCCACTACGCAGCGACGACGGTGCCGGACCGCATCGTCGCCTCGCCGGCGGTCGATCCCAGCCATGGGTTCGCAGTGGCCTGGCGCACCGATGGCAGCGTGCAGGCGCCGCTGCTGGAGATCGCAATGGCCGCAGATTCGCCGGCCATCGAAGGCATCCGCCAGGTTCGTGCGACGACCCGCGCGCTGCAGACCGAGAACGGCCTGTCGCACCACCATCGTGCAGATATCGATGGCCTGCAGCCGGATACCCAGTACGTCTACCGTGTGCAGGGAAACGGCAGTTGGAGTGCATGGAACCAGCTGCGCACGCTGGCTGCCGCCGACCAGCCGCTGACCCTGCTTTACTTCGGCGATACCCAGAACAAGAACGTCAGCCATGTCAGTCGCGTGGTGCGTGCCGCGCAGAAGGCCGCACCGCAGGCACGCATGAGCCTGTTTGCCGGCGACCTGGTCAGCGGCGGCGACAACATGGATGACAGCGAGTGGGGCGAGTGGTTTGCTGCCGTCGGCTGGCTGGCGCAGGAAACGTTCGTGGCGCCGGCCATAGGCAATCATGAGTACTTCGAGGAATTCGAGGACACCCCGCAGGAGCGCCGCGTGCTGGGCCGCCACTGGCCGGTCACGTTCGCGTTGCCGGGCAATGGTGCCAGCGCTGCGCAGCAGAGCAGCTACTGGTTCGATGCGCAGGGCGTGCGCGTGGCCGTGGTAGACGGCACATCGGCACTCGACCTCGGCACCGCTACGGCACAGGCACAATGGCTGGACAAGGTGCTGACCGGCAATCCGCAGCCGTGGACCATCGTGTTGCTGCACCAGCCGTTCTACTCGCCGCGCGAAGGGCGCGAGAACGCCGCGTTGCGTGACGCACTGTTGCCGGTGGTACGCCGCCACAACGTCGATCTGGTGCTGCAGGGCCACGACCACACCTATGGCCGCCGTGGCGAAGGGCAGGCCGCAACGCCGCAGTACGTGGTGACTGTAGCCGGACCGAAACAGTACCGCGTGTCCGATGAGGCGCGCAGGACGATGAACCCAGTGGCCGAAGACACCCAGTTGTTCCAGGTGTTGAACATCGACCCGCAGCGCCTGCGTTATGAAGCGCGCACCGTGACCGGCCGTCTCTACGATGCCTTCGAACTGCGCCGCGATGCCAAGGGGGGGAAACAGCGCATGGAGCTGACCGAAGGCCGCATCACGCAGCGTGGCTGCCCGCGTGCGCACACTGCCAAGGGCCGCGCCGATCGCTGCTGGGAATGAGGAGATCCAGATGAAAACCGTACGCCGTCTTGTCCCCATGGCTGCCATCGGCGGGGCCCTGCTCCTGCTCGCGACAGCGGTGACCGCTGCCGATACCGTGCTGCATCCGTTCCTGGTGGCCCAACCAAGGGAAGCCCCGCAGGAAATGAATCTGGCGGTGGAGATTCCGGCCGGCAGCTTCACCAAGTACGAGATCAAGGAAGACGGCCTGGTGCATGTGGACCGCTTCCAGTCGATGCCGGTCGCCTATCCGGCCAACTACGGTTCGATGCCGCGCACGTTGGCTGGCGACAACGATCCGCTGGACGCGCTGGTGCTGACCCGTGAACCCCTGCATCCGGGCGTGATCGTACGCTTCCGGCCGATCGGCTACCTGAAGATGATCGACGGCGGCGAGCATGACGAGAAGATCATCGGCGTACCGACCGACAAGGTTGACCCGACCTACGCCAACATCCGCGACCTGGCCGATCTGCCGGAGATCGAAAGACAGCGCATCGAAGCGTTCTTCCGGGTCTACAAGGACCTGCCGGTCGGGAGCAACCCGGTGCAGCTCAACGGTTGGGGCAACGCCGCCGAGGCGCGGGCGCTGATCAGCGAAGCGATGAACCGCTTCGAAAGGTAGATCCACGCCATGCGTGGATTCAGTCCAGCAACGTCTCGATGAACGATTCGGCCTGCAGGCGGTCGCCCAGTACCTGGGCCACCGCCTGTACGGCTGCCTCCTGGTGTTCAGGACGGATGCCGCCATCGTCATCGTCGTTGTAGAGGTCATCGCCGGCATCGAGGTACACCGTACCCGCTGCAGCCAGAGCCGCCATCAGGGTCGGCACGTCGGCAGTCATTTCGACGGCATCCAGCAGGCCGGCACCGTGATGGCTGAACAGCACACGGCCGTCGTCCAGATCGAGGATGAACGGATCAGCGCTGCGATCGGCAATCACCAGCCAGTTCGAGGGCCAGTCGTTGATCCGTTCGCCGCTGATGCCATGCCATCGATAGCCGGCCTGATGGCTCCACAGGCGTTTCAGCGGCGGTATCCAGACATCAAGGCCGGGAACGGTGATGCCGGCGGTGCCTACCCGGGCATTGATCTCTTCGCCCAGCGGCCCGACCTGCGCGTAGAAGCGTGCCAGTACCGGGGGCAGCGGGAACGGGCCCTGCCAGTCACGCTCGTGCTGGGCATGCAGCAGCCCGAAGCGGGCGAATGAGGCGTGCAGATCATCCATGTCAGAGTCCAACGGGCAGCGGCCATGCAGCCTAGCAGACGGCGTCTGCGCGCATCGCCTTCACCACCGCTGGCTATCATGGCCGCCTTCCACAACGAAGGCATTGCCTGTGTCGGTAGCGTTGGTATGGTTCCGTCGTGATCTGCGGCTGCAGGACAATCCGGCCCTGCAGGCCGCGCTGGACGCGGGCCACGATGTGGTGCCGGTCTACGTCCACGCGCCGCACGAGGAGGGCGAGTGGGTGCCCGGTGCTGCCTCCGATGCGTGGCGCCACCGTTCACTGACCGCGCTGGATGCGGACCTGCGCGCGCGCGGCTCGTCGCTGGTGCTGCGCAGTGGTGACAGCCTGCCGGCCCTGCAGTTGCTGATCGAGCAGACCGGCGCCGAGGCGGTGTACTGGAACCGCAAGTACGAGCCGGCCACCCAGCCTCGCGACGCTACCATCAAGCGCACGCTGCGCGAGCAGGGCGTCGACGCGCAGAGCTGCAATGGCAGCCTGTTGTTCGAGCCCTGGGACATCGCCACCCAGCAGGGACAGCCGTACAAGGTGTTCACGCCTTACTGGCGCAACGTGCTCAGTCATTGGCGCCTGCCGGCACTGCAGGCCGCACCGGAGGCACTGGCGCCGCACGCGGTCGACAGCCTCGCACTTGATGATCTCCAGCTTGCACCGACGCTGGATTGGGATACCGGCTTCTGGGAGTACTGGCAGCCGGGTGAAGCCGGTGCGCTGGAGGCGCTGTCGGTGTTCGAGGACGGCGCCTTGCGCGGTTACCGCGAGCAGCGAGACCTGCCGGACCGCGTGGGCACCTCGCGGCTGTCGCCGCACCTGCATTTCGGCGAAATCGCACCCTGGCGCATCGCGCATGCGCTGGAAAGACTGCGCAGTGCCGGCACCGATGCCGACATCGACGGCTATCTGCGGCAACTGGGCTGGCGTGATTTCGCCTACCACCTGTTGCATCACTTTCCGAAGACGCCCACGGACAACCTCAATCCGCGTTTCGACCGCTTCCCCTGGGCGGCACCGACTGCAGCGCAACTGCACGACTGGCAGCGCGGCAACACCGGCGTGCCGATCGTTGATGCCGGACTGCGCGAGCTGTGGCACACCGGCTACATGCATAACCGGGTGCGGATGATCGTGGCCAGCTACCTGTGCAAGCACCTCCGCGCGCACTGGCTGCATGGCGCGCGCTGGTTCTGGGACACCCTCGTCGATGCCGACCTGGCCAACAACACGATGGGCTGGCAATGGGTGGCCGGGACCGGCGCCGATGCCGCGCCGTACTTCCGGGTGTTCAACCCGGTCACCCAGGCCGAGAAGTTCGATCCGCAGGCCCGCTACATCAGCCGCTGGGTGCCCGAGCTGGCGGCACTGCCGGTGAAGGCGCGGTTTGCGCCGTGGCAGCATCCCCTGCTCCTGGCAGCACACGCGCCTGACTATCCACGCACGCCGATGGTGGACCTGGCTGAGGGCCGCGACGCTGCGCTGGCGGCATACCGCCAGTCGGGGGCGGGGTAAAGGGTGACCCGAGCGATCCGGTCAGTTAGCTGAACGCGGCCCTGTCGGCGCACCGGATCATCATCCCGACATCGCATTCGGCTGTTTATTCTCTCTGCGCCCGCAAGCCGCCGGCCGACCGGAAACCAAGGAGAACCTCATGATCCGCAACACCACCCGCAACGTCGCACTGGCCCTGATGAGTGCGGCCGTCCTGTCGGCCTGCGCCACCGGCGGCTCCTATGTGCAGAGTGACCAGTACGGCAACCCGACCGAACAGCAGAACCGGACCGGCCGCAACGCGCTGATCGGTACGGCCATCGGCGTGGCGGCCGGCCTGCTGACCGGCGACAGTGCTACCGAGCGGCGCCAGCACGCGCTGATCGGTGCCGGTATCGGCGCACTCAGCGGTGCCGCCGTCGGCCAGTACCAGGATCGCCAGGAACGTGCACTGCGCGAGCGCACCGCCAACACCGGCATCGATGTGCAGCGCCAGGGCGACAACATCATGCTGAACCTGCCGGACGGCATCACCTTCGACTTCGGCAAGGCGACCCTGAAGCCGCAGTTCTATGGCTCGCTCAACGGCGTGGCCGGTACGCTGCGTGAGTACAACCAGACCATGATCGAGGTGGTTGGCCACACCGACAGCATCGGCAGCGACGCAGTCAACAATCGCCTGTCGAAGGAACGCGCCGACTCGGTCGCGCAGTACCTGATCGGCCAGGGCGTGCAGAGCGTGCGTATCGAAACGCTGGGCGCCGGCAAGGCGTACCCGATTGCCGACAACAGCACCGATGCCGGCCGCGCCAAGAACCGCCGCGTCGAGATTCGCGTGATTCCGCTCAAGCAGTAACGCGTAGCGTTACTGCTTGAGCCGGTCCGGCCATCGGCCGGAACGAAAATGCCGCCCTTGCAGGCGGCATTTTTGTGGGTGCCGAGCGTTGCTCGGCACGCCGACAGCGCATGCAGAGTCGAGCCGGGCTCGACTCCCTCTGCAAGCCATGCCGGCCAAGGTCGGCATCTACCAAGAGATGGATAAGCGCTCTTGTTGCAGGTTACGCCGCCGAGGCGGCCACCTTCTCCAGTATCCGCTTGCCACTGCTTTCCAGCGCGGCATCTTCCTGTGCCTTCTGCTGCTGTGCCAGCTTCGCGCCGGGGCACTGCGCCAGCATGTAGTTGGCATCGAAGTTGAGCTTCTCGACCAGGAAGTCGACAAACGCACGCACCTTCGGCGAGACCAGGCGGCCGCCGGCGAACACGGCATTGAAGTCCACTTCCGGGCCGGTCCAGCCGGCCAGCACGCGGCGCACCATCCCCGATTCGACGAACGGCTTGGCCATCACATCACCGGTCAGCAGCAGGCCTTCGCCACAGACCAATGCACCATTCAACGCAGACATGTCGTTGGCGGTCATCAGCGGGGTGACCGGGAAATCGCGCAGCTCGCCGCCGTTCTCGCCCAGCTGCCAGGTGAAGCGCGGCGAATTGCCGGTGTGGTACGGCTTGCGCATTGCCAGGATGCGATGGAACTGCAGCTCTTCCGGATGCAGCGGTTCGCCATAGCGCTCAATGTAGGCCGGACTGGCGAACACCTGCGTGCGCAGGCTGCCCAGCTTGCGCGCGACCAGATTGGAATCGGGCAGGGCACCCACGCGCAGCGCCAGGTCCGCTTCACCGGCGATCAGGTCCAGCTTCTCGTTACCCATGTGCATGTCCAGGCGGATCTCTGGATACTGCGCATGGAACTGGCCCAGCAGCGGCGCAATCCAGGTGATGCCGATCGAGTAGGGCACAGTGAAGCGCAGCCAGCCGCGCGGGCCGGACTGCAGCTGGCTCACCGCGCTTTCGGCCTCTTCAAGCTCGCGTGCGATGCGCTGGCAATGTTCGTGATAGATCGAACCGGCTTCGGTCAGGCCGAGGCGGCGCGTGGTCCGGTGCAGCAGGCGCGCGCCCAGGCGCGTTTCCAGCTCCTGCACTTTGCGGCTGACCGTGGTCTTGGGCAGGCCGAGCGATTTGGCAGCGGCAATGAAGCTGCCTTGCTCGACCACTTTGACGAAGATCAGCGTCTCGTTGAGATCGTGGGACATGGTCGGGGATCCTGGACGTCGGGGATGGGACAATCGTGACAGAACGATTGGACCGGGAGCGGGATGATTATTCCCCTTAATCAGGACTAATCAAGTAAAGGTTTGGGGTCTATCGTGGCGCCATTCGTTAATTGGAGCCCGTCCGCCATGAGCCTGCGCAACATTCTTGCTCGACTCCGGAACGCCGGCCAGAACACCCTGGACCTGGCGATGACCGTCGAAGCCCGTCCGAGTTCCTTGGTACACAAGGACTTTCGTGAGTTTACCGCGCCCATGCGTCAGCAGCGTGGCGGTGCCATCCGCCTGGTCCCGCACAAGGGCGACCGCCTGCGTCGAATTGGGACTATCCCGGATTTGGGAGGAAATGTCCCGTGAATGGGATACTGACGCCCGAAGTCCTGGTCCTTGGCGGTACCGGTGCCGTCGGCCAGGGCGTGGTCGGCGCGTTGCTGGAAGCCGGCAGCCCGGTGCTGGTGGTTGGCCGCGATCCGGGCCGGCTGGCCGCGCTGCATGAGCAGTTCGCGGATGAGCCCGGACTGGAGACGCTGCTGGGCTCGCTCAGCGACGACGGCTCGGCACGCGCGTTGGCCGAGCGCATCGCGCAGCGCCCGCGTCCGCTGGCGGCGGTGATCGCGGCAATGGGTGGCCCCTACCGTCGCGGCCGGGTGATCGACCGCAACGGCGACGAGCTGCTGGGCGCGATGCAGGCCGACCTGATGCCGCACGTGCACGCCGTGCGCCACCTGCTGCCGCTGTTGCAGGACAACGTGCATGCGCGCCGCTACGTGATGATCGGCAGCCCGGCCAACGCCAAGCCCTGGGCGGGCTACGGCGAGACCTCGATCACCACCGCCGCACTGCGCATGTACGCGCAGGTGGTGCACCAGGAAGCGCAGGCGCTGGGCGTGCGCGCGCAGATGCTGGAAGTCTGCAGCCCGGTGTGTACCCCGGCCAACGCGGCCAATGCCTGCATCGAGTGGCCCAGCTCGCTGCTGGTCGGTCGTCGTGTGGTCTCCCTGCTTGATGGGTGCCGCGACAACCGCGCCATCGTCCGCTGCGACAGCAGCGATGCCGAATTGCCGCGTGGCCTGCTGCACCTGGAAGTTCCTCCGCTTTGGCGCGACACCGCAGGCATCGCTTGACCTCGACCATGGTTGAGGTCGCAGTATTCGCCGCCGATTTTTGCAACACGTTCCCATATAGCTGTACCACCCCTCCGTACGGATGCATGCCATGACTTCCCCCAATACCACCCCACATCGTTTCGGACATCGCATTGCGATGGCCGGCGTGTCGATCCTCGCCGCGGCCGTGCTTGCAGCCTGCAGCGGCGGCCATGCCGAAGAAGCCGGTGCACCGCCGCCGCCGCAGGTCAGCGCCGCGCCGGTACTGGTCAAGCAGGTCAGCCAGTGGGACGAGTTCAGTGGCCGCGTCGAAGCGGTGCAGAGCGTTGAACTGCGTCCGCGCGTGTCCGGTTACATCGACAAGGTCAACTACGTCGAAGGCCAGGAAGTGAAGAAGGGCGAAGTGCTCTTCACCATCGACGCGCGCAGTTACCAGGCCGAGTACGATCGGGCGGCCGCCGAACTGGCCCGCGCCCGTACCCAGGCCACGCTGGCCCGCAGCGAGTCCGAGCGCGCCAAGCGGCTGTCCGAGCAGCAGGCGATCTCCACCGAGACCGCCGAGCAGCGCCGTGCGGCTGCCGACCAGTCCGGCGCCGCCGTGCAGGCCGCGCAGGCAGCATTGGATGCAGCCCGCCTCAATCTTGAGTTCACCAAGGTACGGGCACCGATCGACGGCCGTGCCGGCCGCGCGATGGTCACCGCCGGCAACCTGGTCACCGCCGGCGACAGCGCCAGCGTGCTGACCACGCTGGTCTCGCTGGACACGGTGTTCGTCTACTTCGATGCTGACGAAAGCACCTTCCTGCGCTACGCCCAGATGGCACGCAAGGGCGAGCGCCCGAGCGAGCGTGACAGCGCGCTGCCGGTGAAGGTCGGCCTGTCCGGTGAAGAAGGCTATCCGCACACGGGCAAGGTCGACTTCCTCGACAACCAGGTGGCCCGCAGTACCGGGACCATCCGCGTCCGTGCGCTGCTGGACAACGCCGATCGCCAGTTTACGCCGGGCCTGTTCGCCCGCGTGCAGCTGCTCGGCAGCGGCCAGTTCCAGGCCCTGCTGATCGACGACAAGGCCGTGCTGACCGACCAGGACCGCAAGTACGTCTACGTGGTCGACAAGGATGGCAAGGCCCAGCGCCGTGACATCCAGCTCGGCCGCACCGCCGATGGCCTGCGCATTGTCGAGCACGGCCTGGCCGCCGGCGACAAGGTGATCATCGACGGCGTGCAGAAGGTCTTCATGCCGGGCATGCCGGTGCAGGCCAAGGCCGTGGCGATGCAGCCGCAGGCTGCGCCGGCACCTGGCCGTGATGCCACCGCTGCGCTGAACCACTGATCCGCCCGCTCCTGATCCGCGTCCCCGCTTAGCTGCCGGCGCCAGCGGCAGCCTTCCCTGCCTTCGTCGTATCGACGAGGGGCAGGGTGGCTGTTGCCCGCCGAATGCCTTTCCCAGGAATTCCTCCATGGACTTTTCCCGTTTCTTCATCGACAGGCCGATCTTCGCGGCGGTGCTGTCGATCGTGATCTTCGCCGCAGGTCTGATCACGATTCCAATCCTGCCGATCAGCGAGTACCCCGAAGTGGTGCCGCCGTCGGTGGTCGTGCGCACGGTCTATCCGGGCGCCAACCCCAAGGTCATTGCCGAGACCGTCGCCACACCGCTCGAAGAGGCCATCAACGGCGTCGAAGGCATGATGTACCTGAAGTCGGTGGCCGGCTCGGACGGCGTGCTGCAGATGACCGTCACCTTCCGCCCGGGCACCGACCCGGACGCGGCGGCGGTGAAGGTGCAGAACCGCGTGGCGCAGGCGCAGGCGCGGCTGCCCGAGGACGTGCGCCGGCAGGGCGTGACCACGCAGAAGCAGTCGCCGACCTTCCTGATGGTGGTGCACCTGACCTCGCCGCAAGGCAAGTACGACACCCTGTACCTGCGCAACTACGCGCGCCTGCACGTCAAGGATGCGCTGGCGCGTATTCCGGGCGTGGGTGACGCGCAGATCTTCGGTGGCGGCGACTACGCCATGCGTGCCTGGCTGGATCCGGACAAGGTGGCTTCGCGCGGCCTGACCGCCAGCGACGTGGTGCGCGCCATGCGCGAGCAGAACGTGCAGGTTTCGGCCGGCCAGCTCGGCGCCGAACCGCTGCCGGACAGCAAGTTCCTGACCCTGATCAATGCCCAGGGCCGTCTGAAGACCGAAAAGGAATTCGGCGACATCGTGCTCAAGAGCGGCACCGATGGCGAGATCGTGCGCCTGTCCGACGTGGCCCGCCTGGAACTGGGTGCGGGCGACTACACCCTGCGCTCGCAGCTGGACGGCAAGAACGCGGTGGGTATCGGTATCTTCCAGTCGCCGGGTGCCAACGCGCTGGAAATCCGCGATCAGGTCATCTCGACGATGGACGAGATGCAGAAGACCATGCCGGCCGATGTGAAGTACGAAGCGGTGTATGACACCACCATCTTCGTGCGCGACTCGATCAAGGCCGTGGTTTCCACGCTGCTGGAAGCGATCGCCCTGGTGGTGCTGGTCGTGATCCTGTTCCTGCAGACCTGGCGTGCGTCGATCATTCCGTTGATCGCGGTGCCGGTGTCGGTGGTGGGTACGTTCGCCGCGCTGTACCTGCTGGGCTTCTCGATCAATACGCTGAGCCTGTTCGGCCTGGTGCTGGCGATCGGCATCGTGGTCGACGACGCGATCGTGGTGGTGGAGAATGTCGAGCGCAACATCGAGGAAGGCCTGTCACCCACCGCCGCAGCCCACCAGGCCATGCGCGAAGTGTCCGGCCCGATCGTGGCGATCGCGCTGGTGCTGTGTGCCGTGTTCGTGCCGATGGCCTTCCTGTCCGGTGTCACCGGCCAGTTCTACAAGCAGTTCGCTGTCACCATCGCTATTTCCACGGTGATCTCGGCGATCAACTCGTTGACCCTGTCGCCGGCCCTGGCCGCGCGCCTGCTGAAGGCCCATGGTGCGCCGAAGGACGGCCCGAGCCGCCTGATCGACCGCCTGTTCGGCTGGGTGTTCCGTCCGTTCAACCGCTTCTTCAAGTCCAGCTCGGAGAAATACGAGCGTGGCGTGGCCCGCATCCTCGGCCGCCGCGGTGCGGTGTTCGTGGTCTACGCGATCCTGCTGGTCGGTACCGGCGTGATCTTCAAGCTGGTGCCGCCGGGCTTCATCCCGACCCAGGACAAGCTGTACCTGATCGCCGGCGTGAAGCTGCCGGAGGGCTCGTCGATCGCGCGCACCGATGAAATGCTGCGCAAGGTGGCCAAGATCGCCCAGGAAACCGACGGCGTGGCCCACACCATCTCGTTCCCGGGCCTGAACGCGCTGCAGTTCACCAACACGCCCAACACCGGCGTGGCGTTCATTCCGCTCAAGCCGTTCGCCGAGCGTCATGGCCGTACCGCTGCGCAGATCAATGCCGAGATCAACCAGAAGATCGCGGGCCTGCAGGAAGGCTTCGCGTTCGCGATGATGCCGCCGCCGATCCTCGGCCTGGGCAACGGCAACGGCTACCAGATGTTCATCGAGGACCGCGGCAACCTGGGTTACGGCGCGCTGCAGAATGCGGTGCAGGCCATGCAGGGCACCGTCGCGCAGACCCCGGGCATGGCCTTCCCGATTTCCAGCTACCAGGCCAACGTGCCGCAGCTCGATGCCGAGGTGGACCGCGTCAAGGCCAAGGCACAGGGCGTGCAGCTCACCGAGCTGTTCGACACCTTGCAGACCTACCTGGGTTCGGCCTACGTCAACGACTTCAACCAGTTCGGCCGCACCTGGCAGGTGATCGCCCAGGCCGATGGTCCGTACCGCGAGACGGTCGAAGACATCGGCAAGCTGCGGACCCGCAACGACCGCGGCGAAATGGTGCCGATCGGTTCGATGGTCACCATCAAGCAGACCTTCGGCCCGGACCCGGTGCTGCGCTTCAATGGCTATCCGGCAGCGGACCTGGCCGGTGAAGCCGATCCGCGCCTGCTGTCCTCGGCCGAGGCGATGAACAAGCTGACCGAGATCGCCGGCAAGGTGCTGCCGGTGGGCATGACCACCGAATGGACCGACCTGAGCTACCAGCAGGCGACCCAGGGCAAGGCGGCCTTCATCGTGTTCCCGGTGGCGATCATGCTGGCCTTCCTGGTGCTGGCCGCGCTGTACGAGAGCTGGTCGCTGCCGCTGGCGGTGATCCTGATCGTGCCGATGACCCTGCTGTCCGCGCTGTTCGGCGTGTGGTTGACCGGTGGTGACAACAACGTGTTCGTGCAGGTCGGCCTGGTGGTGCTGATGGGCCTGGCGTGCAAGAACGCGATCCTGATCGTCGAATTCGCCAGAGAGCTGGAGATGGGCGGCAAGGGCATCGTTGAAGCGGCATTGGAAGCCTGCCGCCTGCGTCTGCGCCCGATCGTGATGACCTCCATCGCGTTCATCGCCGGCACCGTGCCGCTGGTGTTGTCGCACGGTGCAGGCGCCGAAGTGCGCTCGGTGACCGGTATCACCGTGTTCGCCGGCATGCTGGGCGTGACCCTGTTCGGCCTGTTCCTCACCCCGGTGTTCTACGTGGCCCTGCGCAAGTTCGTCACCCGCAACGGTGGTGGACAGCTGGTGCAGCACGGCGAGCCGACCATCCACCACTGATATGGAACCCCGTCGCCGCCGGTCATTGGCCGGTGGCGGCTTTCCCCTCACAAGGCATGCATCCATGAACACCCATCAGAACAAGATCGCGCTGGTCACCGGCGCCACCCGTGGCATCGGCCTGGAAACTGTGCGCCAGCTGGCCCAGGCTGGCGTGCACACGCTGCTGGCCGGTCGCAAGCGTGAGACCGCCGTGGAGCTGGCACTGAAGCTGCAGGCTGAAGGCCTGCCGGTCGAAGCCCTGCAACTGGACGTGACCGACGCGGCCAGCATCGCCGAAGCGGTCGAGCAGGTGCGCCAGCGCCATGGTCGTCTCGACATCCTGGTCAACAACGCCGGCATCATGATCGAGAACCCGGCGCAGGCACCGTCGGAACAGTCACTCGATACCTGGAAGCGCACTTTCGATACCAACGTGTATGCGCTGGTGGCGGTCACCCAGGCCTTCCTGCCGCTGGTCAAGCAGGCCAAGTCCGGGCGCATCGTCAACGTATCGAGCATGCTCGGCTCGCAGACCCTGCACGCCGACCCGGCGTCGGGCATCTACGATTTCAAGATCCCGGCCTACAATGCCTCTAAGGCGGCGGTGAACAGCTGGACCTTGAGTCTGGCCTACGAACTGCGCAATACCCCGATCAAGGTCAACACCGTGCATCCGGGTTACGTGAAGACCGACATGAACGGCGGCAACGGCGAAATCGAAATCAGCGAAGGCGCACGTTCCAGCGTGGAAATGGCGTTGATCGGTGAATCCGGCGCCAGCGGCAGCTTCACCTACCTGGGCGAGGTGCTGCCATGGTGATCCGCACGTTGGCGATGGCCGTCTCCAGCCTGGTGCTGGCGGGCTGTGTCAGCGTCGGCCCGAATTACAAGGCCCCGGTGCAGGAACCGGTGGTCCTGCAGGGTGCACAGCAGCCGGTGTTCAGTACCGCTTCGCCGGTCGCCAGCTGGTGGGCGCAGTTCGATGATCCGGTGCTGGAACAGCTGGTGCACGGCGCACTGTCGGACAACCTGGACCTTCGCGTGGCCGTGGCCCGCGTCAGCCAGGCCCGCGCGGTGTTCGTGGAAAGCCGCCTCGACCAGGCTCCGCACGTCACCGCTGGCGGCAGCTACGACCGCCGCAAGCAACCCGATCCGCAGCTGGGTGGGCAGCGGGTGTTCAGTGAAAGCTACCAGCTCGGCTTCGACGCCGGCTGGGAGCTGGATCTGTTCGGCCGCAAGCGCCGTGCTGCTGAAGCCGCACGCGCCGACCTCGGTGCCGAGCAGGCCAACCTGGCCGATGCGCAGGTCCTGATCGCCGCTGAAGTGGCGCGCAACTACTTCGAGCTGCGCGGTACGCAGAAGCGCATCGCGGTGGCCCAGCACACGCTGGAAAACCTGCGCGATACGCAGAAGCTGACAGAGGCGCGCTGGCAGCTGGGCGCAGGCAGCGAGCTGGATGTGCAGAGCAGCCGTGCCCGCCTGAAGGCGATCGAGGCTGACATCCCGTTGCTGGAAGTGGCCGAGGCGCAGTCGCGCAACCGGCTGGCCGTGCTGCTCGGCCAGCGCCCGGAAGTGCTGACTGACATGCTCGCGCCGCACGACGTACCGGCCTTCGCCAAGGCACTGCCGCTGGGCGATACCCGCGAACTGCTGCGCCAGCGTGCCGACGTGCGCGTGGCCGAGCGTCGCCTGGCGGCTGCGACCGCACGCGTGGGCGTGGCCACGGCGGACCTGTTCCCGCGGTTGTCGCTGTCCGGCTTCGTCGGGTTCCTCGGTGGCGATGCCAGCGGCCTGGTCAATGGCAACAACAAGGCCTGGTCGCTGACCCCGTCGCTGAGCTGGGCGGCATTCGACTTCGGCACCGTGCGTGCACGCCTGCGCGCCAGCAAGGCTGAAGCCGAAGGCGTGGCCGCGCAGTATGAGCAGGCGGTACTGCTGGCCCTGGAAGACACCGAGAACGCGCTGACCCGCTATTCCAAGCAGCAGGCACGGTTGGCGATCGTGGTCGAGCAGGCGCAGGCGGCACGGCGTGCCGAATCGCTGGCGCAGATCCGTTATCGCGAGGGCTCGGAGGACTTCCTGACCCTGCTGGATGCGCAGCGCACGCAGCTGGCAGCCGATGATGCGTTGGCGGCGGCCGAGTCCGAGGTCAATGTCAGCGTGGTGGGCGTGTACAAGGCGCTCGGAGGCTGGGGGCAATCACCGCAGCAACCGAGCGTGGCGCAGGTGCAGTGACTCCGGGGGGACGGAGGCCGTGGCTTCCGTCCCCTTGCTCTTTCAGGGCCACTGATTGGCCGGCACCTCGCGCTCGCGCATGCGCACGATGCAGAAGCGATGGCCGGTCGGTGCTTCCATTACCCACCAGCGCTTGACGAAGCCTATCCGTCGCGCGCCGAGCTTCTCCAGGCGGTCGGCCTCGGCATCGATGTCGTCGCTCTCGATGTCCAGATGCACCCGTGACGGGTGATCGACCCGCTGGACTTCAACGTCCAGGCCCGCCGGTGCGCCCAGCAGGTCGGCATACTCGGCGCCTCCTTCGGCACGCGCCGCCTGTGCCTGCAGACCGAGCGCGGCGGCCCAGAAACGGGCGCCTTCGTCGGCGGGAAGGTCCTGGCAGTCGATGATGAATCCTGCCAGCCGGCTCTGGTGTGCCATGTGCTGCTCCGCAGTTCGAGGGGTACGCGGCAGGGTAGCGCGGTGCATTCCGCGTACGTCTTCACCTTCGTGACGTTTCTGACTCTGCCGGATTGCGGGCTCGCCGTGTAACTAGTGGGTCAGGCACTCGGGAGGACAGGCAATGGCGGACGGAAGGCGGGATACACAACGGATGTTGTACGGCGATCCGGGTCCACCGGGTGCGGGTCTGTCAGTGGCGGTCGTGGTGCTGCTGGTGCTGGCGACGATGGCCGCAGCGGTCGGTTTCCTGCGCCTGCAGGATTCGATGCTGGGGCTGGGCCTGATCGGCGTCGCCGTGTTCCTGGCGATAGGGGCCCGCATCTGCCAGGCGCGCGATCAGCATCAGGCCCTGTATCGCCTGCTGTCGCGGCAGCCGCCGCTGTAGCTGCGGCTGCCGTGCGGGGTCAGTGCTTCGGCCAGTCCAGTTCGACCACCAGCGGGAAATGATCCGATGGCAGCACGCCATCGATGCGGCGGTCATCGGTCAGGAAGCTGCGCGCGCGGAAACCGCGCACCAGCACCCAGTCCAGCTGCGCGGTGGCCTTGCCAGTGAAATCGTGGAAGGTCAGTCGCGGGCCCTGCGGTGTCTTCACCTGGGCACGGGTGTCGTGCAGTACGCGGGTGAATGCCTTGTAGGTGTCGCCGCCGGGTTCGCTGTTGAAGTCACCGGTCAGCACCACCGGCAGGTCGGCCGCCAGGCCGGCCACGCGCCTGCCGATCAGCTCGGCACCCTTCACCCGGCGTGGTTCGTCCTCGTCGCGGTAGGGCAGGTGGGTATCCATGAAATAGAAGCGGCGGCCGTCATCGATGCGGCGGAACAGCGCCCAGGTGACCATGCGTGGATACAGGTTGCCCCAGGTGATGCTGCCGGGCACATCGGGCGTATCAGACAGCCAGAAGTTGCCTGATTCCTCGATCGCCAGCACCTTGCTGTCGTAGAACACGCCCATGTGCTCGTCGCCGCTGCCGCCGCGGCGGCCCTCGCCGAACCAGCGGTATCCGGGCAGGTGCTGGGCAAGGTAATCGGCCTGCTCCTGCACCAGCTCCTGGGTACCGATCACCGCTGGGTGCGCGTCGAGGATGACCTTCACCATCGCATCGCGACGGTCGGGCCAGCGCTTGCCGGGTTCGGTATCGGCCGGGGTGCGCACATTGAACGACATCACCTTCAACGGCGCAGGGGCTGCGGCCCAGGCGCTGGTCAGAGGCAGGGCAAGCGCCAGCAGCGCAGACAGCGCGGGGCGACGGAAACGCGACAACATCGTGGAATCCCTCCATTCCATGAAAACGGTTTCACAGAGCATGCCACGAATGCGAGGGCAGCGTTATGCAGGGATGGGTGGCTCGCGGATGCCGGGCGGGCGATGAACGCCCCGCCCGGTGGACCGCGCACCGGCGATCACGGGTCGTAGCTCATCCCGTCGCCTGCCTTCTGCAATCGCGCAGATGCACAGGGCGTATGCCGCACGCTGATCAGGCAGCAGGAAGTGCCTCCATCCTGATCAATCTTCAATCTCGCCACGGCGGCCTGCCGCGCGCACTGCCTGCGCGGTGGTGGCCACGCCCAGTCGTTGCCGCGCTCGCCGCAGGTGGTTCTCAACGGTGCGCGCAGACAGCCCCAGCGTGGCCGCTATCTCTGCCTGGCGCCGTCCAGCGGCGAC
Organism: Stenotrophomonas sp. YJH_SMC_32; assembly: GCF_059369975.1. Taxonomy (NCBI): domain Bacteria; kingdom Pseudomonadati; phylum Pseudomonadota; class Gammaproteobacteria; order Lysobacterales; family Lysobacteraceae; genus Stenotrophomonas; species Stenotrophomonas sp. YJH_SMC_32. Next base: position 96,630 of record NZ_JCAFTE010000002.1, on the reverse strand, counting down.
CCAGCGCAGCACCTCGCGTTCGCGTGCGCTCAGCGCGCCCGCGCGGATGTCGGCCGGCGCTTCGGCAAGCCGCCGCGCCGCGCGGAAGACTGACGTGCCGACCATTTCAAGCAGCAGGCGCGCGCTGGCGGACGCATCAATCGAGGTGCCGGCGAAACTGACCGCACCCTCCAGACCGGTCGGGCCGAACACCGGCACCTGCAACCCATGCAGGCCATCGCCGCGAGGCTGCTTCACCACCTGGTAGCGCTCGCCACGCACGCCGTCGCGCTTGCTCCAGAAGAACGGCGCATTGCTGTCCAGCACATGGCGGTTGACCGGACAGGCGTGCAGGTAGCGGGCGAGTCCGCTATCGCTGCCGTCGCCGAACCAGTCACCTTCAATCCAGTACACACGCTGTGCGTCGCGCTCCAGCCCGGTTCCGGTGGCAAACACCAACAGGCGGTCGTAGCCCAATGGTGAGGCGGCGGCGCGCAGCACGCCGCCCACCGCCGGCAATGACCGCGCCTGTTCCAGTTCCAGCAGCGCGGGCACCAGCGCAGGCATTGGCTCAGCGCCCCGCCAGCGCATCGAGCAGCGTACGCGCGGCCAGCTTGCCCAACGCGTTGCCGGCCAGCGGACTGTCGCCGGTCAGCAGCAGGCGATCCTGCAGTACGCTGCCATCGATGCCCTCATTGACGATCTGCACCCCCTGCTGGGCCAGCCGTTCACCGAAGAACCAACGCAGCTGCCCGGGCATGTAGCCGATCCCCGGTGTCTGCCGGTCCATTGCGTCGGGGAAGGCACAGATGCGGTAGCCACGGAACAGCGAGGCACCCTCGGCTTCGTCGACGCCCGCCGCCAGCAGCGCCGCCGGGCCATGGCAGAGGGTGATGATGTGGCGCTGCTCGGCCATGGCCCATTGCAGCGCGGCCTTCACCGCCGCGCTCTCCGGCAGGCCGATCAACGCGCCGTGCCCACCGGGAATGAAGACGGCGGCGTAGTCCGAATCGGCGCCGAGGCCGGCCACCACCTGGTCCAGCTGCAACGGCTGGCGGAAGCGTTCCTGGTAGCGTTCGTACAGGGCGCCGATCTCGCTGTCCTCGTGTGGGAAGGCCCACCATTCGAACTTGACGGCGTTGCCGGACAGCGTCGCCACGTCGATGTCGAAGCCGGCCTTGTCCAGGTGGTACATCGGCAGCAGGGTTTCCACCGGATGGTTACCGGTGGAGAACAGGTGGCCATTGGCGGTCGGCAGATAGCGCTCGTCGGCGGCGATCATCAGCACCTTCCAGCGGCCATCGCGGCGCGCATCCGGATAGTCGGCGCCGGACAGGTCGCTCTTGGGCGAGGTGAACTGCGACAGCGAATACGGCGACGGGAAGAAGGCATCGCGCTCGGCCGGATCGGGGCTGGGCTGGCGGCTGGGCTCTTGCGTGTTCATGCAGACCTCCGTTGGGGGAAAGTGAGCCCAGCATAGGAGGCTGCGTGCGCAGGCGCGATGAGGGATTCCCCTCAATCGGCCGCAACCCGGATGCTGCAGTGCGCCACCCGGCCGGTTGGACAGTGGGATTATGTCGTGTTATCTAGCCAGTGCCGGGATAATCCCGGCATAACCACACAGCAAGCAAAGGAATGAAAATGAAAAGATTCGCCCGAGCATTGCGCGTCACTCTGAATATTCATCCGAACGAAAAGAGCAGCGTGTGGAATACCTGGCCGCTGTGGGTCGAATTCTGATCCTGCCAGCCAAACCCGCGATTGAGCGGTAGCAAGACGAAGGGACTCGTCTTTCGAGTCCCTTCCTGCCGGAGACGCACTGCATGCAAGGGATGTCGAATGAAGGCAGCGCCATTGCTGCCGAGCGCCTGGCTGCGCGCGTGGAGCGCGAAGGGCCTGTGCTGAAGCTGGAAACCGGCGGTGTTGGGGTGTTCTGCCCGGAACTGGCTGGCAAGGTCGACAAGGAGAATTCCGAGCACCTGTTCGTGGTCGAGTCGCTGGCCGACCTGTTCCGCCGTCACGAGCGCGTGCGCTGGACCGAAGTGCGCAGCCTGATCGCCACCTGTAGTGCTGAGCTCACCGGAGCACAGACCCTGGAGGCACTGCAGTCGCGCATGAGGCAAGCTCTGGATGGGGTGTGCGGGCATGCGCTGGATGCCACGCCGGCGGTGTGGAAAGTGATGGCCCATCCCTTGATCCCGCTGGTGATCGACGGGCTCGATGCCCGCGGCACCGCAGCCATCGAACGCGCCCTGCATCTGCGCTACACCACCCAGGTCGAGCAGGTCATCCATCGGCGCCACCTGCTGCGCAACTTCCTCATCGGCCGTGCCGAATCACGGGCGATTGCCGCCGAACTCAAGCACCGTGTCCGCAGCGGACGTTCGGCGCTGGATTACGCGCAGTCATTGCTGAGCCTGCGAGAGCGCATTGGCCTGGACAAGGTCACCTACCTGGTCACCGTGCAGCTGATCGCCATTTCCGGCGTGCCCGGCATGATGGCCGCCTGCCTGCTGCTGGCGATGCAGATGCATCCACACTGGCGCCAGCGCATCGAGGAGGAATTCGCGCCGCTCTCGGAGGCGGAGATCCACGCGCTGCCGATGGCCAGGATTCCCTGCACGATGCGCTTCCTGAAGGAAGTGATGCGGCTGTACTCCACGCCCTTCAACAACCGTCGGGTGGCTGCCTGCGATCTGCAGGTGGAAGGGCAGGCCATCGCCGAAGGTACGGTCTTCGAGCTGAGCTCGTTCATCCAGCACCGCTCGGCGAAGTACTGGGATGACCCGCTGCAGTTCGATCCCGATCGCTGGTTGCCCGAACGGCGCAAGCGTACCGCCGGCATCTATGTGCCTTATGGCTTCCCCACGCGTTCCTGCGTGGGATCGGCGGTCGGCAATGCACAGCTGGTATTGCTGTGCGCGCTGCTGGCACGCGAGTTCCGCTTCACCCCCAGCGCCGATTATCGGCCCGAGGTGCGCATGGAGGGCTTTGCGATTCCGGCGGCGCTGCATGGCACGTTCTCGCGGCGTACGGCCGGTGCCTGATCTGTCGGGACGGCGGCTTACTTTCCCGTTCGCCCGTGTGCCTGCATGTCCTCATGCAGGATCCGCCGCAGCTCGACGATGGCCGGCGTAGCTTCCTGCACGCTGTGTCCGGACACGATCACCTTCTCCGAATCCGCGTGCGGCAGGTGCGAACTCCAGTAGGGCACCAGCCCGTCATCGGTCTTCTCAAGTGGGCCATCGGCCTTGGCGCGGGCGATGATCGAGTGGTAGTGCACCTTCGGTGACATCGGCAGGTCAGCCACGGCGCGGACGAACGGGTCGTCCTTGTCCAGGTTCTGGATGCTGTTCATCTGGTAGCCGTGCTTGCCGTCATTGCGGTCGATCTGGCCGTCGTTGGCGATGGTGGCGAAGTCTTCCAGCACGGTCAGTGGCAACCGCACCAGCCGGCCGATCCACCGGCCGAGGCGGGTGCCCGCCACGTCGGTACCGCGATGCGGCGTGGCGATGAACACCACGCGGGACACTTCCGGTTCTGGCAGGAAGGTCAGCACCGGTGCGCCTTTGGTGCGCAGCAGTTCGCGCTGGGCGGGCGTCATCTGCGCGGTGGCCAGCAGGGTGTCGACCAGGTGGTCGCCGGAGGAGGAGATCATCAACCGTGCGATCACCCCGCCCATGCTGTGCCCCACCAGCACCATGTCATGCGAGGCCTGCGCCTTGCCGCTGGGGTCGAAGTGCTTGAACACTTCAGCCAGCGTGTGGCGCATCGCATCGTGGCTCATCGCGATGGGCATGTTGGTCGGGTAATAGAACTGCCAGACCTGGAAGTCCCGGCGGATCTCGTCGTCGCGCAGCAGTTCGTTGGCCACGTTGACCCAGGCTTCCGGACTGCTGGCCAGGCCATGGATCATCAGCAGCACGCGGCGGTTCGGGTCGTAGGGCTGCATCATGTACAGATGCGGCGTGTCGATGCCGCCCTTGCCACCGAACAGCGTGCGCAACGACTGTCGGCTGAAGTTGGAGCGGGCCAGCCACAGCGCATAGCCGGCAGTGAAGTTGGCCGCCAGTGGCACCTGCTGGCCGTGCAGGGTCACTTCCGAAACCTGGTAGGGATCGTGGATCTCCAGCTCCGGCTCGTCATCGTGCAGCACCTCCCACAGGTTGTTCCCCGAGAAGCGCAGCAGCACCGTCATCGATGGCGAGGGCATCTCGCTCCAGCTCTGCGTGGCCGAAGTGCTGGCCTGCGTTGCCTGCGCCGCTGCCCGAGGCGTGGTGGCCGTGCTGCCGGCCGGGTCATCCATCACCGCCACCAGCTCGGCACCGAAGCCATCGCGGCGATGCACGCTGCGCAGCGTACCGGTGAACGACAGCGAGGCGGCGGGTACCAGCTCGCTGGGGGTACGCTGGTCCAGCGCCGATGCTTGGTCTGAAGGGGCCAGCACGAAGGTCCAGCGGCCCAGCTGGAAATGGCTGGCCTGGCCGTGCACGCGGCCGGTGGCATACGCGTTGTACAGCTGCACCGAGGCTTCCTGCACCGCCAGGTTGTAGTAGTCGCGCACCTGGGTCTGGCGGTCTTCGAAACCACGCTGGTTGGCGGTGCGCTCGGTGAAGAACAGATAGGCATAGGCCTGGCGCGCGACCTGCATCCACGCATCGAGGCGTGGCTGGAAGTCGGCATCCAGCTCGGTGACTGCGGTCTTGGCGCGGCCGGATGCCGAGTACTCGCGCGTTGGCGCCGGCAGGGTCATCGCATACTGCAGCCACAACTCGGCCAGGCTGGAGCGCTTGTCTTCCTCGCGCACCACGATGCTGCTTTCCATGGCCTCGATGCAGGGCAGGCCGGGCTTGGCACAGACGCCCTCATCGAGCCCGGCCACGCGCAGGGTCTCAATGGTCGCCGCGCTGAGCTTGCCGGAGGTCAGGATGTCACCGCGCTTGAGCGCGATGTACTGGCCGGGCGTGACCGAGGCAACCTGCACCGACGGCCCGAACTGGCGCAGCGTCGCGCAGCCGCCCAGGGTGAGCAGCACGGTGATGATGAGGGTCGTGCGGCCGATGAAGCCCAAGCCCGTGGTAGCCATGCGATCCTCCTGCGCGGTGGCGCCACTCTAGCGGCCGGCCTGTCAAAGCGGAATCTACCGGCTGGGTCGGGCTTGGCGGCGAGTGCGGTTGGTAGATTCGGGCAGTTCCGTGCGCCGGCTGCAGGTTCCTAGCCCATCAGTGGCTGATCTGGCACTTCACCGCCGCCGAATAGCCCTCGTAGTCGTCGCCTGCGATCACGTGCAGGGTGTGGTGCTTGTCGATGCGCTTCACGTACGAAGGTTCTTCGGTATTGGCATGCTCGTTGACCTCGGTCACCGACCAGTCCCTGGCCAGGCGCTTGGCGTCGACACCGTTCAGGTACACGAAGAGGCCTTTCTCGCCTTCGGCCACAGTCACATCGGCACTGTTGACCGTGCCGCCAAACAGCGCGACCGGCTTGTCCTCCGGCTCGAAGGTGCCGCCCGGCTTCTTGGCCAGGCCGGCCGCCTGCAGGGCATCGATGGCGTCGGCCGCACTGAAATCCGAGCCCGCCTTGCAGGCCAGCAGCGCTTCCAGCGTGGCGGTGCCGGGCGGCGCGATGGCCGGGGCTGCGGCGTGCGTGGCTGGGGCGGCGGCGAGCGCGGTGAGGAACAGGGCGAGCGTGGTTGTGGCGATTTTCATTGCAGATCCTTCTGGCGGTCGCGGATGGAGGAACTGTTGTGTTGGCGGTGTCATCCCGATTATGCGCCACACGTCCTGCGCGACGTGCAGGCACAAAAAAGCCGGAACCCCAGTTGACGGGAGATCCGGCTTCTTGCGGCCTCGACAGGCCATACAGATGGTGGAGGTGGGCGGAATTGAACCGCCGTCCGAAGGCACTCCATCCCCAGCACTACATGCTTAGCTCACCGTTGGATCTCGTCCCCGAACAGCACGGTGCGCAAAGCGCATCCGGGAACCAGCCTGTTGTGTTCTAGTGCCGGACTGACAGGCAGCCGTCCAGCGCGATTCCATGATAGTGACTCTACACCGCGAGCATGGACACAAGCGGTTTCGAGGCTTAGGCCTTAAGCGGCCAGAGCGTAGTTGTCGTCGTTGGCAACTAGAGTTTTGCAGCTGGATTTACGAGGAAAGCTACCCCCTCGGCATGCGCCAGGCGACTTCACAACCCCCGTCGAAACCAATGCACCCCCGGTTTCTTCAAGTTCTGCAAGGTACAAGGCCTGTTTCGTGTCGCCACGGTCAGTGCCTGCCCAACAGTGGCAATGCTACGGCAAAACAGCTGAACAGTCACCTTGGCAATCCACAACAAGTTGTAGAGCCTCCTTCATATCGGATTGGTAACGTCATGGGCACGAATTTGCGACACACTGGCGGCGACCATCCGGGCCAGGACAGACACGGAGACTGTGGGTGACCGAGGCAAGCCAACAACGCAGCCTGCGACAGCTGGTCGGACCCGTCGGGGCCGACTACCAGCGGCGCGCGCTGCCGCCTAGTTGGGTCTGGGCCGTGCTGGGTGTGCTGCTTGCGGCCACCTGCCTGACCGAACTGCCGGCCACAGCGGCCGCAGCACTGGTCGCCAGTGCGGTGGTGGTGCACTGGTCGCAGCGCGGTCGCATCCATTGGCTGGGCTGGCGCCTGCCGGGCCTGGCGGTGTTGGCGGCCCTGCTGTGGGGGCCGGAAGTGCTGTCGCAGTGGTTCGAGCACGGGCTGGCCGTGGTCCTGATGTCGCTGGCCAGCCTCAGCATCGGCGTGCATGTGTGGCAGTCGCGGCAGATGGCGCAGCAGCTCCAGGGCGCGGCCGATTCGATGGATGACGCCCAGTTGCTGGCCCTGCTGCCGGCCGACGCAGCCCAGCTGGCGCAGCGGTGGCGCGCCGGCGATGACCGGCATGCGCCCGAACTGGCGGTGGTGATGCATCTGGCCGTGATGCACGCCGCGCTGGCACCGCGCATGCGCGGGCAGGGCGTGCTGGCGGGGTGACCGGCAGGCAACTCCAGCGCCGACACGACTACGACCCCGACAACGTCTTGCGCAGGTAGATCCGCTCGTGACCGGGTGGGCAATCGGGCAGTCGCCCATACACGGTGTAGCCCTGCCGCAGATAGAAGGCTTCGGCCTGCCAGTCGAAGGTATCCAGCATCACGTTGCGGGCGCCAAGCTGGCGCGCGGCGGCTTCTGCTTCCGCCAGCAGGCGCTGGCCGATGCCTTGCCCGCGCAGTTCCGGATCCACCCACAGCACATGTACCTGCAGCCAGCCGGCACAGACGTCGGCCAGCACGCCGCCGCGCAGCCTGCCGTGCTCGTCATGCCAGGCCAGGCGGACTGGGGTCTCATCGAACGCATCGCCGCCGTGGGCCTGGTTGAAGGCCAGCAGGCGCGCGCACAACGTGCGCGTTTCATCGGCGCTGGCAGTCGCCATGGCGCCGATGGGAGTGATCATGCGTCGCGGTTGCCGCGACGCATCACGCGCTGCTTCTCGATCGCCCAGTCGCGGTCCTTGGCGGCATCGCGCTTGTCGTGGGTCTGCTTGCCCTTGGCCAGCGCGACTTCGAGCTTGATCTTGTTCTTGCTCCAGTACATCGCAGTGGGCACGATCGTGTAGCCATCGCGCTCGACCTTGCCGATCAGCTTGTCGATCTCGTTCCGGTGCAGCAGCAGCTTGCGCTCGCGCCGGTCATTGGCCACCACGTGGGTGGAGGCCTGGATCAACGGGGTGATCTGTGCACCGATCAGGTAGATCTCGCCGCGCTTCACATAGGCGTAGGCATCGATGATGTTGCCACGGCCTGCGCGGATCGACTTGACCTCCCAGCCCTGCAGGGCGAGGCCGGCCTCGAAGCGCTCTTCGATGTGGTATTCGTGGCGGGCACGCTTGTTCAACGCGATGGTTTTGTTGGCCGTCGCGCTCTTTGCTTTATCCTTGCCGCTGTTCTTGCTCATTTCCGTATTGTCTCCGATTCGGGCCCGCCCGGTCGATTGCCGAAACGTCCTGTATTCATGCCTACTATCCGCCGCAGCGCCCTGGTCGAACATTCGGCCGCGCGCATGTTCGACCTGGTCAACGACGTCCAGGCCTATCCGCGCCGTTTCCGCTGGTGCTCTGCTGCCCAGATCGTTGAGGAGGGCGAGGACCGCCTGGTGGCGCGACTGGACCTGGGCCTGGGCTCGTTCAGCACATGGTTCCAGACCGAGAACACCCTGCAGCGCCCGCACAGCATTGATATGCAGCTGCGCGATGGCCCGTTCAAGCAGCTGCACGGCCGCTGGGAATTCCATGCGCTGGCCGAGGATGCCTGCAAGGTCACCCTGACCCTGGAGTTCGAACCCAGCTCGCGCCTGCTCGGTCCGGCGCTGGCGATCGGCTTCCAGGGGCTGGCCGATCGCATGGTCAACGATTTCGTCCGCGTCGCCGACGAGGGCTGAGCGATGATCGAGGTCGAGGTGGTGCTGGCCTGGCCGCAGCGGGTGCTGTCGCGCCGCTTGCAGCTGGAAGAAGGTGCGACCGTGGCCGACGCCATTGCCGCCGCCGCGCTGGAAGGCAGTGCCGATTGCCCCGCCGTCGCCGTTCACGGTGTGCTGGCTCGCCCGCAGCAGGCACTGCTGGAAGGTGATCGCATCGAGTTGCTGCGCCCGTTGCTGGCCGACCCCAAGGACAACCGCCGGCGTCGCGCGCTCGGCGGTTGATTCCGGCAGCCGTACCTGCGGACGGGCAGGGGGCTCAGCGGCCCTTCTTCTTCTTGTCCTTCGGCAGGTTGCGGCCGAACTGGCGCACGGTCTGCTGGGCCAGGGCCTTGTCGTTGCCCGGGAAGTAATCGCCTTCCCAGCGGGTCACGGTGTCATTCTCGAAGAACACCACGAAGTTCTTCACTTCGGTACGACCCAGGCGGTTCACGCGCTGGCTGGAAGTGTAGTCCCAACGCTGGGCGTGGAACGGGTCGGGAATGGACGGGGTGCCCAGCAGCGCGGTGACCTGCTGCTTGCTCTGCCCGACCTGCAGCTTGGCCACGGCATCTTCCCGGATCAGGTTGCCCTGATAGATGGGTTGCTTGTAGATGATGCCGCACCCGGTGGTGGACAGGGCGACGGCGGCGACCAACAGGAGATTGCGCATCGGGACTGGCGGTTGGGGAAATCAAACCGATGATACACTCCCGGCGTGCCACCGCGACCCAATCCGAGGCAGCTGGCGCTAAATCGCCAATGAACGGAGACCTATGGAAACCCACGACCTGCGTAAAGTCGGCCTGAAGGTGACCCATCCGCGGATGCGGATCCTGGCGCTGCTGGAGCAGCGCAATGCCCAGCACCACATGACCGCCGAAGACATCTACCGCCAGCTGCTGGAGCACGGCGACGAGATCGGCCTGGCCACGGTGTACCGGGTGCTGACCCAGTTCGAGGCCGCCGGCCTCGTGCTCAAGCACAATTTCGAGGGCGGCCAGGCGGTCTACGAACTGGACCGTGGCGGCCACCACGACCACATGGTCGACGTGGACAGTGGCAAGATCATCGAGTTCGAAAGCCACGAGATCGAGGAGCTGCAGCGCAAGATCGCCGCAGACCATGGCTACGAGCTGGAAGAGCACTCGCTGGTGCTGTACGTGCGCAAGAAGCGCAAGTAATCCGTTCCGGCCAGCTGGATGCGACGAAACCCCGGGCCTGCCCGGGGTTTTTCGTTGATGGGTCAGAGCCCTTTCCGTTCAGGTAAGGGATCCGACCCCTTGCGGCCCAGCAGGATCTCCAGGTCCACCGCCTCAGCCATGGCCCGGTTGCCGGCATCACCCGGGTGGAGGTGGTCGCCGGAGTCGTAGGCCACGGCCATCCGTGAGGGATCGGCCGGGTCGCGCAGCGCCGCGTCCAGGTCGATCACCGCGTCGAACGGGCTGTCCGTGCGCAGCCAGGCATTGAGCTGGCGGCGCAGGGTGTCCTTGTCCGGTTGGTAGTAGTCGTCCAGCGGCGTGCCGGGCAGGGCGCCAGCGAACGGTGGCAAAGTAGCGCCCACGATCCGCACACCTCGGCGGCGGGCCTGTTCTGCCAGCGCGCGATACCCCGCCTGCAGCTCGCTCAGCGTGGGCCGGGCCTGGTTGCGGGCGAATGCGGTACCTGGCCAGCTGATGTCATTGATGCCGATCAGCACGATCACACTGGATACCGCAGGCTGGTCCAGCGCGTCGCGCCGGAAGCGGACCAGGGCGGATTCACCCATGCCGTCGCGCAGCAGCCGCCCCCCGGAAATGCCGGCGTTCACCACGGCTATGCCCCGCGCTGCCAGGCGCGCGGCCAGATGATCGGTCCAGCGCTGGTCCTGGTCGAGGCTGGCGGTGGCACCGTCGGTGATCGAATCCCCGATCACCACTACGCTGCGCGCGTCGGTGTCGGCCTCGACGTCAATTCCGGTCAGCAGCAGGCGGGCGGTGGTGCTGCTGGCTGCGCTCAGGGCCTGGGCCCGGCTCTGGTCGCCGGGGGCGATCCAGCTGGTCTGGCGGCCTTCCCAATGGAACGTCTGAACGGTTGCCGGCCCCGGCACAAAGACGCTGACCTGCAATGCCTGGCGGTCATCCGTGGCCAGCGGGAGCGGATCGCTCAGCTGTTCCTGACCGGGCCCGATCAACACCCCGGGCTGGCCGCCGAAGCTGAGCGGTTGCGGGATGGCGCCCGCGCGTGCGGCCACGCTGGCCGCCCTGATCCGCAGCGGCCGGGTGCCGTAGGCATTGCTCAGCCGCACCCGCAGCCGCGGGCCGCCCAGGCTGACACGCACCGTCTGGCGGAAGGTCTGGTCCTGCAGCGTGGCCGGGACCAGGGTCGGGAACAGGAAATCCGCGTTCCAGACCGGCTGCGGGCTGGCCTGCCAGCTGGCGACCCAGTGCGGGGCGGATGCGGCACTGGCGGCGCCGGACATGGCGAGCAGGGCGGTGGTGGTGAGCTGGCTCAAGCGGTTCATCGGGCAGTCCCGAGTGGAGGGACCGCCATGGTGATTCCGTGCTTATCTGTGAACTAGACTGCGCACGGACAATCATCTGTGAACTGGATTCATCGCCATGGCGCGACCCGACATCAACCGATCCGGCGAACTGGAAGTGTTCGTGCGGGTGATCGAGACCGGTGGCTTTTCCGCTGCGGCCCGCACGCTGGACATGACGCCGTCGGCGGTGAGCAAGCTGGTGGCGCGGCTGGAGCAACGGCTGGGCACGCGCCTGCTGCAACGCTCCACCCGCCAGCTGCAGCTGACCCCGGAAGGCTGCGCGTTCTACGAGCGTGGCCTGCGCGTGCTGGCCGACCTGGACGAGGCCGAGCGTTGTGCCAGCGCCCATGCCGAGCCGCGCGGGCGGCTACGGGTCAACTCCAACGTGCCGTTTGGCCGCCATTTCCTGTTGCCGCTGCTGCCGGCGTTTCTTGAGCGTAACCCGCAGGTGGGCGTGGACCTGACCCTCAACGACGAGGTGATCGACCTGCTGGAGCAGCGCACCGATGTGGCAGTGCGGGCCGGGCCGCTGAAGAGCTCCAGTCTGGTGGCGCGACGGCTGGGCGCGACGCGGATGATGATCGTGGCTGCACCGGCCTACGCGCAGCGGCACGGGCTGCCACGCACTGCCGAGGAGCTGCAGTCGCACAACCGGCTGGACATCGGCCATGCCCGTGCGATGCAGGGGTGGCCGTTGCTGCAGGAGGGGCGCGAGCGGATGCTGCTGCCCAGTGGCAATGCCCGCGCCAGCAACGGCGATGCGCTGCGCCAGCTGGTGCTGGGCGGGCTGGGCATGGCGCGGCTGGCGGAATTCCAGGTGCAGGAGGACATTGCTGCCGGGCGCTTGCTGCCGGTGCTGGAAGAGGCCAATCCCGGTGACCTGGAAGAGGTGCACGCGGTGTTCCTCGGGCAGGGCGGTTACCTGCCGCTGCGGGTGCGCGCGTTCCTCGATTTCCTGGTGGAGAACGTCGACCTGACGCGGCCGTTGGGGTGATACGGGTAGTGCCGGCCGCTGGCCGGCAACCTCACGATCATCGTCTACCGGTGTTGGGTTGCCGGCCAGCGGCCGGCACTACCGTGCGGGTGGGTTGTAGATCCACGCCATGCGTGGATAACCGTGAACAGGCCTCAGGCCTGCAGCAGCTTGCGGGCGGCGGCGCGCGCTTCCTTGCTCACTTCCACGCCGCCGAGCATGCGCGCCAGCTCTTCCTCGCGCGCCTTGTTGTCCAGCTTTTCCACTGCGCTCTGGGTCATGCCTTCCACCGGGGCCTTGCTGACCCGGTAATGGGCGTGGCCCTTGGAGGCGACCTGCGGCAGGTGGGTCACGCACAGCACCTGGCGCTTCTCGCCGAGCGCGCGCAGCTTCTGGCCGACGATGTCAGCCACCGCGCCGCCGATGCCGGAGTCGACCTCGTCAAACACCATGGTCGGCACCGCATCCAGGTCCAGCGCGGCCACTTCGATGGCCAGCGAAATACGTGACAGTTCACCGCCCGAGGCCACCTTGCGCAGGGCGCGCGGCGGTTGGCCGGCGTTGGCCGCCACCAGGAACTCGACGCGCTCGGCACCCTGCGGGTCGGGCTTGCCGCTGTCCTGTGGCTCCAGTTCGATCAGGAACTGGCCGCCGCCCATGCCGAGCTCGGCGATGATGCCGGTGGTGGTGGCCGACAGTTCGGCAGCGGCGCTGCGGCGGCTGGCGGTCAGCACTTCAGCCTGTACGCGCCAGGCGGCGGCGGCCTTGTCGATCTCGCCGGCCAGGCGCTGCAGGCGCTCATCGGCACCGCGCAGTTGCTCCACTTCGGCATGCATGCGCTCACGTTGCGCGCCCAGCTCGTCCATCGGCACGCGGTGCTTGCGGGCCAGGTCGTGCAGGCGGCCGAGGCGGCGCTCGTTCTCCTCGAACTGTTCCGGGTCGGCGTCGAGGTCGTCATGCACCCGGTCCAGCAGCGACAGGGCTTCGTGCAGCTGGATCGAGGCGTTCTCGATCAGGCCGTCCACCTCGCCCAGGCGCGGGTCGTGCTCGACCAGCCGCGACAGCTCGTGGCGCACCTGCTGCAGCAGGTCCAGCGCGGAGCTGCCGTCTTCACCGTTGAGCTGGTTGCTGGCCGCCTGGCAGGCGCTCAGCAGGGCGCTGGCGTGGGCCTGGCGACGGTGGCTGGCGCCAAGCGCGGCAATCGATTCCGGTTCCAGGTCCTCGCGGTCCAGTTCGCGCAGCTGGTGCTCCAGGAAGCCGATCCGGTCACTGACGTCGCCCTGTTGCGACAACGCCAGAGATTCATCGACCAGTGCCTGCCAGGCCGCGGCGGCGTGGCGCACCTGGCGGCGCTCGTTCTCGTTGCCGGCATAGGCATCCAGCAGGGCCAGCTGCGACGGGCGCGCCAGCAGCGCCTGCTGTTCATGCTGGCCGTGGATCTCCACCAGCAGCGAGGCCAGGTCGCCCAGCTGTGCCAGCGTCACCGGGCGGCCATTGATCCAGGCCCGCGAGCCGCCGTCGGCGCGGATCACGCGGCGCAGCTGGCATTGGTCCTCGTCGTCCAGCTCGTTGTCGGCCAGCCACTGGCGGGCGGCCTGCAGCTGCTCCAGCGCGAACTCGGCGGAAAGCTCGGCGCGTGCGGCACCATGGCGGACCACGCCGCTGTCAGCGCGCAGGCCGGACAGGAAGCCCAGTGCGTCGACCATCAGCGACTTGCCGGCGCCAGTCTCGCCTGAAACCACGGTCATGCCTGGCCCGAACTCCAGTTCGGTGGCGCGGACGACGGCGAAATCCTTGATCGAAAGATGTCTGAGCATGGGTAAGGGGGTGTCAGCAGCCGCGCAACGCTAGCACGCGGGCGCGGGAGGTCCAATGACTTGCCAAGGCGATGCGCCGCCATTATCTAGTGTCCGTGTCTCACAGGTTGATTCCATGCACGGTTCTCCCGACCAGCTTGCCCCGCGTGCGCGCCACCTGCTGCGCACGCTGATCGCGCGATACATCCAGGACGGCGAGCCGGTCGGCTCGCAGACGCTGGCGCGCGTGGCCGGCCTGGAGGTCAGCCCGGCCACCATCCGCAACATCCTGGGCGACCTGGAGGATCTGGGCCTGCTGGCCTCGCCACATACCTCGGCCGGCCGCGTCCCGACCGCGCATGGCTACCGGGTGTTCGTCGACAGCCTGCTGCAGATGCAGCCGCCGGGCGAGGGCGAGCTGGCCCGGTTGCGCCAGGAACTGGCCGGTGGCGGCAGCACCCAGGCCCTGCTCGGCAGCGCCTCGGAGCTGCTGTCGGCGATGAGCCACTTCGTCGGCGTGGTCAGCGCACCGCGGCGCGAGCAGTTCGCCTTCCGCCAGATCGATTTCGTGGCGCTGGATGGGCGCCGGGTGCTGGCGATCCTGGTATTTGCCGACAACGAGGTGCAGAACCGGGTGATCGAGACCCGGCAGGAGTTTGCGCCAGGCCAGCTGGAGCAGGTCGCCAACTACCTCAATGCGCATTTCGCCGGCCTGCCGATGGCCGAGATCCGTACCCGACTGCTGCTGGAGCTGTGCGACGCCCGGTCCGAACTGGAGCAGTTGCTGACCCACAGCATCGAACTGGCCGAGCAGGCCCTGCAGCCGGCGGCCGACGACATGCTGGTGGCCGGGCAGACCCGCTTGATGGGCGTGCAGGACCTGTCCGACCTGGAGCGCCTGCGCGAACTGTTCGAGCTGTTCTCCAGCAAGCGCGAGATCCTGCAGCTGCTGGAGCGGACCATCCAGGCGCCGGGGGTGCGCATCTTCATCGGCGAAGAGACCGGAATGATGCCGCTGCAGGGCGTCTCGCTGGTCACTGCCCCGTACACCGCCAATGGCCAGGTGCTGGGCGTGCTGGGCGTGATCGGTCCCAAGCGGATGGCCTACGACCGGGTGATCCCGCTGGTCCAGGCCACCGCCGATGTGCTTGGCGCGGCCTTTTCACCGGCCGGACGCACGCCGGGAACATCCGACGCTTGAAACGCAGCATCCCGCCCACACTAGGGTGGGTGGAGGCGGAGAGTGACCGCCAGGGACCCAGACATGAACCACGAACATCCAGATATCGAATCCCAGCAGAGTGCCGCCGATGCGGCTGCCACCGCCGGCGTCAACGACGAAGTCGAGCGCCTGCGCGCCGAAGTCGAGCAGGTCAAGGCCGATGCGCTGCGTGAGCGCGCCGACCTGGAAAACCAGCGCAAGCGTGTTGCCCGTGACATCGAGCAGGCCCGCAAGTTCGCCAACGAGAAGCTGCTGGGCGAGCTGCTGCCGGTGTTCGACAGCCTGGATGCCGGCCTGAAGGCCGCCGGCGACGACCCGCACCCGCTGCGCGAAGGCCTGGAGCTGACCTACAAGCAGCTGCTGAAGGTCGCCGCCGACAACGGCCTGGCGCTGCTGGATCCGATCGGCCAGCCGTTCAACCCGGAACACCACCAGGCCATCAGCCAGGTGCCGACCCCGGGCGCTGCCCCGGGCAGCGTGGTGACCGTGTTCCAGAAGGGCTACCTGCTCAACGAGCGCCTGCTGCGGCCGGCGCTGGTGGTGGTGGCCGCCGACTGATCCGGCAGGGCCGGGCGGCGGGCAGACCCGTCACCCGACCCGACGCTGAATGCGCCGGATCGTCGGAAACACAGCGTTCGGGAGGTGGCTTGAATGTTCCACGGGCCTCCCCCACATCGTATTCATCCACCGGCCGAACGGCCGGACTGACCCCAACAAGCATCCTCAGGAGTCTCCCCCATGGGCAAGATCATTGGTATCGACCTCGGCACCACCAACTCGTGCGTGGCGATCATGGACGGCGGCAAGGCCCGCGTCATCGAGAATTCGGAAGGCGATCGCACCACCCCGTCGATCGTCGCCTACACCAAGGACGGCGAAGTCCTGGTCGGTGCCTCGGCCAAGCGCCAGGCCGTGACCAACCCGAAGAACACCTTCTATGCGGTGAAGCGCCTGATCGGCCGCAAGTTCACCGATGGCGAGGTGCAGAAGGACATCGCCCACGTCCCGTACAGCATCCTGGCCCATGACAATGGCGATGCCTGGGTCGCCACCAGCGACGGCAAGAAGATGGCCCCGCAGGAAATCTCGGCCAAGGTGCTGGAGAAGATGAAGAAGACCGCCGAGGACTTCCTCGGTGAGAAGGTCACCGAAGCGGTCATTACCGTGCCGGCCTACTTCAACGACAGCCAGCGCCAGGCGACCAAGGACGCCGGGCGCATCGCCGGCCTGGACGTCAAGCGCATCATCAACGAGCCGACCGCGGCTGCGCTGGCCTACGGCCTGGACAAGGGCGACAACAAGGATCGCAAGATCGTGGTGTACGACCTGGGCGGCGGCACCTTCGACGTCTCGGTGATCGAGATCGCCAATGTCGACGGCGAGAAGCAGTTCGAAGTGCTGGCCACCAACGGCGACACCTTCCTGGGTGGCGAAGACTTCGACAACCGCGTCATCGAGTACCTGGTTGAAGAATTCAACAAGGACCAGGGCATCGACCTGCGCAAGGATCCGCTGGCCCTGCAGCGCCTGAAGGATGCTGCCGAGCGCGCCAAGATCGAGCTGTCCAGCGCCCAGCAGACCGAAGTGAACCTGCCGTACGTCACCGCTGACGCGTCGGGTCCGAAGCACCTGAACATCAAGCTGACCCGCGCCAAGCTGGAAGCACTGGTGGACGACCTGATCAAGAAGTCGATCGAGCCGTGCCGCGTCGCCCTGAACGATGCCGGCCTGCGTTCGAGCGACATCAGCGAAGTGATCCTGGTCGGCGGCCAGACCCGCATGCCGAAGGTGCAGCAGGCGGTGACCGAGTTCTTCGGCAAGGAACCGCGCAAGGACGTCAACCCGGACGAAGCCGTGGCACTGGGTGCGGCGATCCAGGGCGGCGTGCTGGGCGGCGACGTCAAGGACGTGCTGCTGCTGGACGTGACCCCGCTGTCGCTGGGTATCGAAACCATGGGTGGCGTGTTCACCAAGATCATCGAGAAGAACACCACCATCCCGACCAAGGCCTCGCAGGTGTTCTCCACCGCCGAGGACAACCAGTCGGCCGTGACCGTGCACGTGCTGCAGGGTGAGCGCGAACAGGCCCGCTTCAACAAGTCGCTGGCCAAGTTCGACCTGTCCGGCATCGAGCCGGCCCCGCGCGGCCTGCCGCAGGTGGAAGTGTCCTTCGACATCGACGCCAACGGCATCCTGCACGTGTCGGCCAAGGACAAGAAGACCAACAAGGAACAGAAGGTCGAGATCAAGGCTGGTTCGGGCCTGTCCGAGGAGGAGATCGCGCGCATGGTCGCCGACGCGGAAGCCAACCGCGAAGAAGACAAGAAGTTCCAGGAACTGGTGCAGGCCCGCAACCAGGCCGACGCCCTGATCCACGGCACCCGCAGCGCCATCACCGAGCACGGCAGCAAGGTCGGCGGCGATGTCATCGGCAAGGTCGAGGCGGCGCTGGCTGACCTGGAAACCGCGATGAAGGGCGACGACAAGGCACAGATCGAAGCCAAGTCGAAGGCACTGGAAGAAGCTGGCCAGTCGCTGTTCGCCGCTGCTTCGGCCGACCAGGGCGGTGCCCCGGGTGCCGACGCCGGCAATGCCGGCAAGGCGCAGGACGACGTGGTCGACGCTGAGTTCACCGAAGTCAAGGACGACAAGAAGTCCTGATCCGGACCGACGCGGGACGCTGGCCACCAGCGTCCCGTTGTCGCATCAGGGTCCTGACCGCCTACCGGCGTGTCGGGGCGCCCGACGCAAGAGCGGACCTGGTTCCGCTCTTCCGCTTTGACGAATCCCGACGTTCCGGAACCCGATTCACGATATGAGCAAGCGCGATTACTACGAAGTGCTGGGCGTTGCCCGCACCGCCACCGACGACGAGCTGAAGAAGGCCTACCGTCGCTGCGCGATGAAGTTCCACCCGGACCGCAACCCGGGCGATACGGCGGCCGAAGCCTCCTTCAAGGAGTGCAAGGAAGCCTACGAAGTACTGTCCGACGGCAACAAGCGCCGCATGTACGACAGCCACGGCCACGCCGCGTTCGAGCATGGCATGGGTGGTGGTGGTCCGGGCGGCCCGGACATGAACGATATCTTCGGCGATATCTTCGGCAACATTTTTGGCGGTGGCGGCGGTGGTCCGCGCCAGGCCCGTCGCGGCGCCGACATCGGCTACGTGATGGAACTGGACCTGGAAGAGGCCGTGCGCGGCGTCGAGCGCCGCATCGAGATCCCGACCCTGGCCGAATGCGGCGACTGCGATGGCAGTGGCTCCGAAGACGGCAAGGTCGAGACCTGCAACGTGTGCCATGGCCGTGGTCAGGTGCGCATCCAGCGCGGCATCTTCGCCATGCAGCAGGCCTGCCACAACTGCGGCGGCCGTGGCCAGATCATCGCCAAGCCCTGCAAGACCTGCCACGGCAACGGCCGTGTCGAGGAAGACAAGGTGCTGTCGGTGAAGGTGCCGGCCGGCGTCGACACCGGCGACCGCATCCGCCTGCAGGGCGAGGGCGAGGCCGGCCCGGCCGGCACGCCGCCGGGTGATCTGTACGTGGAAGTGCGCGTGCGCGAGCATGCCATCTTCCAGCGCGATGGCGATGATCTGCACTGCGAGGTGCCGATCCGCATCTCGCAGGCGGCGCTGGGCGACACCGTGCGCGTGGCCACCCTCGGCGGCGAAGCGGAGATCCGCATCCCGGCCGAGACCCAGACCGGCAAGCTGTTCCGCCTGCGCGGCAAGGGCGTGCGTTCGGTGCGCAGCCGCAGCGAAGGCGACCTGTACTGCCGCGTGGTGGTGGAGACGCCGGTGAACCTCACCAACGAGCAGCGCAAGCTGCTGGAACAGTTCGAAGCCACCTTCGTCGGCGAGGAAGCGCGCAAGCATTCGCCGAAATCGGCCACTTTCATCGACGGCGTGAAGGGCTTCTGGGACCGGATGACGTCCTGAGTTCTTCAACGGAAGCGTTGAGCGGAAGCGCCGGGCCATGCCCGGCGTTCTCGTTTGCGATCTGCGATGGTTTCCGCCGGGCATGCGCCGCGATGGTGGATCCACGCCATGCGTGGACGGCGTTACCGGAAAAACGCCGCAGGTGTCTGCCCCAGCTGGCGCTTGAACATGCTGGTGAACGCGCTGGGGCTGTCGTAGCCCGTCGCCAGCGCGACATCGATGACCTTGTCGCCGATCGCCAACCGCTCCATCGCGGCCAGCAGCCTTGCCTGCTGCCGCCACTGCCCGAAGGTCATGCCCAGCTCGGTGGCGAAGCGCCGCTGGATGGTTTTCACGTCCACCTCCAGCGCCTGCGCCCAGTCCTGCAGCGTGGCGTCATCGCCGGGGTGCTTCTGCAGGTGCTGGCAGATCCGCTGCAGGCGCGGGTCGCTTGGCGCAGGCAGGTGCAACGGCAGCACGTCCATGCGGTGCAGCTCGTCCAGCAGCAGGCGGACCACGCGGCCATCGCGGCTGTCCGCGATGTGCTCGCCCTTGACCAGCGTGGCGGCCTGCAGCAGCTCGCGCAGCAGGGGCGAGACCTGCACCGCGAACGGCTCGGCTGGCAGGTGCAAGGCGAACGACGGATCGATGTACAGGCTGCGCATGTGCACGGCAGCGATGCAGTCCACCGCGTGCACCATGCCGGCCGGCATCCAGATCGCGCGGTTCGATGGGACCACCCAGCGCCCGACTTCCGACCGCACCACCATCAGGCCGGAGATGGCGTAGACGAGCTGGTGGCGCTGGTGCTTGTGACCAGGGATGTGGGTACCTACGGGGTACTGGGTGACCCGATAGGTGACCGGGCGATGCAGTGGAACCTCCCGCCAGGGCGCGACCGGATCGACGTCACTGGCAATGTCCTTTTTGCGATAGGGCATGACCTGAACGCGGCAGAAGGGAGAGAGGGGCAACCGTAGCATGCGTGGCTCGCCCCCAACCTGACTGCGTCCATGTCCACCCTGGCTTCTCCCGCAACGACCTCACGCCCGGCGGCTCCCGGCGTGCTGGCCGCCATTTCCACCTCGCACGTCGTCAACGACATGATGCAGTCGCTGATCCTGGCCATCTATCCGGTGATCAAGGGCGGCTTCAATCTCAGCTTCACCCAGATCGGCCTGATCACGCTGACCTACCAGCTCACTGCGTCGATCTTCCAGCCGTTGATCGGTGTAGCCACCGACCGCCGCCCGGCACCGTATTCGCTACCGATCGGCATGGCCTCGACCTTGTGCGGCATGCTGCTGCTCGGCTTCGCGCCGAACTACGCGATGGTGCTGCTGGCAGCGGCAATGGTCGGCATCGGCTCGGCGATCTTCCATCCGGAGGCCTCGCGCATCGCGCGGCTCGCCTCGGGCGGCCGTCATGGCTTCGCACAGTCGGTGTTCCAGGTGGGGGGCAATTTCGGTACCGCGTTGGGCCCGCTGATTGCGGCGGCAGTGATCGTGCCGTACGGCCAGCATGCCGCGTCGTGGTTCGCAGGCGCGGCCCTGATCGGCATCGCATTGCTGACCTATGTTGGCCGCTGGTACGCGTTGCATCTGGGCACGCCGCGCCCGGCCAGTACCGCCTCGATGGCGCCGCGCCATCCACCACGCACGGTGGCCAAGGTGCTGGCGATCCTGCTGGTGCTGATCTTCAGCAAGTACTTCTACATGGCCAGCATCGGCAGCTACTTCACCTTCTACCTGATCCATCATTTCGGCATTCCGGTGGCGCAGGCGCAGCTGCACCTGTTCGCGTTCCTGGTGGCGTCCGCCGCTGGCGGCTTCCTCGGCGGCCCGTTGGGTGACCGGATCGGCCGCAAGCCGATCATCTGGACCTCGATCCTCGGCGTGGCGCCGTTCGCGCTGATGCTGCCGCATGCCGACCTGTTGTGGACGACGGTGCTGGCGGTGCTGATCGGCTTCGTGCTGTCTTCGGCGTTCTCGGCGATCGTGGTCTATGCGCAGGAGATGATGCCGCACCGCATCGGCATGGTGTCCGGCCTGTTCTTCGGTTTCGCGTTCGGTATGGGCGGGCTGGGTGCCGCCGTGCTCGGCCTGCTGGCGGACAGAACCAGCATCGAGTACGTCTACCAGCTGACCGCGTTCCTGCCGTTGCTGGGCATCGTGGCGGCGTGGTTGCCGCCGTCGCGGCCTGCTGCTCACTGAGGGGGTTTGGTTTGCAGGGCTTGCAGCCCTGCACCCGCAGAGGCAACGGCAACAGCCGAAGCGCGCTATCCGTGGGGTGGCGGGGTGGGTCCGGTGGCGGGGGCCGCTGCAAGTACGTCCATGTAAGCTCGGTCGCCGCATCCATGCGGCTCACGCCCCCGCCACCGGACCCACCCCGCCTTCGACGGTTTTCCGCGATCTGTTGGAACAGCGTCCGGCACTGGTAGGTGTCGACCTTGGTCGACACGGTAGACCCATGCCATGCGTGGATGAATTCATTCGATATCTGACAGATGTGTCGACCAAGGTCGACACCTACCAACAGCCGCATGAACCTGTCGAAGGCGGGGCACTGTGGGTTTGCGGGGTGTGAGCCGCATGGATGCGGCGACCAAGCCCCCATGGACGGGTTTACGGCGTCCCCGCAAACCCACAGTGCCCCGCCATCCCACGGAATGCCGCTCTGGCTTTGGCTCTTGCCGTTGCATTGAGCAGGTGCAGGGCTGCAAGCCCTGCCGAACACTCCACCGGGCGTAGAATGCGGCCATGAGCGAATCCCTTGATAACCACCTGGTCCACGGCCGCCGCCAGCGGCCGGATGGCCCGTCGCCGATCGATGTCATCTCGGTCCAGTCGCAGCTTGTCTACGGCCACGCCGGCAACAGTGCCGCCGTACCGCCGATGCGCGCGCTGGGCGTGCGCGTGGCGGAAATCCCGACCGTGCTGCTGAGCAATGCGCCTTTCTACGACACCACGCGTGGCCGCGTGCTGCCCGCTGACTGGTTCGCCGACCTGCTGCTGGGCAGCCACGAGCGTGGCCTGCCACAACGGGCGAAGATGCTGGTCTCCGGCTACTTCGGCAGCACCGCCAACGGCGCCGCCTTCGCCGACTGGCTGGACGGGATCCTGCCGGCCTGCCCGCAGCTGCGCTATTGCCTGGACCCGGTGATTGGCGATACGCACACCGGCCCCTACGTGGAACCCGGGCTGGAAGCGATCTTCGCCGAGCGCCTGTTGCCGCATGCCTGGCTGGTGACGCCGAACGCTTTCGAACTGAATCGCCTGACCGGCATGCCGGCGCTGGCCGAGGCCGATGCCATCGCCGCCGCGCGCACGCTGCTGGATCGCGGCCCGCATTGGGTGATCGCGCACAGCGTGGGCGGCACCCCGGGTGAACTGGTGACCCTGGCCGTCGGCCGCGAGGAAACCTGGCGCTGGACCTCGCCGCTGCTGCCGGTGGACGTGGCGGGTACCGGCGATGTGCTGATGTCGCTGGTGGTGTCGTTCCTGCTGCGCGGCGAATCGATGCAGCAGGCGATTTCGCGTGCGATTGCCGGCACCCATGCGGCGCTGGAGGCGACCCTGGACAACGGCTTCGAGGAATTCGACGTGGTCGCCGCCGCGCCGGCGGCGCTGGCCGAAGGCACGCGCTTCCGCGCCGAACGCGTTGCATGAGCGGCCTGGACCCACGCACGCCGCGCACGGTCGGCATCATCGGCAGCGCTGGCGCCTACGGGCGCTGGCTGACCCGCTTCTTCCAGCAGCACCTGCAGTTGCAGGTGATCGGCCACGATCCGGCCGACCCAGGTTCGCACACGCCGGAACACCTGCTGGCGCAGGCCGATGTGCTGGTGTTCTCGGCACCGATCCGGCACACCCCGGCGTTGATCGCCGAGTACGTGCGGCAATCGGCGGGCCGCGAGCAGGGCAGGCTGTGGCTGGATGTGACCTCGGTAAAGGAGGCGCCGGTGCAGGCGATGCTGGCGTCGCGGGCCGAAGTGGTCGGCCTGCACCCGATGACCGCGCCGCCGAAGGCGCCGACCCTGAAGGGCAGAGTGATGGTGGTCTGCGAAGCGCGGCTGCAGCTTTGGCAGGCGTGGGTCGATACGCTGTGCGCCGCGCTGCAGGCCGAGTGCGTGCGGGCCACGCCGCAGCACCACGACCAGATGATGGCGCTGGTGCAGGCGATGGTGCATGCCACCCATCTGGCCCAGGCCGGCGTGTTGCGCCAGTACCAGCCGCAGCTGGGCGATCTGGCTGCGATGATGCCGTACCGTTCGGCATCGTTCGAGCTGGATACGGCGATCATTTCGCGCATCCTGTCGCTCAATCCGGCGATCTACGAAGACATCCAGTTCGGCAACCCGTACGTGGCGCCGATGCTGGAGCGGCTGGTAGGCCAGCTGCAGGCATTGCAGGCGCAGGTCGTGCAGGGTGACGACGGTGCACGTGGTGCATTCCGCGAGCAACTGCTGTCGGCCAATCGCACTGCCTTCGGCGAGCAGGCGCTGGCGGACGGCAACTACACGTTCGAACGCGTGGGCTATCTGCTGGCTGACCTGACCGAGCGCAACGCGCTGTCAGTACACCTGCCGGAAGATCGGCCCGGCTCGCTGCGCGAGCTGCTGAACGTGTTCGAGCAGCATCGCATCAGCCTGGCCTCGATCCATTCCTCACGTACGCCTGGTGGCGAAGTGCACTTCCGCATCGGGTTCATCGCCGGCAGTGATCCGGCAGCGATCACCCGGGCGGCTGCGGAAGTGGACGCCAGCGGCATCGGGCGGGTGCTCGGCTGACCACATTCATCCACAGGCGGTGTGGATGGATCCTGAGCAAACGTGTGGATAACCTCGCTCAGCCCTTGCAGGCAAAGGCTGTCAAGATGCCTGGCGAAAAATTGGCCACGCTTTTCTGTAGGGGCGAACCATGCTCGGGCGCTTTTGGCCAAAAGCGTGTCGATCAAGGTCGAAACCTGCCAGAGCGGAGGATGGAGATCCGGTAGCGCGAGCGCGGAGCAGCACGAATGCGGTAGCGCCGGGCCATGCCCGGCGAACCTCAAATCGTCAACCGCAGTTCACCACCACTGGTGGTGAACTCACGCCCATTGCGCACCAGCTGGCGCCCGTCATCCAGCTCATAGCGCGGCGTGGCTTCGGAGTGGTGCCCGCCGCCGTTCGCCTCGGGCTTGAATTCGATGATGATGTGGCTTTCGCCATTACTGTCCACGGCGGGGAACTGACGGAACGACATCGCGTACCTCCTTCAGCGGATGCTGCGGGTGCGCGGCCAGCTTGGTCTTGCCGATGTTAGCCGGCCGTCATCAATCGATGAACTGCAGTCGTGCCAGTTCAGCGTACAGTCCGCCTTCGGCCAGCAGCTGCGCATGGGTACCTTCGGCGACGATACGGCCCTGGTCCATCACCACGATGCGGTCGGCCTTGAGCACGGTGGCCAGGCGGTGGGCGATGACCAGCGTGGTGCGACCGGCCATCAGCCGCTCAAGTGCCTGCTGCACGCCATGCTCGCTCTGCGCATCCAGTGCGCTGGTGGCCTCATCGAGCAGCAGGATCGGCGCATCCTTCAGCAACGCGCGGGCGATCGCCACGCGCTGCTGCTGGCCACCGGACAGGCGTGCGCCGCGCTCGCCCAGTTCACTGTCGTAGCCTTGCGGCAATGCCCGCAGGAAGCCATCGGCCTCTGCTGCACGTGCGGCGTCCTCGACCTCGGCGTCGCTGGCCTGCAGCCTGCCGTAGCGGATGTTGTCGCGTGCACTGGCTGCGAACAGCGTCGGCTGCTGCGGTACCAGTGCCAGCTGCGCGCGCAGCTCGGCCGGATCGACCTGGCGCACGTCGATGCCATCCACGCAGATGCGGCCGCTGGCCGGATCGTGGAAGCGCAGCAGCATCGACAGCACCGTGCTCTTGCCTGCGCCCGACGGGCCGACCAGGGCCACGGTCTCACCCGGGCGGACATGCAGGTTGAAGTGGTCCAGCGCGGCCTGGTCCGGGCGCTGCGGGTAGTGGAACACCACGTCGTCGAACTGGATTTCGCCGCGTAGCGGTTGCGGCAGTGCGTGCGGCTGCGCCGGCGCACGGATCTCGATGTCTTCCTGCAGCAGCTCGCCGATACGGCCCATGCCACCGGCCGCACGCTGCAGCTCGTTCCACACTTCGGCCAGGGCGCCCACCGAGCCGCCGCCGATCAGCGCGTACAACACGAACTGGCCCAGCGTGCCGGCACTGAGGCGGCCGTCGATGACATCGTGCGCGCCCAGCCACAGCACGCCAACGATGGCGCCAAACACCAACAGGATGGCACTGGCGGTAACCAGCGATTGCGCACCGATGCGCCGGCGTGCGGCACCGATGGCATCGCCCAGCGCCTTGTCAAAGCGCCCGCGCTCATAGGGCTCGCGCGCATGCGCCTGCACCGTGCGCACGGCGCCCAGCGTCTCGCTGGCCAGGCTGTTGGCATCGGCGATGCGGTCCTGGCTGCTGCGCGCAACCGTACGCAGCTTGCGCGCGCCGACGATGATCGGCAGCACCGCCAGCGGGATGCCGAGCAGTGACCACGCGGCCAGCCGCGGGCTGGTGACGAACAGCATCGCCAGGCTGCCGACCACGGTGACGCTGCTGCGCAGGGCGACCGACATGGTCGAGCCGACCACGCTGCGCAGCAGTTCGCTGTCGGCGGTCAGGCGCGAGACCAGTTCGCCGCTGCGGCTGCGGTCGTGGAAACCGGCGCCGAGCTGGATCAGGTGTGCATACAGGCGGCTGCGCAGGTCGGCGACGACCTTCTCGCCCAGCAGCGACACGAAGAAGAACCGTGCGGCCGTCGCCAGTGCCAGCACCACCGCCACCAGCATCAGCAGGGCGAAGGCACGGTTGATCTGGCCACCGCTGGTGAAGCCGTGGTCGATCATCTGCTTCACGGCGGGGGGCAGGCTCAGCGTGGCGGCCGAAGAGACCGCCAGGGCAAGCAGCCAGGCGGTGAACAACCCGCTGTGGCGGCGCACGAACGGCCACAACGTCCGCAGGCTGCCAAGGCGGCGCAGCGGCGGGGTCGAGGCAGGGGCGTCGTCCTTGTCAGTCATCCTGGTTGTCGTCTTGTATGCGGATACGGTCACGGGTGGCGTCGCGCAGGCGGATTTTCAATGCATCGACCTGATCGGCCGGCAATTCGGCCCGCAGGCACACGCCGTTGGCATCGAACTGTTCATCGAGTTTCCCGGCGCCGAAGGCGGGCAGGGTGGCGTGCAGGATGCCCAGGTCCTCGAAGCCGGCCAGCAGCTGCAGCCGGGCCATCGCCACCAGGGGCAGGCGGGGGGCGGTGCGCAGGCACTCGGCGGCAGCGCCACCGTAGGCGCGCACCAGTCCACCGGCGCCCAGCTTGATGCCGCCGAACCAGCGCGTCACCACCACCATCACACGGTCGAAACCCTGGCCATCGATTGCCGCCAGGATCGGTCGTCCGGCCGTTCCAGCGGGCTCGCCATCATCGCTGGAGCGGTAGTCCTGGCCGTACCGGTAGGCCCAGCAGTTGTGGGTCGCGTCGGCTGCTGCAACCTGCTGCAGGATCGCCATGGCCGCTGCGGCGCTGTCGATCGGCGCAGCATGGGCGATGAAACGACTGTGTTTGACTTCCAGCGTGTGGCTGACAGGCTGGGCGAGGGTATCGAGCATTCCCGTCATTCTACGGGGTCGCCGGAGGTCACGTTCTGCTTCAGTCGTCCAGCAACGGGCGCAGGTCGCGCGGCAGGCGGGCTTCCGGATACTGCTGCACGTAGCGCTCCAGGCTGGCGCGGGCCAGATCGCGCTGGCCGTCGTCGCGTCGCGCGCGGATCTTCTGCAGCCACTGCCGGCGCGGCAGTCGCGCGTCGGCGTCCACCTCGGCCTGCACGGCATCCGCGCTCAGGCCCGCGTCGCTGCCGCGGCGCATGATGCCCGGTGCGGAACGGCTGGGCGCCTCACGCTTCATCGAGGTGATCTCCACCCGATCCAGCGCCTGCGTCCGCTCGGCCTCGGCGGCATTGGTTGCCGGTGCCGCGGCCGTGCGTGCTTTCATTGCCCCGGACGCTGCTGGCGCGAATGCCGGTGCGGGTGCGGGTGCCGAGTAGGCGGCCGGTGCAGGTGGCGCTGGCGGTGCTGCAGCCGGAGCGGGCGGGAGCGCCGCAAAGGAGGTGTCGGCGGCCGCATCCGCGGCCATGGACCGTGCAGCCTGGGCCGGCACTTCAGCGGTCTTGGCCGGCGCAGGCTTGTGCGCACGCGCGATGGCCGGTGCCGGGGCAGCGGAAACAGGGGCGGACTCGGGTGCTGCCGGAGCAGCGGCTGGTTCCGCAACCGCCACTGCGCTGTCGGCTGAACCACTTCCAGCGGCCTGATCGGCAGCCGCGACGTCTTCTGCCGCAGCCGGTGCTGCGGCAACAGCAGTCTCGCCCGCCGGAACCGGTGGCGGTTCAGGACGCAGCTGCCAGGCGATGCCAATGGCGAACACCATCGAAGCGGCGATGCCGAACACCGCTGGCCAGCGCGGGCCTGTGCGCTGCTTGCGCGGCGCCGCGGGAGAGGCAGCAACATCGGTACCCGGAGCGTCAACCGCGGCACGCGCCGCGGCCAGGATGGCGGCGTCCAGTGCGGCCGGTGGTGCCTGCTCGGCGCGACGGCCGAGCAGCCGGGCCAGCTCGCGTTCTTCCGGCGTCAGCGGTTCGTCTCGGTTCATGCGTTCAATCCCGCACGCAGCTTGTCCATCGCATAGCGCAGCCGCGATTTCACGGTTTCCCGGCCTACGCCGGTGATCTGGCCGATCTCCTCCAGGCTCAGTTCCTGATCCAGCCGCAGTTGCAGCACTTCGCGCTGCTCGGGCGGCAATTGCTCCATCGCCAGCTGGATGCGGCGACGTTGTTCGAATTCGGAAAGTTCGGCTTCCGGGGTCTGCCCGTCCTCGATCGCGGCCAGGCGCAGATCGGCGTCGGCCGGCGCGGCAGGGCGATGGCGGGCGGCGCGCCAATGGTCGTTCAGGCGGTTGTGGGCGATGCGGAACAGCCAGGTGCTGAACGCTGCTTCGGGCTGCCACCCGGCACGGGCGCTGATCACCCGCTGCCAGACGTCCTGGAAGATCTCCTCGGCCAGCGCGTTGTCGCGCAGTTGGCGCAGCAGGAAACCGAACAGTCGCTTGCGATGGCGCGCATACAGGCTTTCGAACGCGTGCAGGTCGCCGCCGGCCCAGGCCAGCATCAAGGCTTCATCGGTTGGCAGTGCGCTGGCTTCCACGGCGTACAGGGTAAGGCCTGCAGGCGATGGCGCATAGCCGGTGGCAGGGGCGGGCAGGGCGAGGGTCATGGCTCGGAAGAGGCTGCGGACGGCAGGAAAAACGTACGGGCGCACGATTCGGGGTTTACGGGCTTCCATTGCCCCCCGGGTGGCGCGCTATGCTCGTCGGCTCAGGGGAGGCGACGCATCGACGGCGCCAAGAGATTGTCATTTGTCCACGCATGCTGAACCGGCGAAAGAGCCACCACACGAGGCCGTGCTGAGCACGGCGCTGGTGCGCGCGTTGCATGCGCTTTTGCCGGAAACGGCCTTGGTCCGCGTCGGCTGGGACGACCCGCAGCTCGGGCGTGGTCAGGGCGGATGGCCGGCCGACGGGGCGGCAGGCGCGTTCACTGCGCCGGGCATCGGCGAGGGCTCCCATGGCTGGGAACATGACGGTGCACGCCTGCAGTTGTCGGTGGAAGGCGCCGTGCCTTCCGCGGCGTGGTGGGGGCTGGCCCGTCAGGCCATGGAACTGGCACTGCAGCGTGGCCGCCAGGCCGGGCAGATCAAGGCGCTGGAAGAAGCTGAACGGTTGCAGCAGGCGCTGTTCCAGATCGCCGATCTGGCCGGCGCCGATCTGGAAATGTCGGAGATGC
Organism: Stenotrophomonas sp. YJH_SMC_32; assembly: GCF_059369975.1. NCBI lineage: Bacteria > Pseudomonadati > Pseudomonadota > Gammaproteobacteria > Lysobacterales > Lysobacteraceae > Stenotrophomonas > Stenotrophomonas sp. YJH_SMC_32. The sequence goes on along the minus strand of NZ_JCAFTE010000002.1, from coordinate 67,846 downwards.
TGCGTCACGTGCACGGCGTGCTCGGCACGCTGATGTATGCCGAGAACTGCTACATCGTTGAATACGATGATGTGCGTGACCAGATCCGCTTCCTGTACTTCGCCGACCAGGTCGACGATTTCGTCGCCGACCCGACGCAGAGCCATGACGCCGCCGAGATGCCGCGCAGCTTGACCGTCGCGCTGCTGCGCCATGGCAAGCCGCTCAGCGGACCCTCGCGCGAACTGCTGGCGCGCGTGGTCGAGCAGGAGCACGACCCGCAGCGTGGCCCCGAAAGCCTGGACTGGCTGGGTGTGCCGATGCTGCGCGATGGCCGGGTATGCGGCGCGATCGTGGTGCAGAGCTATGAGCTGGCGGCCCGTTATGGCGAGGCCGAGCGGGCGTTGCTGGGCTTTGTCGCGCAGCACGTGCAGACTGCGATGGATCGGCGCCAGGCGCAGGTCCGGCTGGAGCAACAGGTGGAGCGGCGTACGCTGGAACTGCAGCGCGCCAACCACAGCCTGCAGGATGAAGTGGCGGAGCGCCGGCGCGCCGAGCAACTGCAGACCGCGCTGTACAACATTGCCGAAATGGCGATGTCGGCCGACAGCCTGGCCCAGTTCTACGGGCAGGTGCATGGCGTGGTCGGGCGCCTGCTCGATGCGCGCAACTTCTATATCGCGCTGGTGAACGGAAGCGGCAACGGCCTGGACTTCGTCTATTCGGTGGACGAGCACAATGCCAGCCGTGCACCTCGTCCGTTCAGTCGCGGCCTGACCGAATACGTGGTGCGCAACCGGCGGCCCCTGCTGGCCTCACGCGCCCAGATCGATGCGCTGCTGGCCAGTGGCGAGGTGCGTGAATCCGGCGCGCGCTCGCATTGCTGGCTGGGCGTGCCGCTGCTGCGCGATGACGAGGTGGTCGGTGCGATCGTGGTGCAGAGCTACAGCGAGAACAGTACGTTCAGCGTGCACGATCAGCGGCTGTTGACGTTCGTTGCGCAGAACATCGGAACCGGGTTGGCGCGCCAGCGCGACCAGCAACGGCTGCGTTTGGCGCATGCCGAACTGGAAAAGCGCGTGGAGGAACGCACGCGTGAGCTGGCCGAGGTCAACGAGAAGTTGCTCGGCCAGATCGGCGAGCGCCTGCGGGCCGAGCAACGCCTGACCCATCAGGCCATGCATGATGCGCTGACCGGCCTGCCCAACCGGCTGCACCTGCTCGATCGCCTGCAGGATGCGCTGGCGCTGGCCAAGCGCGAGGGTGGGCCGGTGTTCGCCGTGCTGTTCCTCGACCTGGATCGCTTCAAGCTGGTCAACGACAGCATCGGCCACGCCGCGGGTGACCGCATGCTGGTGGAGGTGGCCAAGCGCATCGTATCGATGGCCGGTGCCGATGATGTGGTGGCACGGCTGGGCGGTGATGAATTCGCGGTACTGCTGCAATGCCCGCAGGGCCTGGCACAGGCACTGGATTTCGGCCAGCGCCTGCTGCTGGCACTGCAGGAGTCGATGTGGATCGCCGGCCGCGAACTGTTCCCGTCCGGCAGCCTGGGCATCGCGCTGTGGAATCCGCGCTACCGTACCGGCGAGGAGCTGCTGCGTGATGCGGACGCGGCGATGTACCGGGCCAAGGCGCAGGGCCATGACCGCTGCGCGATCTTCGACGAGGACATGCGTGAACAGGCCATGCGCAGCCTCGACCTGGAAGCCGATCTGCGGCGCGCGATCAACAACCGTGATTTCGTTCCGTTCTTCCAGCCGATCGTGCGCCTGTCCGATGGCGAAGTGGTGGGACATGAGGCATTGCTCCGCTGGCAGCACGAGCGTCGTGGCCTGCTGTTGCCCGGCGCGTTCCTGGAGCTGGGAGAGGAAAGCGGCCTGATCGAACAGGTCGACTGGCTGATCTACGAGCAGGTCATCGCGCGCCTGGCCGAAGGTGGGCAGAGCTATGTCTCGGTGAACGTTTCGCCGCGCCATTTCCGCTCGGCCGAGTTCAGCGAACGCCTATTCGGCCTGCTCGACGCGTGTGGCGCCGATCCGCGCCGGCTGCGGCTGGAGATTACCGAGGTCGCGCTGCTGGACGATGCGCCGCACACGCTGCGCATCCTGCAGGGCCTGCGCGAGCGTGGCATCCAGGTGCAGCTGGACGACTTTGGTACCGGCTTCTCTGCGCTGTCCTACCTGCACCGATTCCCGATCAGTACATTGAAGATCGACCAGAGTTTCATCGCCGGCCTGCACGGGCCGGAAGTGCAGAGCACGCGCGCGCTGGTCGAAGGCGTGCTGTCACTGGCCCGCACCCTGGGCATCGAAACCATTGGCGAAGGCATCGAGACCGAGGCGCAGCGGCAGACACTGCGCGAACTCGGTTGCGACTATGGCCAGGGATACCTGCTGGGCCGTCCCGCACCGTGGGCACGGACGCTGGCGTGAGCCACCGCGACGGTTCGCTTCAGCGCAGAGCCGAGCGACGTTTCTCGTCGATCCACTTCGAGGCCTGGGCCGGCTGGTAGTTCTGCATCCACACCAGCATTTCCTCGATGTCCGAGCCGTACCAGAGGTCCTGGCGCTGGTCCGGATGCAGGAAACGCTCTTCCACCATGCGGTCGATCATGCCGATCAGCGGCGCGTAGAAACCTTCCACATCGAGGAACGCGCACGGCTTGTTGCCGATGCCCAGCTGGCGCCAGGTCAGCATCTCGAAGATCTCTTCCATGGTGCCGAAGCCACCGGGCAGGGCAACGAAGCCATCGGCGAGGTCGAACATGCGCGACTTGCGCTCATGCATCGAGCCGACGATCTCCAGTTCGGTCAGGCCGCGGTGGGCCACTTCCCAGTCGGCCAGCTGGCGCGGGATCACGCCGGTCACCTCGCCGCCAGCGGCGAGCACGGCGTTGGCCACGGTACCCATCAGGCCAACGTTGCCGCCGCCATACACCAGGCGCAGGCCATCGCGGGCAATGCGGTCGCCCAGTGCAATGGCGCGTTCGGTATAGGCCGGCTTGCTGCCAGCGTTGGAACCACAGTACACACAGATCGATTTCATGGATCTTCCTGTCTCTTGGCCGGAAACGAAAACGCCCCGTCGCCGACCGCAGGGCGGTCAGAGACGGGGTGTCAGTGGATTATGAGGCCTTGACAGGCCTTCTGTAGCGCCGAGCCGCGCCGCGTTTAACCGGCGGTGCCATTGCACCACCTCGCATCGCAATGCGCGCGGAGCCCTCCGTTCCGGGGGATGGTTCCGGGCTCGGCTGCCCTTCGTTCAGATCACGGCAAAGGCGTCAGCCAAGCAAGGCGATGCCGGTCGTCCTGACCATCACCCTTCGGGCCGTCGCCAGCGACGTTGGCAGCGGCTCCTGCCGCTGCCTCCGGTTCTACCAAAGCGATGGCTTACGCCGCCGCGGCCTGCTCGCGGCGCGGGCCTTCACGCAGGGCACGGCCCACCATGGCCACCAGCAGGTCCAGCTCCTGGCTGTCCATGCCGAAGTGCGGGGTGAAGCGCAGCGAGTTCTCACCACCGTGAATCACGTTGATGCCGTGCTGGCGCAGCCATTCCTCGGTGGAGTTGGCGCCATAACACTTGAACTGCGGGGCCAGCTCGCACGAGAACAGCAGCCCGGTGCCCTGCACCTTGGTGATCAGGCCGCCCAGCTCGCTCTTGAGCTGTTCCAGCTTGCGCACGGCCTCGGCACCGCGCTCGGCGATGTTGGCGCGTACCTGTGGGGTCAGCTGTGCCAGGGTGGCGCAGGCGACGTCCAGCGCACGCGGGTTGCTGGTCATGGTGTTGCCGTAGATGCCCTTGCGGTACAGCTGCGCAGCATGCTCGGTCACCGCCAGCACCGACAGCGGGTACTGCGCGGCGTTGAGCGCCTTGGAATAGGTCTCCATGTCCGGCGGGTCAAGGCCTTCAAAGCCCGGGTAATCGACCACCGACAGCACGCCATGCGCGCGCAGGCCGGCCTGGATCGAGTCGAGCAGCAGCAGGCTGCCATGCGCACGGGTCAGCTCACGGGCAACGGCATAGAACGACGGCGGCACCGAACGGCCCGGGTCGCCTTCGCCCATCACCGGCTCCAGGAATACGGCTTCGATGAACCATTGGTTGCGTGCAGCATCCTCGAACACCTTGCGCAGGCCGGCCTCGTCGTAAGGCGCCACGGTGATCACCGAGTCCTCGCCACGGTAGCTGGCCAGGTGGTGCATGTAGCTCTTGCGGCTGGAATCCGAATAGAGGGCAGGGCGGTCGGTACGGCCATGGAAGCTGCCCTTGACCACCACGCGCTTGATCGTAGCGCCGGCGTGACGTGCGCCAGGATCGGTCTGCAGCTTGGCGTTGACGTCGGCGATGCGCGCGGCCAGGCCGACGGCTTCGGAGCCGGAATTCAGGCACATGAAACGGGCGAACGGGCAGCCGCCACGGCGGTGGCCGATCTCGGCGCGCAGGGCGGTGATGAAGCGCTGCTGCGACAGGCTGGGGGTCATGATGTTGGCCATCACCTGTGGGCGCGCCATGGCCTCCAGCACGGCGTCCGGGGTGTGCCCGAAGCCGAGCATGCCGTAGCCGCCGGCGTCGTACAGCACGGCGCCCTTCAGGGTGACCACCCATGGGCCGCGCGCGGCCAGCGCCACGTACGGGGTCACCGCGTCATCGGCATAGAAATTGACGAATCCGTCCTGCATCGCGTCGATCTGTGCCTGTTCGTCCTGTGCCAGCAGCGGCCCCAGGTCGGCCTGCACGCGCGCGAATTCCTCGGCGGCGGCGTCCACTGCGGCGATCAGCTGCGGGTGGTTGGCGGACAGGGCGGTCAGGGTGGCATCGTCCAGGCCGGTAGTGAGGCGGGTGCCGGGCTGGTTGCGCAGGGGGGCGAGGCGTTCGATGAAGCTCATTGCAGATCTCCTGAAACAATGGGTCGCACGGGCCATCAAAAGCAAAACGCGCGTCATCACGCGCGCTTGGGGCAGGCTCGTGCAGCGGACTTCCGGTTCGATGCTAGCACTTGTTTTTTTGCGCGATAACCCCGCAGAAACCTGCTGCATAGCAGCATTTTGCGCGACGTTCGCCGCGAAGTGCGCCGGCTCGCAGACGCTGGACGTACAATGCGCGCCATTGTCGACCTGTTGCCGCCCACCGCCTTGAAGAAGTCCGATTTCCACTACGACCTGCCGGCTGAACTGATCGCGCAGGCTCCCCTGGCCGAACGCTCCGCCAGCCGCCTGCTGCTGGTACCGCCGGCACCTGCCGCCTTCACCGACCTGCAGGTGCGTGACCTGCCGTCGCTGCTGCAGCCGGGCGACCTGCTGGTGTTCAACGACACCCGGGTGATTCCGGCGCGCCTGTTCGGGCAGAAGGCCAGCGGCGGCCGCGTGGAGATCCTGATCGAGCGCCTGCTCGGCGGTCAGCAGGCGCGTGCGCAGGTCGGCGCCAGCAAGTCGCCGAAGGCCGGCAGTCGCATCGCGCTGGATGCCGGTGGCGAAGCCGAGGTGCTGGGCCGCGATGGCGAGTTCTACGTGCTGCAGTTCCATGTGCCGGAGTCGCTGGAGCAGTGGCTGCTGCATGCCGGCCGCCTGCCGTTGCCGCCCTACATCCAGCGCGAGCCGGGCGTGGACGACCGCGAGCGGTACCAGACCGTGTTCGCGCGCGAGGTAGGCGCGGTGGCGGCACCTACCGCCGGCCTGCATTTCGACGAGCCGCTGCTGGCGGCGCTGAAGGACAAGGGCGTGGAGTTCGGCCACGTCACCCTGCATGTGGGTGCGGGCACCTTCCAGCCGGTGCGCGCCGATGACCTGAAGGACCACGTTATGCACCGCGAGTGGCTGAACGTCGGCGCCGAACTGGTGCAGCAGGTGCGGCGCACGCGCGCCGGCGGCGGCCGGGTGATCGGCGTCGGCACCACCGTGGTGCGCGCGCTGGAAAGCGCGATGCGCGATGGCGAGCTGCTGCCGTTCGCCGGCGAGACCCAGATCTTCATCACCCCGGGCTACCGCATCCGCAGCGTCGACGCGATGGTGACCAATTTCCACCTGCCGGAAAGCACGCTGCTGATGATGATCTCGGCGTTTGCAGGCAAGGACCGCGTGTTCGAGGCCTACCGGCACGCGATCGAGCAGCGCTACCGCTTCTTCAGCTACGGCGACGCGATGCTGCTGTTCCCGCAGGCGGGCTGAGCGGGCAGGGCGGCTTGGGAGGGCAGGGCCCCTGGGAAGCCGGGGCACCTGTGGGTGCGCACCTTGGTGCGTACGCCTTCTTGGGAGACAATAGACAACTATTTGCCCGAATGACCGCTCCATGTCCCGACTGCAGTTCCAGCTCCAGACCCGCGATGGCCGTGCCCGCCGTGGCCGCCTGACCTTCCCGCGTGGCACGGTGGAAACGCCGGCCTTCATGCCGGTGGGGACCTATGGCTCGGTCAAGGGCATCCTGCCGGACCAGGTGCGGGCGCTGGGCGCCGAGATCATCCTCGGCAACACCTTCCACCTGTACCTGCGCCCGGGCCTGGACATCATCGCCGACCACGGCGGGCTGCACGGCTTCTGCCGCTGGGATGGCCCGATCCTGACCGACTCCGGTGGTTTCCAGGTGTTCTCGCTGGCCCATCGACGCAAGATCACCGAGCAGGGCGTGACCTTTGCCTCGCCCACCGACGGCGCCCGCGTGTTCCTCGGTCCCGAGGAGAGCATGAAGATCCAGAAGGTGCTCGATTCGGACATCGTGATGATCTTCGACGAGTGCACCCCATACCCGGCCACCGAAGACGTTGCCCGCCGTTCCATGGAGCTGAGCCTGCGCTGGGCCCAGCGCAGCCGCAACGCGCATGACGAGCTGGGCAACGACGCGGCCTTGTTCGGCATCGTCCAGGGGGGCGTGCACACCGACCTGCGCAGCCGCTCGGCCGACGCCCTGCAGGCGATCGGCTTCGACGGCTACGCCATCGGCGGCCTGGCCGTGGGCGAGCCGGAGCACGAGCGCAACGCCATGCTCGACCACCTGGATCCGGAGCTGCCGGGCGACCGCCCGCGTTACCTGATGGGCGTGGGCCGGCCGGAGGACCTGGTCGAGGGTGTCGCACGTGGCGTGGACATGTTCGACTGCGTGATGCCGACCCGCAATGCGCGCAACGGCCATTATTTCACCTCGTTCGGCACCGTCCGCATCCGTAATTCCCAGTACGCGCGCGACATGGACCCGATCGAGCCGGGCTGCGGCTGCGTGGCCTGCACCGGTGGCTATACCCGTTCCTACCTGCGCCACCTGGACCGCTGCAACGAGATGCTGGCGCCGATGCTGGGCACCCTGCACAACCTGTTCTATTACGAAAAGCTCATGGCCGACATCCGTGCGGCCATCGAGGCGGGAACCTTCCTGGCCTTCCGTGAGTCTTTCTACGCGGCACGCGGGGCGGTGGCCCCGCCCCTCTAACCCGGACGCCCCCTGCCGAACGGCCCAAGGACGAACGCCCGGGGCCGTGGCATACTTCAAGGCTGACCCAGATCCGCGGTCGACACCCCCGCCCCTCAAGGGACGGGAGCGCCGCCCAACCAAAGGACCAACGATGAACCTGCTTGCTTTCCTGATTCCCGCCGCCCACGCCCAGGCCGCCGGCGGCCAACCGCAGGGCATGGGCCTGACCACGCTGCTGTTCCCGATCATCCTGATCGCCATCATGTACTTCCTGATGATCCGCCCGCAGATGAAGCGGCAGAAGGAGCACAAGGCCATGCTGGAGAAGATCAAGCGCGGCGATGAAGTGCTGACCAACGGCGGCATCGCCGGCAAGGTCACCGACATCGGCGACCACTTCATCACCGTCGAAGTGGCCGACAACGTGCGCATCCGCGTGCAGAAGGGCGCTGTCGGTAGCGTGCTGCCGACCGGCACCCTGGATTCGGCCAAGTAAGCCACTCCCTTTCCGAAGCACAACCGCGGCGCCGGGGATGGCGCCGCGCGGGACCCAAGCAATGCTCGAATTTCCACGCTGGAAGTACGTCGTCATCCTGATCGTACTGGCGCTCAGCGCGCTGTATGCGCTGCCCAACATCTACCAGAAGGACCCGGCCATCCAGATCACCGCCAACCGTGGCGGGCAGATCGACGATGCGCTGCGCGACCGTGTGCTGGCCGACCTGAAAAAGGCCGGCATCGCCACCATCGGTGCCGAAAAGGAAGGGGAAAGCCTGATCGTCCGCCTGTCGGACCTGAAGTCGCAGTCCGCTGCCAGCGACGCCCTGCGTGACACCGTCGGCGAGAAGTACACCGTGGCGCTGAACCTGGCTTCGACCGTGCCGGACTGGCTGGCCAACCTCGGCGGTCGCCCGATGGTGCTGGGCCTGGACCTGCAGGGCGGCGTGCATTTCGTGCTGCAGGTCGACCAGAAGGCTGCTCTGGACAAGCGCCTGGACGCCTACACCGAAGACGTGCGCAGCACCCTGCGTGACGCGCGCATTGCGTACCAGTCGGTCGAGCGTCGCGCTGACAACACCATCGTGGCCAACCTGAGCCCCTCGGCCGGTGACGATGCCGCTGCCAACGCCCGCGCGGCGCTGGTCAAGTCGCAGCCCACCCTGGGTTACGACGTCAGCGGCAGCCGCATCACGGTGACCATCCCGGACACCGAGATCTCGCAGATCGCCAACGGCGCCATCGAGCAGAACATCAACACCCTGCGCAACCGCGTGAACCAGCTGGGCGTGGCCGAGCCGATCATCCAGCGCCAGGGTGCCGACCGTGTGGTCGTGCAGCTGCCGGGCGTGCAGGACACCGCCGAAGCCAAGCGCATGATCGGTGCCACCGCCACCCTGGAGTACCGTGCGGTGGTTGAAGGCAATGCGCAGGACGCCATCAACTCCGGCCGCATTCCGCCGGAAGCGAAGGTCTACCAGCAGCGTGACGGCCGCGGCCCGATCCTGCTGAACAAGCGCGTGATCGTCACCGGCGACCAGATGGTCGGTGCGCAGGCGGTGACCGATTCGAACAGTGGCTCGCCGGCGGTCAGCGTGACGCTGAACAACGTCGGTGGCCAGCGCATGTTCGACTTCACCAGCGCCAACGTGAACAAGCCGATGGCGGTGGTCTACACCGAGCGCGTGCCGACCGTAACCGTCGTCGACGGGCAGGAAGTGCGTGGCTTCAAGGTCAACGAGGAAGTGATCTCGGTGGCCAACATCAACGGCGTGTTCGGCAAGAACTTCCAGACCACCGGCCTGCAGAAGAAGGAAGCCGAAGACCTGGCCAAGCTGCTGAAGTCGGGTTCGCTGGCTGCGCCGATGGACTTCGTCGAGGAGCGCGTGGTCGGCCCGAGCCTCGGCGCCGAGAACGTCAAGAACGGCATGCGCGCGGTGGTGTTCGCGTTCCTGTTCACCCTGGTGTTCTTCAGCGTGTACTACCGCATGTTCGGTGTGATCACCTCGGCAGCGATGCTGTTCAACCTGCTGATCGTAGTGGCGGTGATGTCGCTGTTCGGTGCCACCATGACCCTGCCGGGCTTTGCCGGCCTGGCGTTGTCGGTCGGCCTGTCGGTGGACGCCAACGTGCTGATCAACGAGCGTATCCGTGAAGAGCTGCGAGCCGGTGTGCCGGGCAAGACGGCGATCGTGACCGGTTACGAGCGTGCCTCGGGCACCATCCTCGACGCCAACCTGACCGGCCTGATCGTCGGCGTGGCGCTGTTTGCATTCGGTACCGGTCCGCTGAAGGGCTTCGCGCTGACCATGATCATCGGTATTTTCGCCTCCATGTTCACCGCGATCACCGTGTCGCGTGCGCTGGCGACGCTGATCTACGGCCGTCGCAAGAAGCTCCAGAACGTGGCCATCTGACGGGACGACACGCACAATGAAACTGTTTCCGCTGCACATCCTCCCGAACGACACCAAGATCGACTTCATGCGCTGGCGCCATGTCGCCATGGCAGTCACCATCGTGGTGTTCCTGGCCTCGGTCGCCATCATCGGCATCAAGGGCTTCAACTACGCGCTGGACTTCACCGGCGGCACCCTGATCGAAGCCCGCTTCGACAAGGCGGTGGATGTTGAGCAGGTCCGCACCAAGCTCGAGCAGAGTGGCTTCGAAGGCGCCCAGGTGCAGAGCGTGGGTGGCAACACCGACCTGCTGATCCGCCTGGCCCCGCACGGCGAGCATGCTCCGGGTACCGGCGACGCCGCCCACGAGGACAAGGCCACGGCCGCTGCCGTGGTGAAGGCGTTGTCCACTGCCGACAATCAGGCCACCGTGCTCCGCAACGAGTTCGTGGGCCCGCAGATCGGCAAGGACCTGGCGATGAATGGCCTGTATGCCACCATCTTCATGCTGGCCGGCTTCCTGATCTACATCGCAGTGCGCTTCGAGTGGAAGTTCGCGGTCACCGCCAGCATCGTGGCGATGTTCGACCTGATCGTGACGGTCGCTTACGTGTCCCTGCTGGGCCGTGAGTTCGACCTGACCGTGCTGGCCGGCCTGCTGTCGGTGATGGGCTTTGCGATCAACGACATCATCGTGGTCTTCGACCGCGTCCGTGAGAACTTCCGCAGCCTGCGCGTGGATTCGATGGAAGTGCTGAACCGTTCGATCAACCAGACGCTGTCGCGTACGGTGATCACTGCGGTGATGTTCTTCCTGTCCGCGCTTGCCCTGTACCTGTACGGCGGCAGCTCGATGGAGGGCCTGGCCGAGACGCATATGATCGGTGCGGTGATCGTGGTGCTGTCCTCGATCTTGGTGGCGGTGCCGATGCTGACGATCGGTTTCCTGCGCGTCAGCAAGCAGGACCTGCTGCCGAAGGCGAAGGACGTTGAGGCCCTGGCCCGTCGCCCGTAACCGTTCGCGCTGCACGCAACCCACAGAGAACCCCGCGCAAGCGGGGTTTTTTGTGTTGCAGGGCTTGCAGCCCTGCACCCACGGTAGTGCCGGCCGCTGGCCGGCAACAGCAACAGCAACAGCAACAGCAACAGCAAGAGCGTGCCTTCCGTGGGTGGGCGGGGCGGTGTCGGAGTGCGGGGACGCCGCAAGTACGTCCGTGTAGGCTTGGCAGCCGCATCCATGCGGCTGACACCCCGCACTCCGACACTGCCCCACCTCTGACAGATCCCCACGGCTGTGGGTAGATGTCGACCTGGGTCGACACATTTGTCAGATATCGAAACAATTCTGGGGTCAGATCCGTTTTCCTTCAGAAAACGGATCTGACCCCAAGAGCTGTTCCGACAGATCGCGGAAGACTGTCAAAGGCGGGGTGGGCCCGGTTGTGGGCCTCAGTAGCCCGGCTTTTGACGTTGCTGTTGAGGTTGCCGGCCAGCGGCCGGCACTACCGCAGGTGCAGGGTGCAACCCTGCAAAAGAAACACCACCCTACGCCAGCGTCGGTTGTGCATTCGGCCCCCGCGCACTACGATCCTGCGGTTCGCGCGCGTGCGCGCCCTTACTCCTGCTGAGCGCCCCGCGCGCCGCATCTGCCAACCCGAGGTATCCATGGTCATCAAACCGCGCGTCCGCGGCTTCATCTGCGTCACCACCCACCCGACCGGCTGCGAGGCCGCGGTCAAGCAGCAGATCGACTACATCCGTGCGCGCCCGCCGATCCAGAACGGTCCCAAGCGTGTGCTGGTGATCGGCGCGTCCACCGGCTACGGCCTGGCTGCACGCATCACCGCTGCCTTCGGCAGTGGTGCTGCCACCCTCGGCATCTTCTTCGAACGCCCGGGCAGCGAGACCAAGCCGGGTACCGCGGGCTGGTACAACTCGGCCGCGTTCCACAAGTACGCCGACGAAGCCGGCCTGTACGCCAAGAGCATCAATGGCGATGCCTTCTCCGATGAAGTGAAGGCGAAGACCATCGAAATGATCAAGGCCGATCTGGGCCAGGTCGACCAGGTTGTCTACAGCCTGGCAGCGCCGCGCCGCAAGCACCCGAAGACCGGCGAGATCATCAGCTCCACGTTGAAGCCGATCGGCGAGCCGATCACCCTGCGCGGGCTGGATACCGACAAGGAAGTGATCACCGAGACCACCCTGCAGCCGGCCACCCCGGAAGAAATCGCCGGCACCGTCGCGGTGATGGGCGGCGAGGACTGGCAGATGTGGATCGATGCGCTGGCCGATGCCGGCGTGCTGGCCAATGGTTGTACCACCACGGCCTTCACCTACGTGGGCGAAGAGATCACCCAGGCGATCTACTGGAATGGCTCGATCGGCGCGGCCAAGAAGGACCTGGACACCAAGGTGCTGGGCCTGCGCGAAAAGCTGGCGAAAATCGGCGGCGACGCACGCGTGTCGGTGCTGAAGGCCGTCGTGACCCAGGCCAGCTCGGCCATTCCGACCATGCCGCTGTACCTGTCGCTGCTGTTCAAGGTGATGAAGGAAAAGGGCACCCACGAAGGCTGCATCGAGCAGCTCGACGTGCTGTACGACATCCTTTACGGCGGCAAGTCCGATGGCGTGGCGGTCGATCGCCTGCGCCACGACCTGGTCGATGGCGACGGCCACACCGTCGCGCTGGTCGATGAGGAAGGCCGCCTGCGTGCGGACTACAAGGAAATGGCCGCAGACGTGCAGGGCAAGGTGGTCGCGCTGTGGCCACAGGTGACCAACGAGAACCTGTACGAAATCAGCGACCTGGCCGGTTACAAGGCCGACTTCCTGCGTCTGTTCGGTTTTGGCGTGGAGGGCGTCGACTACGAGGCCGACGTCAACCCGGACGTGAAGATCGGCAACCTGGTCGACATGACCTGATCAGGCAGAAGGCCGGCGAAAGCCGGCCTTCTCGTTTGGTAGTGCCGGCCGCTGGCCGGCAACCCCGGGTACCTGAGGCTGCCGGCCAGCGGCCGGCACTACCCTCGGTTACCCGAATTCGAACCCCATCTCCGGCAACGCCGGGCCGACAAAGTCGCCCTGCACGTAATCCACGCCGGCACTGAACAGCAGCGTCATCGAGTTGGCATCGCTGACGAATTCGGCGATGGTGCGGATGCCCGCTTCCTGAGCACGCGCAGTGATCTGGCTGATGCGGTCGATGTTCTCGCGGGTGGCAGCCAGGTCGCTGGTGAAGCCCCGGTCCAGCTTGAGGAACTGCGGCTGGAAGTGGGCCAGCAGCTGGAACGAGTCCAGCCCGGAACCGAACTGCTCCAGGCCGATGCGGCAGCCCAGTGGCGCCACTTCGGCAAGGAATTGCTGTGCACTGCGCAGGTGGGTGAACACCTTCGCTTCCGGTGCATGCAGCCACAGCCGTTCGCCGGGCACGCCCTGTGCCTGCAGTTCGCGGTGCAGGGTGGCGATCATCTGTGGGTCATCGAACGATTCCGGCGTGACCTTCACCAGCACCTGGGTGGCATGACCCGCACGCGCGCGTTCACCCAGCACCGCGATCGCCTGCGAGACTACCCAGCGGTTGATGTCGGCCAGCAGGCCGTGTTCCTCGGCGATGCCCAGGAACGCGGTCGGGCTCAGCAGCTCGCCATTGTTTTCCAGGCGCAGATAGGCTTCGTACAGCTCCAGTGGTTCGCCCTGCAGGTTCAGCACCGGCTGGTAGTGAAGCTGGAAACCGTCGCCGGCCAGCGCCTCGCGGATGCGCGCCACCCAGCGCTGCACACGCTCTTCCTCGACACGGTCGGCGGCAGCGGGGTCGAAGATGCGGCAGGTGTTACCCAGCTCGGCTGCAGCCTGGGTGCATTCGCTGGCGCGCGCCAACACCTGGCCGATGCTGGCGATCTTCTCACCGACCTGTACGCCACCGATGCTGACCGTCACCGTGGCCGAGCGTGCGCCGATGCTGAAGACGTGCGCGGCGTAGGCTTCTCGGATGCGCTCGGCCAGCGCCACGGTCTGTGCGTAGGGTCCGGCCTGCAGCACGGCGAAATTGTGTTCGCCGAAACGGGCCAGTTGCGCGTCCTCGCCAACCACTTCGGCCAGCAGGGCGGCGAGGGCGCCGATCAGGGTATCGGCCGAGGCCAGGCCGATATCCGGCAGCAGGCGCGCGTAGTGGTCCGGCTCGATCAGCAGCAGGCCGAACTGGCCCTCGCTGCGCCCGGCCTGGGCCACCGCGCTTTCCAGCTGCAGCATGAAGGTCGGGCGATTGAGCAGGCCGGTGACCTGGTCGCGCTGGCGCAGGTCCTCGACCTCGCGTGCCAGCTCGGGGTCGAACTCCATGCGGCGGCGGAGCACCACCTGCAGGCAGGACTCGCCTTCGTAGGTGGCCGCCGCAAATTCCATCGTCGCCGGGAACGCACTGCCGTCCTGGTGGCGCGCGTCGAGCTGGTACTGCGGCGGCGGCGCCTCGCCACGGCTGAGGCCCTTCAGCAGCTGCTTGAAGCCCTCCACGTGTTGGGCAGCGACCATGTCCAGCAGCGAAATGCCTTCGATGTCGTCGAATTGCTCGTAGCCGAACATCTCCAGATAGGCGTCGTTGGCGCGGATGTGCATGCCTTCATGCACGTAGGCGATGGGGTCGCGCGAGGAGGCGATCAGCGCGTCGCAGCGGCGCTCGGTCTCGCGCATCTGCGCCTCGATGCGGCGCAGGCCGCGGCGTGCCTGCAGGTCGACCCACTGGTCGCGGACCACGGCGAGCAGGTGCTCGGGGCGCTGGCGCAGGGCGAGGGCACGGATGCCATGGCTGCTGGCCTGCACCAGTTCGTCCTCGTCGATGCGCTCGGCCAGCAGCACCAGCGGGATGTCCTTGCCGCTGGCGGCGATGTGCTGGGCTGCCAGCTGCAACGGAATGCCCTGCGACGGCGAGGCCAGCACCAGGTCGATGGCCTGGCTGGTCAGCACCTGGGCCAGCTCGGCCGCATCCTGCGGGCGCCACGGGCGTACCGCGATGCCGCTGTTGCGCAGGGTGCTGACGATGGCTTCGGCATTCTCGCCGCTGTCATCGACGATCAGCAGGCGGATGGTGATGTCGTTCGCGTTCTGCATGCACTGCTCCCCAATCTGCGAATCTAGATACACGATGCGCGGCGAACCGTCCATGCGCGTACCCCTTGCGCGCATGGAACGGCGAAGTGGTTCACACCACGCCGCCCGCTGCGTGGCCGCTGGCCCAGGCCCATTGGAAGTTGTAGCCGCCCAGCCAGCCGGTCACGTCCAGCACCTCGCCAACGAAGTGCAGGCCGGGGACGCGCTTGGATTCCATCGTTGAGGATGACACTTCGGCGGTGTCCACGCCGCCCAGGGTGACCTCGGCGGTGCGGTAGCCTTCGGTGCCGCTGGCCACCAGCGGGAATGCGCCCAGCAGCTGCGCAGCCTGGCGCAGCACCGGCTCGTCCAGCTGGCGCACGGGGCGGTCGGGCAGCCAGTGCTCGCACAGGCGCTGCGCCAGCCGCTTCGGCAGTACCTCGCCCAGCACCGTGCGCAGCTCGGCGGCGGGGCGGTCGCGCTTCATCTGGCGCAGCCACTCGCCCGCATCCTGGCCCGGCAACAGGTCCAGCTCCAGCGCATCGCCGGGCCGCCAGAACGAAGAGATCTGCAGGATGGCCGGACCGCTCACGCCACGGTGGGTCAGCAGCATGAAGTTCTGGAAGCTCTTGCCGTTGCAGCGCGCCTCGATCGGTAGCGCCACGCCGCTGAGGTCGGCCAACCGTTCCTGGTGCTTGCCGCTGAGGGTCAGCGGCACCAGCCCGGCGCGGGTCGGCAGCACCTGGTGGCCGAACTGGCGGGCCACTTCATAGCCAAAGCCGCTGGCCCCCATGCTGGGAATCGACAGGCCGCCGGTGGCAACCACCAGCGAGGCGCAATGGAACAGCCCGTGCGTGGTGTGCACGCGGAAACCATCGCTGCCGTGCTCGATGCGCTGCACGCTGCAGTCGGTACGGATCTGCACGCCGGCCGCCTGGCATTCGTCCACCAGCATTTTCACGATCTGCTTGGAGGAGACATCGCAGAACAGCTGCCCCAGTTCCTTTTCGTGATACGCGATGCCGTGCTTGTGCACCAACTCGATGAAGTGCCAGGGCGTGTAGCGGGCCAGCGCCGACTTGCAGAAGTGCGGGTTGGCCGACAGGAAGTTGGCCGGGGTGGTGCCGGTGTTGGTGAAGTTGCAGCGGCCACCGCCGGACATCAGGATCTTCTTGCCGACCTTGTTGGCATGGTCGATCACCTGCACCTGGCGGCCGCGCTGGCCAGCCGTGATCGCGGTCATGAGCCCGGCTGCGCCGGCGCCGATGACCACCACGTCACAACGGATCGTGCTCATGCCTTGGCGCGCTTGCGCCAGGTCGGGATCACGTCGAGCTGCATCTGATCGTTGAGCAGCTGCACTTCACCGTCCTGGATCAGCACGCTCCAGCGCATCGCGCGCTGGATCTGCTGGCCCCACAGTTCTACGAAGGCACCGTCGAGGTCGACCACCGAGAGGTTGTCGAAGCGCGCCAGGCCCTTGGCCTGCTTGCCCCACCAGATCTCCGAGGCGTTGCCGCCATAGTTGACCACCTGCACCTGGCGGCTGCGGTTGCTGGCCTTGCGGATGCGCGATTCGTCCGGATGGCCCAGGTCGATCCACTGCAGGATGTCGCCGGTGTAGTCGTGTTCCCACAGATCGGGTTCGTCATCGGTGCTCAGGCCGCGGCCGAACTCCAGGCGGTCGCCGGCGTTCAGTGCGAAGGCGAGCAGGCGCACCATCAGGCGCTCGTCGGTCTCGGACGGATGCTGGGCCAGGGTCAGGTTGTGGGTCGCGTAGTAGCCGCGATCCATGTCGCTGATCTGCAGTTCGGCCTTGCGGATGGTGGCGGTAAGAGCCATGGGGGGTCCGTGGACTAAAGACGACAATGATAGAGGTTTGCTCCGGGGGTGTCCGTGGCTGGGCTGTCTGCATGCCGTCAACGGTGGCACTCTTGAGGTCTTTCCTGTGGCCGGAGTGGACGCCATGAGCCTGCCCAGTCGGTTGCAGCTGCCGCCCGGCCCCTGGGCCACCCTGCTGGATGGCCTGTGTGCACGTTTCCCGCGCATCGCGCCCGCGCAATGGCAGGATCGCTTCGCGCGTGGCCGTGTGCTGGATGCGCAGGGCAGGGCGCTCACTGCGGACATGCCCTGGCAGGTCGGGCGGGAGATCCAGTACTTCCGCGAGGTGGCCGACGAACCGGTGATTCCCTTTGTCGAAACCATCGTCCATCTGGATGCGCACCTGCTGGTGGCCGACAAGCCGCATTTCCTGCCGGTGACACCTGCGGGTGGGCATGTGCGCGAGACGCTGCTGGCGCGGCTGGTCGCCCGCACCGGCAATGCCGATCTGGTACCGCTGCACCGGCTGGATCGGCTGACGGCCGGGCTGGTGCTGTTCTCGACCCAGCGAGCGTCGCGCGATGCTTACCAGCGCCTGTTCCGTGAGCGGCGCATCGAGAAGACTTATGAGGCCCTGGCACCGGCGCTGCCGGGGCTGGCGTTTCCGTTGCAGCGGGACAGCCGGTTGGTGCCGGGCGAGCCGTTCTTCCGCATGTCCGAAGTGCCCGGTGAGCCCAATGCGCGCAGCCGGATCGAGCTGATCGAGGCCGAAGGGCCGATCTGGCGCTACCGGCTGCTGCCGGAGACCGGCCGCAAGCATCAACTGCGCGTGCACATGGCCATGCTGGGGGCGCCGATCATGGGTGACGACCTGTACCCGCAGCTTCGGCAACGTCCGCCGAACGTCGCCGAGGCGCCGCTGCAGCTGCTGGCGCGGGCCCTGGCCTTCGACGACCCATTGAGCGGCGAACGACGGGCGTTCAGCAGCGGCCGCAGCCTGAGCCTTCCGGCTTAGCGCGGCCAGGCGCTCAGCGGGCCGGGCGTCGCGCCAGCCAGCGGTCCAGCTCGGCGGCGAACAGCTGCCGGTCGCGGGGACCCAGGGGCGGCGGTCCGCCGGTCTGGACCCCGGCGCCGCGAAGTTCCTCCATGAAATTGCGCATCGACAGCCGCTCGGCCATGTTGTTCGGGGTGTACAGCTGGCCGCGCGGGTTCAGCGCCACGGCCTTCTTCTCCAGCACCAGCGCGGCCAGCGGGATGTCCTGGGTGACGACCAGGTCTCCGGCGGCGACCCGCTCGACGATGGCGCTGTCGGCCACGTCCAGGCCCTGCGGTACCTGGATCGAGCGCAGCCAGCGCGACGGCGGGGTGCGGATCCACTGGTTGGCGACCAGGGTCAGCTCGATCCCGACCCGTTCGGCGGCCCGGAACAGGATGTCGCGAATGACAGTGGGGCAGGCGTCCGCGTCCACCCAGATGCGGGGAGACGCGTGTTCAGCGGGGATTTCAGCTTCAGTCATTTACCCAGTGTAGGGTAGGAAAAACCTGAATGGGGGCTCGGGGTTAGCCGCGATTGGCTGCCAACCCTTGTCACGCCTAGCGGGTGACGTGTTCCCATGAACGTCGGGACTATCGCTTTTTGCAGAAAACACGCGTATCGTGCGACCCACTGTGTTTGCTAGGGTCACCGTGAATCGTGGCCTGGTGCAGTTGATCTCACGATCCGCTCATCGATCCGCTTTACCAACGCCTGCAACTCAGTCTCGGCCCCGATACCCGGTGGCTGCGATTTTTTTCAACATGTGTTTCAGGAGTTAGTAAAATGTCTGAACGTCAGACCGGCACCGTCAAGTGGTTCAACGACGCCAAGGGCTTCGGCTTCATCACCCCGGAAAGCGGCCCGGACCTGTTCGTGCACTTCCGCGCGATCCAGGGCACCGGCTTCAAGACCCTGCAGGAAGGCCAGAAGGTTACCTTCATCGCCGTCCAGGGTCAGAAGGGTATGCAGGCTGACCAGGTGCAGGCGGTCTAATCCGTCTGCTACCGTTGGGTAGCCAGAACGCCGGAGGCGAGAGCTTCCGGCGTTTTTTTATTGCCCGCTGTTTTTTGTAGAGTCGAGCCACGCTCGACTGTTCTCAAGGACAGTGGAGCAGGGCTCGACTCTACAAAGGGCATGCAGCCGGCGCGGTAGGATGGCGGCCTTCCCAAGGATCGTCCCCATGCGCATCGTTCATC
Source organism: Stenotrophomonas sp. YJH_SMC_32 (assembly GCF_059369975.1). NCBI lineage: Bacteria > Pseudomonadati > Pseudomonadota > Gammaproteobacteria > Lysobacterales > Lysobacteraceae > Stenotrophomonas > Stenotrophomonas sp. YJH_SMC_32. The sequence continues at coordinate 48,935 of NZ_JCAFTE010000002.1, read as the reverse complement.
ACCTGGAAAACTCCCGTTCCCTGCGCGTGCTGTGGATGCTGGAGGAGTTGGGGCTGGACTACGAACTGCGCCGCTATCCGCGCGATCCGAAGACGCTGCTGGCGCCGCCGGAACTGCGCAACGTGCATCCGCTCGGCAAGTCGCCGGTGCTGCAGGATGGCGAGCTGGTACTGGCCGAGTCCGGGGCGATCCTCGACTATCTCGCTGACCGTTACGACGCGCAGCGCCAGCTGTCGCCGTCACCGATGCCGGCCGACGGCACCGAACGCATCGCGTACCGCTACTGGCTGCACTATGCCGAAGGCTCGGCGATGCCGCCGCTGCTGCTGACCCTGGTGATGGGCCGCATCCGTAATGCGCCCATGCCATTCTTCGCACGCCCGATTGCACGCAGCATTGCCGACAAGGCCGAGCGGGGCTTCGTTGGGCCGCAGCGGCGCCTGCACCTGGACTGGATGGAGCGCCGCCTGGCCGAAAGCCCATGGTTTGCCGGCGAGCGCTTCAGTGCGGCCGACATCCAGATGAGCTTCCCGATCCAGGCTGCTGCCGCGCGCGGTGGCGGTCTCGACGGCAAGCCGGCACTGCGTGGCTTCCTCAAGCGCATCAGCGAGCGGCCTGCTTACCAGCGCGCCGAGGCCCACGGTGGCCATCTGCAGGCGCTCAGCGGCAATTGAGGTCGGCGGCGGTCGCCCCCACCTCCAGAGTCATGGATACCGACAGCCCCCGTTTCGACAACCGCCTGCTGCATGCCCTGCCGGGTGACCCCGAATCCGGCCCGCGTCGCCGTGAAGTGCTGGGCGCGGCCTGGTCGCCGGTGATGCCGACGCCGGTGGTGGCGCCCACGTTGCTGGCGTGGTCGCCTGAGGTTGCCACGATGCTCGGCTTCGATGCTGCCGAGATCGAGAGCGAAGGCTTCGCCGATGTATTCGGCGGCAACGCGCTGTACGCCGGCATGCAGCCATGGGCCGCCAATTACGGTGGCCATCAGTTCGGCCATTGGGCCGGCCAGCTCGGCGATGGGCGTGCGATCTCACTGGGCGAGCTGGTGGCACCCGATGGCCGCCACTGGGAGCTGCAGCTGAAGGGGGCCGGGCCGACGCCTTACTCGCGCGGTGCCGATGGACGGGCAGTGCTGCGCTCGTCGATCCGCGAGTTCCTGTGCAGCGAAGCGATGCACCACCTGGGCGTGCCGAGCACGCGCGCGTTGTCGCTGGTCGGCACCGGCGAAGAGGTGGTGCGTGACATGTTCTATGACGGCCACCCGCGTGCCGAGCCTGGCGCCATCGTGTGCCGGGTGTCGCCGTCGTTCCTGCGCTTTGGTTCCTTCGAACTGCCGGCGTCGCGGGGTGAAACCGCCCTGCTGCAGCAGCTGGTCGATGCCTGCATCGCGCGCGACTTCCCCGAGCTTGAAGGGCAGGGCGAGGCCCTGTACGGCGACTGGTTCGCGCAGATCGCGGTGCGCACTGCCGAGATGATCGCGCACTGGATGCGTGTCGGCTTCGTGCACGGCGTGATGAACACCGACAACCTGTCCGTGCTCGGTCTCACACTGGATTACGGCCCCTATGGCTGGGTCGAGGATTTCGATCCGGACTGGACGCCGAACACCACCGACGCCCAGGGGCGCCGCTACCGCTTCGGCACCCAGCCGCAGGTGGCGTACTGGAACCTGAGCCGATTGGCCCAGGCGCTGTCGCCGCTGTTCGCCGATGTCGCACCGCTGCAGGCGGGCCTGGCGGCCTTCCAGTCCACCTTCGTGGCCTGCACGCGTCGCGATGCCGCGGCAAAGCTGGGGCTGGCCGCGGCCGACGATGACGACCTGCAGCTCTACCAGCGCTGGCAGCAGCTGATGCAGGAGGGTGCCATGGACATGACCCTGGCCTGGCGCGCACTGATGCGCATCGACCCGTCGGCAGCGGACGCTACGGTTCTGGACGCGGTGTACTACGACGAGGCGCGGCGACAGGCAGTGCAGGCACCGTTGCAGCACTGGCTGCAGGACTACGCGGAGCGCCTGCGCAGCGATCCGCTGCCGGCCAGCGAACGCGTGGCGAAGATGACGGCGGCCAACCCGCTGTACGTGCTGCGCAACTGGTTGGCGCAGGAAGCGATCGACCGCGCAGAGCAGGGTGACCTCGGCGGTGTGCATGCGCTGCAGGACGTGCTGCGAGACCCATACACCGAGCGCGCAGGGCTCGAGCACTTCGCTGGCAAGCGCCCGGCGTGGGCCGACAACCGCGCCGGTTGCTCGATGCTGTCCTGCAGTTCCTGAGGGTGGGTTTCGGCAGGGCTGCGCCCTGCACCCGCAGAGGCCAGGTCAACAGCCAGAGCAAAAGCTGGATTCCGTGGTTTGGCGGGGCGGTGTCGGAGTGCGGGGACGCTGCAAGTACGTCCGTGTAGGCTTGGCAGCCGCATCCATGCGGCTGACACCCCGCACTCCGACACCGCCCCACCTCCGACAGATTCCGGCGGCTGTTGGTAGGTGTCGACCTTGGTCGACACGGTAGATCCAGGCCATGCGTGGATGCTCTTCATTCAATTCTCGAAATATTCGATTTCGATGGAGATTCATCCGCGCATGGCGTGGATCCACGACAGATCGCAGGACTCTGTCGAAGGCGGGGTGGGTCCGGTTGCGGGGGCGTGAGCCGCATGGGCCCGAGGCACGCCTCGGGCGGGTTGGGCAGGACGCCCAACCCCGGTCTTGCCGTGTGCGCAGGACAGCGCACACGAGCAAGCGGCGACCGAGCTTACATGGACGTACTTGCAGCGGCCCCCGCCACCGGACCCACCCCGCCATCCCACAGAATGCACGCTGTTGCTGTTGCCGTGGAGGTTGCCGGCCAGCGGCCGGCACTACCGCAGGTGCCGGGCGCAGCCCGGCCGAACACCCCCAACAGGCAGCCGGCGCCCGGAACGGGTACCCTATGCCGCCATCAGATAGCCAATGTGACATGACCGACGCCATCGTCGCTCCGCAGTGGGCCTCCCGCCTGCGCGACATCGCCGACTTCCCCAAGCCCGGCATCCTGTTCAAGGACATCATGCCGCTGCTCGCCCACGGCGAGGACTTCCGCGGCGCGATCACCGCGATGGCCGACCGTTGGCGCGACCAGAAGCTGGACGCGGTGGTCGGCATCGAATCACGTGGTTTCATCCTCGGCGCCGCGATGGCGCTGGAGCTGGGCGTCGGCTTCGTGCCGGTGCGCAAGCCGGGCAAGCTGCCGGGCCAGGTGCTGCGCGAGGAATACACGCTGGAGTACCGCAGCGACTGCATCGAAGTGCACGCCGACGCGCTGCCGGGCGGTGCCCGTGTCGCGATCATCGATGACGTGCTGGCCACCGGCGGCACGCTGGTCGCTGCGTTGTCGCTGGTGCGCCGCCTGGGTGTTGAAGTGGTCGGCGCCGGTGTGCTGGTCGAGCTCGATGGCCTGGGCGGCCGGGCCCGCTGGGAGGCGGGCTTGCCACTGCACACCGAACTGGTGTTCTGATCGAAGGGTGAATGCCAACCAAGGTTGGCATCTACCAGAGCGAAGAGCCGGGAGCCGGTCGTTGCCAACCGTGGTTGGCAACCCGGCTTCAATCACATCATCCGCACGCGGAAGCGACGGCCCTTGATCTTGCCGGCTTCCAGCCTGGCGACGGCCTTGTTGGCCTGTTCACGCGCGATCGCCACGTAGGAGCGGGTCGGGAAGATCGCGATCTTGCCGATGAACTTGCTCGACAGGCCGGCATCGCCGGTCAGTGCGCCGAGGATGTCGCCCGGGCGCAGCTTGTCGGTCTTGCCGCCGTCAATCCGCAGGGTGCGCATCGCCGCCTGCGGCAACTCGGCCGGGCGCGAGGTCGCCAGTGGCGTCTTCTGCCAGTCCAGTGGCTGACCCAGCTGTGCTTCGATGGCTTCGGCGCGGGTCTTCTCGCGGCCGGCCACCAGGCTGATCGCCAGGCCGCTGGCACCGGCGCGACCGGTACGGCCCACGCGGTGCTGGTAGCTCTCCACGTCGGTCGGCAGTTCGTAGTTGATCACCGCCGCCAGCTCTTCCACGTCCAGTCCGCGCGCGGCGACGTCGCTGGCGACCAGCACGTTGCAGCTGCGGTTGGCCAGCCGCAACAGCACTTCCTCACGGTCGCGCTGCTCCATGTCGCCGTGCAGGGCGAGTGCGGAGAAGCCGAACTGCTGCAGCGAGTTGGCCACTTCGTCCACGTCCTTGCGGGTGTTGCAGAACACCACCGCCGATTCCGGCGCGTACTTCAGCAGCAGGCCGGCCAGCGCCTTCTGGCGATGCGCCGGTTCCACCTCGCAGAACAGGTGGCGGATGGCCGGTGCCTGATCGGCACCTTCCACGGTCACCTCCACCGCGTTGCGCAGCAGGTCACGCGCCATGGCGCGGATGCTGTCGGGGAAGGTGGCGGAGAACAGCAGGCTCTGGCGATCCCTGTGGGTGCGGCCGGCGATCTCGCGGATCGGCTCCTCGAAGCCCATGTCGAGCATGCGGTCGGCCTCGTCCAGCACCAGCGTGCGCACCGCGCCAAGATTCAGCACGCGCTTTCGTGCCAGCTCCTGCACGCGGCCGGGCGTACCCACCACCACGTGCGGGTCGTGGCCTTCCAGCGAGGCCAGCTGCGGGCCCAGCGGCACGCCGCCTACCAGCAGCAACAGCTTCAGGTTGGGAATGCCGGTGGCCAGCTTGCGGATCTGCTTGCCGACCTGGTCGGCGAGTTCGCGGGTCGGGCACAGGACCAGCGCCTGCACGCGGATCAGGCTGGGGTCGACGGCCTGCAACAGGCCCAGTCCGAAGGCGGCGGTCTTGCCGCTGCCGGTCGGCGCCTGTGCGATCACATCGTGGCCATCGAGGATGGCCGGCAGGCTCTGCGCCTGCACGGGGGTGAGGGTGGTGTAGCCGAGGGCGTCCAGGCCGGGCTGCAGGGCCGGGCTCAGCGGCAGGGTCGAGAAGTCAGTCATGGCGCATTGTACCTGCCTGCGCGGCAGCGCCCGTCCTGGGCCGCCATCCACGCATGGCGTGGATCTACGGGTGGGTGCCGACCGTTGGTCGGCACGCCCTGCTCAGCCCAGCACCGCCAACACACCCTGGTGGATCGCCAGGCCACCGAACAGCAGCCAGGCGAACAGGATCAGCGCCAGCAGCAGTGGCTTCAGGCCGGCCTGGCGCAGCGCCGAGACATGGGTGGTCAGGCCCAGCGCGGCCATCGCCATCGCCAGCAGCACGGTATCCAACTGCACCAGCCCGGCCTGCAGGCTGGCCGGCAGCAGGTGCAGTGAATTGAAACCGGCCACTGCCACGAAACCGAACGCGAACCACGGCACTACGATGCGCGCCTTGCTGCCGTCGGCGCCGGCCTTGCCGCCACGCGCCAGCCACAACGACAACACGACCAGGAACGGCGCCAGCAGCATCACCCGCACCATCTTGGTGATCACCGCGGTATCGGCGGCGGCTTCGCTGACCGTGCGGCCGGCGGCCACCACCTGCGCCACTTCGTGCACCGTCGCACCAGTGAACAGGCCGTACTGCCGCGCGTCCATCGCCAGCCAGCCGTGCGACTGCACCAGCGCATACAGCGCCGGGTACAGGAACATCGCCAGCGTGCCGAACACCACGACGGTAGAAACCGCGACAGTGACCTGCGCAGCGCGGCCACGCACCACCGGTTCGGCGGCCATCACCGCTGCCGCACCGCAGATCGCGCTGCCGGCGCCGATCAGCATTGCCGCCTCGCGTTCCATCTTGAACACACGTACGCCCAGCCAGCAGGCCAGGCCGAAGGTGCTGGCGACCACCAGCACGTCCATCAGCACGCCGCTGACGCCGACATGGCCGATGTCCTGGAAGGTCAGGCGCAGGCCGTACAGCACGATGCCGGCGCGCAGCAGCCAGTGCTTGGAGAAGCCGACACCGGCCGCGCTGCTCGGTGCCAGCCGCGGGTAGAGGGTGTTGCCGACCACGATGCCGGCCACGATGGCGACGGTCAGTGCACTCAGGCCATGCGCCTGCAACCAGGGAAGCTCGGCCAGGTACAGCGATGCCGCCGCGATCAGGCCCACCAGCAGAAGGCCGGGCAGGCGCGGCTGCCAGCGTTGGCGCAGGGCGGGCAGGGACCAGGAGGAGAGAGCGGGGGCGTTCATGGCAGGGGTAGGGCTGTAGTGACGGGACAAGCGTGCGCCTTCGTCCCTGACCTGTAAAACGAATAATATGGGTGAAACCTACCTATCAAGCGGGTAAATGCCATGCGCTTGACCTTGCGCCAGCTGCAAGTCTTCGTCGCAATCGCCGACCACGGCAGCACCACCGCCGCCGGCCAGGCCATCGCGCTCTCGCAGTCGGCCAGCAGCGCCGCCCTGCAGGAACTGGAGGCGCACTTCGGTACGCCGCTGTTCGACCGCATCGGCCGTCGCCTGGCGCTGAACGGGCACGGCCGCGCACTGCTGGAGCCGGCGCGCACCCTGCTGGTCAATGCCGCTGATCTGGAGCGGCAGCTGGCCGCCGGCGGAGACCCGTCGCAAGGGGCACCGCTGCGGTTGGTACTGGCCGCCAGTACCACCATCGGCAACTACCTGCTGCCGCAGCGCATCGCTGAACTGCTGCGGCAGGCGCCGCAGGCCGAAGTCGACCTGCGCATCGACAACAGTGCTGGCGTAGTCGCCGCCGTGCAGCGCCTGGACGTCGACGCCGGCCTGATCGAAGGCCCGTGCCATGAGCGCGGTTTGCAGGTCACGGCCTGGCAGCAGGATCCGCTGGTGATCGTCGGCGCCGCCGACGCCCCCCCGCGCTGGTCGCTGGACGAACTGCGCCGTGCCCGCTGGCTGCTGCGCGAACCCGGCTCCGGCACCCGCGAAGCAGTGGAACAGGCGCTGTTGCCGCACCTGCGCGGCTTCGCCCAGACCCTGCAGCTGGGCAATACCGAAGCGATCAAGCAGGCCGCCATCGCCGGTCTCGGCCTGGCCTGCCTTTCCCGCCACGCGCTGGAAGAGCCGCTGGCCCTGGGCCGGCTGCGCGTGCTGGAGACCCCGCTGCCGCCCCTGCAGCGCACCCTGTGGTTGGTACGGCATCCCGGCAAGCAGTGGCTGCCGGGGTTGCAGGCGTTGCTGGGGGACGTGGAGTAGCAGGGATCGGTCTTGCACTGCGCGAATTCCACGAAGGGGTCAGAGCCCTTTGCGCAGCAACGGGATCCGACCCCGACAGATCGACAGGCCTTGCAGCGCTCATCCACGCGTGGCCTGGATCTGCCGTGTCGACCAAGGTCGACACCCACCCGCGCAGAATGCCGTTCCGACAGATCGCGGGAAACTGTCAGAGGCGGGGCGGTGTGGGTCTGCAGGACCGTTGGTGCCGTGGATGGCGCCATCGAGCCCCCAAGGAGGGGTTTACGGCGTGTCCTGCAGACCCGCACCGCCCCGGCATCCCACAGGAAACCAGCTTTTGACGTTGCCGTTGAAGTTGCCGGCCAGCGGCCGGCACTACCGCCGGTGCCGGGTGCAACCCGGCCGACGCCCCCAACCCGTACAATATCCGGATGCCTCTGATTACTCTGCAGAACGTCGACTTCAGCGTCGGCGGCCCGTTGTTGCTGGAAAAGGCCGAACTGTCGATCGAGCCGGGCGAACGCATCGCCTTGATCGGCCGCAACGGCGCCGGCAAATCCACCCTGCTCAAGCTGCTGTCCGGCGATCACAAGCCCGATGACGGGGAAGTCCGCGTGCAGCAGGGCGTGCGCGTCACCCGCCTGGAGCAGGAAGTGCCACATGGCGCCGCCGGCTCGGTGTTCGACGTCGTCGCCGATGGCCTCGGTGAACTGGGCCAGTGGCTGGCCGAATTCCATCACCTGAGCCACGCCGAAGTATTTGATGGCGAAGCACTGGGCAACGTGCAGGCCAAGATCGACGCCGCCAACGGCTGGGGCCTGGATCAGCGCGTCAGCGAAACCCTGACCAAGCTCGACCTGGACGGCGAAGCCGAGTTCGGCCGCCTGTCCGGCGGCATGAAGCGCCGCGTGCTGCTCGCCCGTGCGCTGGTGTCCAGCCCCGACGTGCTGCTGCTGGACGAACCGACCAACCACCTCGATATCGAAGCCATCGACTGGCTCGAAGCGTTCCTGAAGGGTTGGAGCGGCAGCGTGGTGTTCGTTACCCATGACCGCCGCTTCCTGCGTGCACTGGCCACCCGCATCGTCGAGATCGACCGTGGCCAGGTCACCAGCTGGCCGGGCGACTGGGCCAACTACGAGCGTCGCCGAGAGGAGCGCCTCAACGCGCAGGCGCAGGAAAACGCGCGCTTCGACAAGCTGCTGGCGCAGGAAGAAGTCTGGATCCGCCAAGGCATCAAGGCGCGCCGCACCCGCGATGAGGGCCGCGTGCGCCGCCTGAAGGCGATGCGCGTGGAGCGTTCGCAGCGCCGTGATCTCAGCGGCAACGTCAAGATGGAAGCCGCACAGGGCATCAGCTCTGGCAAGAAGGTCATCGACGTCAAGGATATTTCGTTCGCCTTCGGTGAGCGCACCATGGTCCGCGACTTCACCACCACCATCATGCGCGGCGACCGCATCGGCCTGATCGGCCCCAACGGCAGCGGCAAGACGACGCTGCTGAAGCTGCTGCTGGGCGAGCTGCAGCCGGCCAAGGGCGAAGTCAACGCCGGCACCAACCTGCAGATCGCCTATTTCGACCAGTACCGCGCGGTGCTGCGCGAAGACTGGAGCGCGATCGAGAACGTGGCCGAAGGCCGCGATTTCCTCGAGTTCAACGGCAAGCGCAAGCACGTGCATGCCTACCTGCAGGACTTCATGTTCACCCCGGAACGCGCGCGTGCGCCGATCACCCGCCTGTCCGGTGGCGAGCGCAACCGCCTGCTGCTGGCCAAGCTGTTCGCGCAGCCGTCCAATCTGCTGGTGATGGACGAACCGACCAACGACCTGGACGTGGAAACTCTGGAGCTGCTGGAAGAGCTGCTGGGCGAGTACACCGGCACCCTGCTGCTGGTCAGCCATGACCGTGACTTCATCGACAACGTGGTGACCTCCACGCTGGTGATGGAAGGCGACGGCGTGATCGGCGAGTACGTCGGTGGCTACAGCGACTGGCAGCGTTATGCGGCCAGCATCGCGGCGCCTGCCTCGGTCCCCGCAGCCAAGCCGCCGGCCGCCGCCCCGGCCGCTGCCCCCCCGGCTGCCCCCAAGCGCAAGCTGGCCTACAAGGAAGCACGCGAGCTGGAGCAGCTGCCGAAGACCATCGAGAAGCTGGAAGGCGACGTCGAAGGGTTGACCTCGGCGATGAACGACCCGGCGTTCTATACCCGCAGCAGTGCGGAAGTGACCGCGCACACCCAGCAGCTGGCCAAGGTGCAGGCCGAGCTGGATGCCGCGTACGCGCGCTGGGAAGAGCTGGAAGGCTGAGTATCGGTCGGCGCCAAGTGCGCCGATTGATCGGATGAAGAATCAGTAGATCCACGCCATGCGTGGATATGCGGATCTGTGCGGACCAACGGTCCGCACCCACCAATCAACGGTCCGTGCGGACCAGGGTCCGCACCCACCGGGGGCCGGCCGTCATTTGACCCCGTGCAGATCCCGCAACTGGCTCGGCCGGCTACCGAAATACGCGGCCAGATCGGCGATGTCCTGATCGCTCAGGTCCTTCGCCTGCGGCGTCATCAGCGCATGCTGGCGGTCGCCGGCGCGGTAGGCCTGCAGCGCATGCGCCAGATAGTCGCCGTACTGCCCACCCAGCTTCGGATAGGTCGGATCGATCGGCGCATTGCCATCGGCCCCGTGGCAGTCGATGCAGCTCTGGTTGGTGGCCTTGCCCTTCACCTTGGCGCGGGCTTCACCGGCGGCCTCGCGGCCTGCCGGCAGGCCGGCGGAGGACGAAGAGCCGTGTTCGCCGCTGGCATGGCCCGGGTCGGCGGCGGATTTCTCGCTGTTTTCCACCTGCGACTGCGAACAGGCCGCCAGCAGCAGGGCAACGGACAGGGCGATGGCGTGACGCATCGGATGCGCGGCTTTCGACATGGGCGGGCCTTACTTGACGGTGGACAGGTAAACAGAGAGATCGGCGATCTCCTGTTCGCTGAAACTCATCGACTGCGCCTGCATCGTCGGATGCCGGCGCTTGCCCTGGCGGTACTCGGTCAGGGCCTGGGCCAGGTACTGCTGGGTCTGGCCGCCGATCTTCGGCACCCGGTAGCTGGGGTAGGCGTTCTTGTAGCCGGTGATGCCGTGGCACCCCTGGCAGGTGTAGGCCAGGACACGGCCATTGTCGAAGTTGCCGGTGGGCGTGGCAGGCGCCGGCGCGGCGGCAGGCGCCGGGGTGGGTGTGGCAGGAGCGGGAGCGGGCTGTGCGGCGGCCCCAAGGGGCAGGAGGACGGCCAGAGCGAGACAAGCGGCGAGCGGCTGCGGGCGCATGGTGTCGTTTCCGGGGATTCGGGTCTGGTCGTTCCGGCGTGGGGTACGGAACGACCCGAGTATAGCCTCAGGTTTCATCTAGCTGAAATGGGGGCGGGCCGACCAGCGGCGTGAAGACACCATGACCTTTGGGATATGGTGTTGCCGTGAAGTGGTGCATTACTTTGCTACCACACCTGTCCACGCATCCTCCAGGGACCTGACGATGTCGCACCCAACCTTCCTGTCCGGCCGTCGCAGCGGAATCTGCGCTGCCGCACTGCTGATCTCCACCTCCCTGCTGCTGGGCGGTTGCGCCGCAGGGCCCAATTCCGAAGCCAAGGCTGCCGAGACCAAGGAGGAGAAGAAGGTCGACGCAGTCCCGGTCGAAGTGGCGGTGGCCAGCCATCGTGCGGTCGCAGCCAGCTACACCGGCACCGCGGCGCTGGAGCCACGTGCAGAGTCGCAGGTGGTCGCCAAAACCTCCGGCGTGGCCTTGGCGGTGCTGGTCGAGGAAGGGCAGCGGGTAACCGCCGGCCAGCCGCTGGTGCGGCTGGACCCGGACCGCGCGCGCCTGGCCGTGGCGCAGAGCGAAGCGCAGATGCGAAAGCTGGAAAACAACTACCAGCGCGCACAGAAGCTGGTCGGCCAGCAGATGGTCAGCGCTGCCGATGTCGACCAGCTGCGCTACGACCTGGAGAACGTCCGTGCGCAGTACCGCCTGGCTACGCTGGAGCTGTCCTACACCACGGTCGTGGCACCGATCTCGGGTGTGATCGCCTCACGCTCGATCAAGACCGGCAACTTCGTGCAGATCAATACACCGATCTTCCGCATCGTTGACAACTCGCGGCTGGAGGCCACGCTCAACGTACCCGAACGTGAGCTGGCCACCCTGCGTGCCGGCCAGCCGGTGACGCTGGCGGCCGACGCACTGCCGGGCCAGAGCTTCACCGGCACCGTTGACCGCATCGCGCCGGTGGTGGACTCGGGCAGCGGCACGTTTCGCGTGGTCAGTGCCTTCGATGGCGCCGCCCACGCGCTGCAGCCCGGCATGTTCGGCCGCATCCGCATCGATTACGACCAGCGTGCCGATGCGCTGGTGGTGCCGCGCCTGGCGTTGCTCGATGACGGTGAACCTGCGGTGTTCCGCGTGCGCGAAGGCAAGGTCGCACGCATTCCGGTCAAGCTGGGTTACGCCGAGGGCCCGTGGGTGGAGATCCGTGATGGCCTGGCGGCCGGTGATCAGGTGGTCACCGCCGGCAAGGTCGCCCTGCGCGACGGCACCACGGTGCAGGTGATCGCCGATCCGAAGGCGAAGGCGGTCGCGGCGGCCGCCAAGCCCGCAGACAAGGCCGGGAGCAAGCAATGACTGCTCCGGGCCACGACCACGGTGCCTCGCCGGCGAGCGACGGCGCCGCCGCCGGCATGCGCGGCGGCCTGGTGGAATTCGCCACGCGTCGCCGTGTGACCATCGCCATGTGCACGGTCACGCTGCTGCTGTTCGGCCTGATCGCGCTCGGCAACCTCAAGGTCAACCTGCTGCCCGACCTGAGCTACCCGACGCTGACCGTGCGCACCGAATACACCGGTGCGGCGCCGACCGAAATCGAAACCCTGATCACCCAGCCGGTTGAAGAAGCGGTGGGCGTGGTCAAGAACCTGCGCAAGCTGAAGTCGGTCTCGCGCACCGGCCAGAGCGATGTGGTGCTGGAGTTCGCCTGGGGCACCAACATGGACCAGGCCAGCCTGGAGGTGCGTGACAAGATGGAAGCGCTGAACCTGCCGCTGGAGGCCAAGGCTCCGGTGCTGCTGCGCTTCAATCCGTCCACCGAGCCGATCATGCGCCTGGTGCTGTCGAACAAGACGGCGCCGACCAGCGATGCCGATGCGGTCCGCGAGCTGACCGGCCTGCGCCGCTATGCCGATGAAGACCTGAAGAAGAAGCTGGAGCCGGTCACCGGCGTGGCAGCAGTGAAGGTGGGCGGTGGCCTGGAAGACGAGATCCAGGTCGACATCGACCAGCAGAAGCTGGCGCAGCTGAACCTGCCGATCGACACCGTCATCAAGCGTCTCAAGGACGAGAACATCAACATCTCCGGCGGCCGCCTGGAGGAGGGCTCCCAGCGCTTCCTGGTGCGTACCGTCAACCAGTTCGCCGACCTCGAGGAAATCCGCAACCTGCTGGTGACCACCCAGGCCGCCAATGGCAGCGCAGCCGACTCGGCGTTGCAGCAGATGTTCAACATCGCCGCGTCGACTGGTTCGGCTGCAGCCATCGCCGCCGCGTCGGCGGCACAGAGCGCATCGTCCGGTGGTGGCTCCAGTGTGGTCGCCAATGGCGTGCCGGTACGCCTGAAGGACGTGGCCACGGTGCGGCAGGGCTACAAGGAGCGTGAAGCGATCATCCGCCTGGGCGGCAAGGAATCGGTCGAGCTGGCCATCTACAAGGAAGGCGACGCCAACACCGTGTCCACCGCCGAAGCGCTGCGCAAGCGCCTGGAGCAGATCAAGGGCACGTTCCCGTCCGATGTCGAGCTGACCACCATCGAGGACCAGTCGCGCTTCATCGAGCACGCCATCGCCGACGTCAAGAAGGACGCGGTGATCGGTGGCCTGCTGGCAATCCTGATCATCTTCCTGTTCCTGCGCGATGGCTGGAGCACGTTCGTGATCAGCCTGTCGTTGCCTGTATCGATCATCGCCACGTTCTTCTTCATGGGCCAGCTCGGCCTGAGCCTGAACGTGATGTCGCTGGGCGGCCTGGCCTTGGCCACCGGCCTGGTGGTGGACGACTCGATCGTGGTGCTGGAGAGCATCGCCAAGGCCCGCGAGCGTGGCCTGGGCATCCTGCAGGCGGCCATTGCCGGCACCCGCGAAGTGAGCATGGCGGTGGTTGCCTCAACCCTGACCACCATCGCCGTGTTCCTGCCGCTGGTGTTCGTCGACGGGATTGCCGGACAGCTGTTCCGCGACCAGGCGCTGACCGTGGCGATCGCCATCGCGATCTCGCTGCTGGTGTCGATGACCCTGATCCCGATGCTGAGCTCGCTGAAGGGGCGGCCACCGCTGGCGTTCCCGGAAGAGGCGCCGAACGAAGCATGGCAGCCGCAGAAGCGCTGGCAGAAGCCGGTCGCGCTGGGCCGCCGTGGCGTGGTTGCCAGCGTGCGCTGGAGCTTCTATGCGCTGGCCTGGCTTGTCGTGCGCGTGTGGCGTGGCGTGGTGGCAGTGGTCGGCCCGGTGATGCGCAAGGCCAGCGACCTGGCGATGAAGCCCTATGCAGGCGCCGAGCGAGGCTACCTGCGCCTGCTGCCGAGTGCGCTGGCGCATCCCGGCAAGGTGCTGGGCGTGGCAGCCATCATCTTCGTGGCGACCATGGCGCTGGTACCGATGCTTGGCGCGGACCTGATTCCGCAGCTGGCGCAGGACCGGTTCGAAATGACGGTGAAGCTGCCGGCCGGCACGCCGCTGAAGCAGACCGATGCGCTGGTGCGCGAGCTGCAGCTGGCGCACGGCAAGGAGGAGGGCGTGGCCTCGCTGTATGGCGTCAGTGGCAGCGGCACCCGGCTGGATGCCAGTCCGACCGAAAGCGGCGAGAACATCGGCAAGCTGACTGTGGTGATGGAAGGCGGTGGCAACGCGCGCACTGAAGCGGCAATCACCGAACGCCTGCGCGGCACCATGAGCCAGCACCCGGGCGCCCAGGTCGACTTCGCGCGGCCGGCGTTGTTCAGCTTCTCCACGCCGTTGGAAATCGAACTGCGCGGGCAGGACATGGCGACCCTGGAAGTGGCCGGCCAGCGCTTGGCGGCGATGCTGCGCGGCAATGCGCACTACGCCGACGTGAAGTCGACGGTGGAAGAGGGCTTCCCGGAAATCCAGATCCGCTTCGACCAGGAGCGCGCGGGTGCGCTGGGCCTGACCACCCGCCAGATCGCCGACGTGGTGGTGAAGAAGGTGCGCGGCGACGTCGCCACCCGCTACAGCTTCCGTGATCGCAAGATCGACGTGCTGGTGCGTGCCCAGGAAGGTGACCGCGCCAGCGTCGAGAGCATCCGCCGGCTGATCGTCAATCCGGGCAGCACCCGCCCGGTCACCCTGGACGCGGTGGCCGACGTGGTCGCCACCACCGGCCCCAGCGAGATCCATCGTGCCGACCAGACCCGGGTGGCGGTGGTATCGGCCAACCTGCGCGACATCGACCTCGGCGCAGCCATGCGCGAAGTGCAGCAGATGGTGGCCGAGCAGCCGCTGGGTGCGGGCGTTGGCCTGCACATCGGTGGCCAGGGCGAGGAGCTGGCGCAGGCGGCGAAGTCGCTGATCTTCGCCTTTGGTTTGGCGATCTTCCTGGTCTACCTGGTGATGGCCTCGCAGTTCGAGTCGCTGCTGCACCCGTTCGTGATCCTGTTCACCATCCCGCTGGCGCTGGTCGGCGCGATCCTGGCGCTGATGCTGACCGGCAAGCCCATCTCGGTGGTGGTGTTCATCGGCTTGATCCTGCTGGTCGGCCTGGTCACCAAGAACGCGATCATCCTGATCGACAAGGTCAACCAGCTGCGCGAAGCCGGCGTGGCCAAGCATGAGGCGCTGGTGGAAGGTGCGCGCTCGCGCCTGCGCCCGATCATCATGACCACGCTGTGCACGCTGTTCGGCTTCCTGCCGCTGGCGGTGGCCATGGGCGAGGGCGCCGAAGTGCGTGCACCGATGGCGATCACCGTGATCGGTGGCCTGCTGGTGTCGACGCTGCTGACGCTGCTGGTGATCCCGGTGGTGTACGACCTGATGGATCGTCGCGGCGACGCCTACTACCGTGAGCGCGGCCGCAAGCATGCCGGTGAAGGCCTGCATGGCGACGAGGGCGGCACGGCAGGTGTGGAGGAGCCGGCATGAGCGTTGCCGAGTTCTCCATCCGCCGCCCGGTCACCACCATCATGTGCTTCGTGTCGCTGGTGGTGATCGGCCTGATCGCTTCGTTCCGGCTGCCGTTGGAGGCGCTGCCGGACATCTCCGCGCCGTTCCTGTTCGTGCAGATCCCATACACCGGTTCGACGCCCGAGGAAGTGGAGCGGACCATCATCCGCCCGGTCGAGGAGTCGCTGGCGACGATGACCGGCATCAAACGCATGCGCTCATCGGCCACCTCCGAGGCGGCGCTGATCTACATCGAGTTCAGCGACTGGGACCGCGACATTGCCATTGCCGCGTCCGACGCGCGCGAGCGTATCGATGCGATCCGCAGCGACCTGCCCGACGACCTGCAGCGCTACAACGTGTTCAAGTGGTCCAGCAGTGACCAGCCGGTACTGAAGGTACGCCTGGCCAGTACCACCGACCTGACCACTGCCTATGACATGCTCGACCGTGAATTCAAACGGCGCATCGAGCGTATTCCCGGTGTGGCCCGCGTCGACATCACCGGTGCACCGCCGAACGAGGTGGAGATCGCCATCGATCCGAACCGGCTCAACGCGCATGGGTTGAGCATCAACGAGCTGAGCGAGCGCCTGCGCACGCTGAACTTCTCGATCTCGGCCGGGCAGATCGACGACAACGGCCAGCGCGTGCGCGTGCAGCCGGTGGGCGAGATCACCGACCTTCAGGAGATGCGCGACCTGGTGATCAACGCCAAGGGCCTGCGCCTGGGCGATATCGCCGACGTGCGCCTGAAGCCTGCACGGATGAACTACGGGCGCCGCCTGGACGGCAACCCGGCGGTGGGCCTGGACATCTTCAAGGAGCGCAGTGCCAACCTGGTGGACGTCTCGCGTGCGGCGCTGGCCGAAGTCGAGGCGATCCGCGCGCAGCCGTCGATGCGCGACGTGCAGATCAAGGTGATCGACAACCAGGGAAAGGCGGTGACCTCGTCGCTGCTGGAGCTGGCCGAAGCCGGTGCGGTCGGCCTGATCCTGTCGGTGACGGTGCTGTTCTTCTTCCTGCGCCATTGGCCGTCGACGCTGATGGTGACCCTGGCCATTCCGATCTGCTTCACCATCACCCTGGGCTTCATGTACTTCGTCGGGGTGACGCTGAACATCCTGACCATGATGGGCCTGCTGCTGGCCGTGGGCATGCTGGTCGACAACGCCGTGGTGGTGGTGGAGAGCATCTACCAGGAGCGCGAGCGCATGCCGGGGCAGCCACGGCTGGCCTCGATCATCGGCACCCGCAACGTGGCCATCGCGCTCAGCGCCGGTACGCTGTGCCACTGCATCGTGTTCGTGCCGAACCTGTTCGGCGAGACCAACAACATCAGCATCTTCATGGCGCAGATCGCGATCACCATCTCGGTCTCGCTGCTGGCCTCGTGGCTGGTCGCGGTCAGCCTGATTCCGATGCTGTCCGCACGCATGGCCACGCCCAAGCTGGTGCACTCGCAGACCGGCCTGATCGCGCGGCTGCAGCGCCGCTACGCGCAGCTGCTGGACTGGTCGCTGCACCACCGCGGCTGGAGCCTGCTCGGCATCCTGCTGGTGGTACTGGTCAGCCTGGTGCCGATGAAGCTGACCAAGGTCGACATGTTCGGGGGCGAGGGCGGCAAGGACATCTTCATCGGCTACATGTGGAAGGGCGCCTACACCTACCGGCAGATGTCCGAGGAAGTGGCACGCGTGGAGAGCTGGATCGACCAGAACCGCGAGCGCCTGCACGTGAAGCAGGTGTACTCCTGGTACAGCGAGCAGGAAGGCAGCTCCACGGTGGTCACCCTGGACGAGAAGTACGCCAAGGACATCAAGGCGCTGCAGGAAGAGTTGCGCAAGGGCCTGCCGAAGTCCGCCCGCACCGACTATTTCGTCGGCAACCAGGGCGGCGATGGCGGGGGTGGCGGCAACCAGGGCGTGCAGGTGCAGCTGGTGGGCGATTCCAGCTCGATGCTGCAGGAGATCGGCCAGGAAGTGGTGCCGTTGCTGGCGCAGCGTGCCGAACTGCGGGACGTGCGCATCGACAACGGCGAGAAGGGCGGCGAGCTGAAGGTACGCGTCGACCGTGAGCGTGCCGCAGCGTTCGGTTTCAACGCCGAACAGGTGGCCAGCTTCGTCGGCCTGGCGCTGCGCGGCGCACCGATGCGCGAGTTCCGTCGCGGTGACAATGAAGTGCCGGTGTGGGTGCGCTTTGCCGGCGCCGAGCAGAGCAGCCCGGAAGACCTGGCCGGTTTCAGCGTGCGCACCGGCGATGGCCGCAGCGTGCCGCTGCTGAGCCTGGTCACCGTGGACGTTGGTTCGTCCGCCACCCAGATCGGCCGCACCAACCGCCAGACCACGTTGACCATCAAGGCCAACCTGGCCGAGAAGGTCACCGCGCCGGATGGGCGCAAGGCGATCGAAGCCGTGCTCAAGCCGATGAACTTCCCGGCCGGCTATGGCTTCACTTTCGACGGCGGCGACTACGGCAACGACGACGAGGCCATGCAGCAGATGGTGTTCAACCTGCTGATCGCACTGGTGATGATCTACGTGGTGATGGCGGCGGTATTCGAGTCGCTGCTGTTCCCGGCGGCGATCATGAGCGGCGTGCTGTTCTCGATCTTCGGCGTGTTCTGGCTTTTCTGGATCACTGGCACCTCGTTCGGGATCATGTCCTTCATTGGCATCCTGGTGCTGATGGGCGTGGTGGTGAACAACGGCATCGTGATGATCGAGCACATCAACAACCTGCGGCGCAGCGGCATGGGCCGTACCCAGGCGCTGGTGGAAGGCTCACGCGAACGCCTGCGCCCGATCATGATGACCATGGGCACGGCGATCCTGGCGATGGTGCCGATCTCGCTGACCGACACGCAGATGTTCGGCAATGGCCCGGAGTACTCGCCGATGGCGCGCGCGATTGCCGGCGGCCTGGCGTTCTCGACCGTGGTCAGCCTGCTGTTCCTGCCGACGATCTACGCGGTGCTCGATGACCTGCGCAATGCCGTGACGCGGCTGATCCGTCGCGCGCGTGGAGTGGAGATGGTAGAGCCGGGCGCTGCCCGGCTGTAATGCACGTCAACGTGTTGTGGTGTGGGGGAGGCCGGTCGTAGTGGGGCGGCCTCCCCCTTTTTTCGGCTTGGGTCAGGCCTTGCGCAGGAACCAGGTCCGGCGCGTGTACTCGTGACCGAAATCCACCTGCCCGAACCGTGCGATCTCACGCTGGCCACGCCGGTAATAGCGCCACGGTGCTTTGGACAGCGGAGGAGTTTGCCCGTAGAAAACATCCATGTGGCCCACCGGCATCGACTTCGGCGTTACGTGCATGACCACGCTGCGACGCGTTCCGGCAGAGGGATGTGGCGCGCCGCCGTGGAACAGCTGCGGGTGCCAGACGATCACATCGCCAGGCTGCACGTGCACCGACTGCGGCTTCAGGCCAGCGTCTTCGCATTGACGCGCCACCGCATCCTGATAGGCGGTCCAGCCTTCCGGCGACATGGCGCTGATCGGGCCGTCGCCGAAGACAGTGCGTCGCAGCGCCTGCACGTCAATCGGCGGCAACAGGTGGCTGCCCGGAACCACGCGAAGGGGGCCATTGCTTTCATCAACCGCATCCAGTGCGGTCCACACTCCCATGTAGCGCTCGCCCGGAGAGGTGCAGAACACTGGCGTATCGCGATGCAAAGACTGTTCCGATCCGCGCTCGTAGTAGAGGCTGGTGTAGAGCGTGGTCGGTTCGCCGAGGAACCGGTCGCAGACGTCGATGGCCGGGTTGTCAGTGAGCAGGCGGGTCATCGCATCCACAGCCAGGTGCAGGTTGACGACCCGATACATGCGCTTGTGTTCGTCCAGGTTGCGCGACACCGCCTTTGGATTGCGCTGCTTGAAGCGCGCGATGCGCGCGTTGATGTCCTGGACCAGCGCGGGTGCGATGGCCTGGCGCACCACCACGAAACCATCGCGCATCAGCGCATCGTATGCATCCATTGGAGTGTTCCTTCCTAAAACGCTGAGTATAGGCACGAGCGCTGGGACGTCATCCCGCCACCTTTCCCCACACCTTGAACGTGGTCAGCCACAGGCCAAGCATGCTGCCGATGTTGGTCAGCATGAAGGTCAGCACCACGCGGGTAACGCGATTGCGGTACCAGCCCTTCAGGCTCTGCGCATCGTCGCGCAGCTTCAGGAAGTCCTCGTAGGCTGGCTTGCGCACACGCGCTTCCACCAGTGCCGAGAAGGCGCCGGTTGGGATGCTCAGGCGGAACGGCTTGAACGGGGCTACCGCGATCGCGGTGAGGATGCTCAGCGGGTGACCACCGGCCAGCAGGCAGCCCAGGCCGGCCAGGCCGCCGGTATACATCGCCCAGGTTGCCAGCAGCTCGGTGCCTACGCCCAGGCCGCCGCGGTAGAAGCCTACGCCGATGCCGGTCGCCACGATCGCCAGGATGCCCAGCGTGAACCACGGGATGTTGCGCTTCTTCGGCACCGCCTCCAGCTCGGCGCGCAGCGGCGCCGCTGCCTCGGTGTCGGTTTCCAGGTGGCGTGCCAGACCCGCCAGGTGGCCGGCTCCGACCACTGCCAGCACTTCGCGCTGGCGCGGGTCGTGTTCTTCGCGCAGGCGGGTGGCCATGTAGCGGTCGCGCTCGCCGATGATGGTTTCGTACAGCGCCGGGCTCTCGCTGGCGAACTCACCGAAGCTCGATTCAAGCATGTCGCCCTGCTTGAGCTTCTCGATCTCGTTCTCGCCCACTTCCTCGGACGAGAACAGGCCGGCGCCGAGGCCGGCAACCAGCTTCAGCTTGCCGAAGAAGCCCAGCCGTTGCGACGCGCGGCGGAAGGTCAGGCCAACCTCGCGGTCGATCAGGTGCACCGGCAGGTTGCGTTCGCGGGCGAGTTCCACCGCACGTTTCAGCTCGGCGCCGGGCTCGATGTCGAGTTGCTCGGCCAGGCGGCGCTGATAGGCGGACAGAGCGAGGTTGGCGGCGAACAGGGCGACGCGGCCCTTGCGGATCACCTCGACCAGGTCGAGCTTGGCGAGCGTGTCAGGGTCGCTCAGCGCCTGCAGGCGCTGCGGGTCCAGCTCGACGGCAACGGCATCGAAGCGGCCGCTGTCGATGGCTTTTTCAACGGCCTCCACGCTGGCGCGGGAGACGTGGGCGGTGCCCAGCAGGGTGTAGCGCACGCCGTCGCGTTCGACGACGCGCACCGGCTGGCCGGCGAACAGGTCGTCGCCGGTCTCGGGAAGGGTTTCGGTCATGGGTTCATTCATTGGAGGGTGCGGTGTCGGCGCCATCGCCGAGCGCGCGCTGCATCTGTACGGTGTCCAGCCAGCGGCCATGCTTGCGGCCGAGGCCACGGAACACGCCCACCAGCTCGAAGCCGAAGCGTTCGTGCAGCTTGATCGAGGCGGTGTTGGTCGGTTCGCCGATCACCGCCACCATCTGCCGGTAGCCACGTGCCACGCAGGCGTCGATCAAGGCCTGCAGCAGGCCGGTGCCGACACCCTTGCCCTGGAACGCGGCATCGACGTAGACCGAGTTCTCCACGGTCCACTGGTAGGCAATGCGGGTGCGATAGGTGTTGGCATAGGCATAGCCAGCCACCTGGCCGTCGATCTCGGCGACCAGGTAGGGGAAGCCACGATCAATGATGTCGCGCATGCGGCGCAGCATCTCGGTCGCGTCCGGGATGTCGTACTCGTAGGTGTTGACGAAGTCAGTCACTTCCACCGCATAGATCGCGGTGATCGCGTCGATGTCGGCCGGGCCGGCATCACGGATGAGGACGGCCATGCGCGGGCTCCGGCTCAGTCGATGTAGCGCTTGAGCAGGTCGCCGTATGCATCGATGCGGCGATCACGCAGGAACGGCCAGATGCGGCGCACATGCTCGCTGCGCTGCAGGTCGACGTCGCACAGCAGCACGGTGGCCTCGGTGCCGGCCTCGGCCAGGAACTCGCCCTGCGGGCCGAGCACGTGGCTGTTGCCCCAGAACTGGATGCCCGACGCGCCCAGCGGCGACGCCTCGTGGCCGACGCGGTTGCAGCTCAGCACCGGCAGGCCGTTGGCCACGGCGTGGCCACGGTGGCTCAGCACCCAGGCGTCGCGCTGGCGGGTCTTCTCGTCCTGCACGTCGTCCGGGTCCCAGCCGATCGCGGTCGGGTACAGCAGCAGCTCGGCACCGGCCAGCGCCATCAGGCGCGCCGCTTCCGGGTACCACTGGTCCCAGCACACCAGCACGCCAAGGCGACCCACCGAAGTATCGATCGGCTTGAAGCCGATGTCGCCCGGGGTGAAGTAGAACTTCTCGTAGAAGCCCGGGTCGTCCGGGATGTGCATCTTGCGGTACTTGCCGAGCAGGCTGCCGTCCTTCTCGAACACCACGGCGGTGTTGTGGTACAGGCCGGCAGCGCGGCGCTCGAACAGCGAGCCGACCAGCACCACGCCATGCTTCTTCGCCAGTGCGCCCAGGCGCTCGGTGCTCGGGCCCGGAATGGATTCGGCCAGGTCGAATTCGTCCACCGATTCGTGCTGGCAGAAATACGGGCCGTTGTGCAGTTCCTGCAGCAGCACCAGCTTGGCACCCTGCGCAGCCGCCTCGGCCACGCGTGCTTCGATCACCGCCAGGTTGGCGGCGGCATCACCGTGGTTGCGCTCCTGGATCAGGGCGACGGTAAGGGGGCTGCGCGAGTTCATGCGGGGCGTTCCTGCGGGGGAAAACCTGCATGTTAGCGCGGATGGGCGGCGACGGCGTGTTGCGCGCTGAATGGGTGATGGTAGTGCCGGCCGCTGGCCGGCATCCCCATCAATCCGTCAGGCATTGCCTGGTTGCCGGCCAGCGGCCGGCACTCCCTTTTCTCAGACCTTCAACAACCCGGCCGGCAGCTGCATGGTGATGCAGTGCAGGCTGCCGTTCTGCCAGATCAGCGAGCGGCAAGGCACCTGCACGATCTCGCGACCCGGATGCGCCTGGGCCAGCACATCACGGGCCAGGTCGTCGGCCGGGTCGCCATAGGCCGGCATCAGCACCGCGCCGTTGACGATCAGGTAGTTGGCGTACGACGCAGCAAGACGGCGGCCTTCGTCGATCACCGGCCGCGCCCACGGCAGCGGGAACAGGCGATACGGCTGGCCGTCCTTGGTGCGCAGCGCGGCCAGCTCGTTGCCCATCGCCTGCAGCTCGGCGTAGTGCGAATCGCTCTCGTCGTCGCAGGCCTGATAGACGATGCTGTCAGCGGAGGCGAAGCGGGCGAGGGTATCGATGTGGGCGTCGGTGTCGTCGCCTTCCAGGTAGCCGTGGTCCAGCCACAGCACGCGGTCCTGCTGCAGCCAGTCGGCCAGGTCGGCGCTCAGGCTGGCGCGGTCGCGGTCCGGGTGGCGTTCGTGCAGGCACTTCCAGGTGGTCAGCAGGGTGCCTTCGCCGTCGGTCTCGATGCCACCGCCTTCCAACGCGAACGGAATGCTGCGTACCGGGGCGTCGTTGAACACGCCAGCCTGGTCGAGCACACCCACCAGCTGGTCATCCAGGGTGGCGTCGAACTTGCCGCCCCAGCCAGTGAAGCGGAAGTCCAGCAGCTGGAAACCGCCGTCGGCGCGGCGCAGGGTGATCGGGCCGGAGTCGCGCAGCCAGGTATCGTCGTAGGCGGCCGTGGTGAAGTGGACCTTGTCCATGTTGATGCGGTTGGAGCGCAGCCGCATTTCGGCATAGGTCTCCACATCGTCGTCGGCCACGCAGATCAGCACCGGCTGGAAGCGGGTGATGGCCGCGACCAGGGCGATGTAGGTCTCTTCCACCTGGCCCAGGCGGTCGGCCCAGTCGGTGTCGGCGGTGGGCCAGGCAATCAGGACGCCGCTCTGGGCTTCCCACTCGGCAGGAAAACGAAGGGTCTGGTTCATGGTCTCGCTACACAGGCCCGCCCAGGGCGGGTAAAGGGATCAACGGATCGGTGGTTTCGGGCCGATTTCGTTCGGGTCCGCCTGGTTGGCCACCACGTCGATCACCTTCTGCTTCTCGAAGTAGACGGTGAACTGCGGGTACACCCAGCGGTTGATGGTCGGCCATTGCCGCTTCTGCCCGCCACGCGGCTGCAGTTGTTCGCTGGGCGCGCCGAACTGCGCCTGCACCTGCTGCATGCTCTGGCCGCGCACGGGCAGGGCACCGGCCGGCTTCTCGCGGGCACGGTCGACAAGCAGGGTATCGGCCAGTGCCGGTGTGGCGGCGGCCAGGGTGGCCATCACGGCCAGGGCGGACAGGTAACGCTTCATCTCGATCTACTCCCCAGTGGTCAAGAAAGGCGATTACAGCAAAAACGGCAGGAAAAAGCCGCATAAACAAAAAACCGCCCGAAGGCGGTTTCTTGCATCGGGTCGGCCCCGCGTAGGGCCAGCCGCAGCAGGAAGGCTGTGAGGCTTAGCGCTGACGCGCCTTGAAACGCGGGTTCGACTTGCAGATGACGAAGATCTTGCCACGACGACGCACGACCTTGCAGTCACGGTGACGGGCCTTCGCCGACTTCAGGGAGGACAGGACTTTCATGGCATACCTCGGCGTAAACAGTAGTTGTTCGGGTGGAGCGTGGCCGCGATATGCGAAAGACAATCGGCAGTTGACGCTCGTTCAAGCCCGCCATTCTACCGGGCTTTTCCTCATGGTTTCAAGTGGTTGCACAAAAGATCCCGCTGGGGGCGTCTGGCAGGGGCTAGAATGGCCTCTTCACACGCTCTGGGACCCCCATGAATCCACTCGCTCCCGTCCTGACCATCGACGGCCCATCCGGGGCCGGCAAGGGTACCATCAGCCGCATCATCGCGCGCAGGATGGGCTGGCATTACCTGGATTCGGGCGCGCTGTACCGGGCGGTGGGCGTGGCCGCAAGCTGGGCCGACATCGACACCTCCGACGCCTCCGCGCTGGTCCGCTGCACCTTTGACACCCACGTTCAGTTTGTCGAGCAGGGCGATGCCATGCGGGTCATGGTCAACGGCACCGATGCCACCGACGAGCTGCGCCTGGAGACCACCGGGGCGCTGGCCTCGGCCATTGCCGCCATCCCGGAGGTCCGGGCCGCCCTGAAGGAGCGCCAGCGCGCATTCAGGGAGCTGCCGGGCCTGGTCGCCGACGGCCGCGACATGGGCACGGTGATCTTTCCGGACGCCCCCTACAAGGTCTTCCTGACCGCCAGTGCCGAGGAGCGCGCAGAGCGCCGGCATAAGCAGTTGAAAGACAAGGGGGTTTCTGTTAACTTTGATGACCTCCTGCGCGAGATCATGGCCCGCGACGCCCGTGATGCTCAGCGTACCGTGGCGCCCCTGAAGCCGGCAGACGATGCTGTCCTCATCGACACCACAGGCATCGGCATCGATGATGTCGTTGCCCGAGTGATGGATCTGCTTCCGGTTCCGGCTGCCTGATCCGTTCGCGCGGGAGCACTGCCAGTCGCATCGGCAGTGGTCGCGCAAAGCAGTGCTGTACCCGCTCCGTCGCGCAATGATGCGTGGCGGTTTTCCTACTACACACGACCTGCGTTTCCGGGGTCGACCAACAGGCGGGCGGTCGCCATTCCCCTGAAGGGGACGCCACCGACCCATGTGTCCAACAGAGTAAATCTAATGACCGAATCATTTGCCGAACTGTTTGAAGCCAGCCAGGCCAACCTGGCCAAGCTGAAGCCGGGCGCCATCGTCAGCGGTACCGTTGTTGAAGTCCGCGGCGACGTCGTGGTGATCAACGCTGGCCTGAAGTCCGAAGGCATCGTGCCGATCGAACAGTTCCGTAACGACGCTGGCGAAATCGACGTCGCCGAAGGCGATATCGTCAAGGTCGCCCTCGACTCGATCGAGAACGGCTTCGGCGAAACCGTCCTGTCGCGCGAGAAGGCCAAGCGCGCGATGGTGTGGGACGAGCTGGAAGAAGCGTTGGAAAAGAACGAAACCATCACCGGCCGCATCAGCGGCAAGGTCAAGGGTGGTTTCACCGTGGACATCAAGGATGTCCGCGCCTTCCTGCCGGGTTCCCTGGTCGATGTGCGCCCGGTGCGCGATCCGGCCTACCTGGAAGGCAAGGAACTCGAGTTCAAGCTCATCAAGCTGGACCGCAAGCGTAACAACGTCGTGGTCTCGCGCCGCGCTGTCGTCGAAAGCGAGCACTCGGAAGAGCGCGAGCAGCTGATGGACAAGCTGCAGGAAGGCGCGATCCTGAAGGGTGTCGTCAAGAACCTGACCGATTACGGCGCGTTCGTGGACCTGGGTGGTATCGACGGCCTGCTGCACATCACCGACATGGCGTGGAAGCGCGTGCGTCACCCGTCGGAAGTCGTGAACGTCGGCGACGAGCTGGACGTCCGCGTGCTGAAGTTCGACCGCGAGCGCAACCGCGTTTCGCTGGGCCTGAAGCAGCTGGGCGAGGATCCGTGGGACAACATCGGCCGTCGTTACCCGGCCAACAGCCGCGTCTTCGGCAAGGTCTCCAACGTCACCGATTACGGTGCGTTCGTTGAGATCGAGCCGGGCGTCGAAGGCCTGGTGCACGTCTCCGAGATGGATTGGACCAACAAGAACGTCAACCCGTCCAAGGTTGTCCAGGTGGGTGATGAAGTCGAAGTGATGGTGCTGGACGTCGATGAAGAGCGTCGCCGCATCTCGCTGGGCATGAAGCAGGTTGCCGCCAATCCGTGGGAAACCTTCGCTGCCACCCACAAGAAGGGTGACAAGGTGTCGGGCCAGATCAAGTCGATCACCGACTTCGGCATCTTCATCGGCCTGGACGGCGGCATCGACGGCCTGGTCCACCTGTCCGACATCAGCTGGAACACCACCGGCGAAGACGTCGTTCGCAACTTCAAGAAGGGCGATACCCTGGACGCCGTCGTCCTGGCCGTCGATCCGGAGCGCGAGCGCATCTCCCTGGGCGTGAAGCAGCTGGAGCAGGATCCGTTCGGCCAGTACATGGCTGCCAATCCGAAGGGTTCCAAGGTCGAAGGCGTGGTGAAGGAAGTCGACGCCAAGGGCGCGATCATCGAGCTGGCTGACGGCATCGAAGGTTACGTCTCGGCCCGCGACATCGCCAACGAGCGCGTTGACGACGCCACCCAGCACCTGAAGGTCGGCGACAAGGTCGAAGCCAAGTTCGTGGGCATGGACCGCAAGGGCCGTACCCTGCAGCTGTCGATCAAGGCCAAGGACGACGCTGAAATGCGCGAAGTGCTGGAGGAATACCAGTCCTCTTCGGCTTCCAGCGGCACCACCCAGCTGGGCGCGCTGCTGCGTGCACAGCTGAACGGCAACAAGTCCGAGTAATCGGCTTTAGGCTGTTCGTTGTTTCCTGGACGGCCCGGGCATTGCCCGGGCCGTTTCAGGCTGAGATGCCCCTGATGTGAGCCGGTAATGACCAAATCCGAACTGATCGAAATCCTTGCGCGCCGCCAGGCGCACCTGAAGGCCGATGATGTCGATCTGGCGGTGAAGTCGTTGCTGGAAATGATGGGCGGATCGCTGTCCGCCGGGGATCGCATCGAAATCCGTGGATTTGGCAGCTTCTCGCTGCACTATCGTCCGCCGCGCCTGGGTCGCAACCCGAAGACCGGCGAATCGGTTGCCCTGCCGGGCAAGCATGTCCCCCATTTCAAGCCGGGCAAGGAACTGCGCGAGCGGGTCAGCAGTGTGCTGCCGCTGGACGCCGATCCGGCCTGAGCCTGCCGTCGCGCCACCGCGTGCGAATCCAGCCGCGAGTCGGATAAGCTACGGACTCCTGCCACTGGAGCTGTCGCATGAAGGTTTTTCGTCTGCTGGTCCTGCTGGCGGTGCTGATCCTTGGATTGATCATCGGTGCGGTCAACATGACCGCAATGTCGATCAACCTGCTGTTTACCCAACTGCACACTTCGGTGGGCGTGGCCCTGATTGCCGCGCTGCTGGTCGGTGTCGTGGTCGGTGCCGGGCTGGTGCTGGTGAGCGTGGTCATTCCGCTCTACGGCCAGCTGCGTCGCGCCAACAAGTCCGCTGCTGCTTCGCCGGCACCGGTTGCTTCCCCCCAATCTTTTGATGGACGTTGATCGAAGATGGATTTCGTCACCGAGTGGTTCTGGTTCTTCCTGTTCGTACCGCTGGCCGCACTGGCCGGGTGGGTGATCGGGCGGCGTGGTGGCCAACGCCACGGTGACAGCCAGGTCAGCCGCCTGTCGAGCACCTATTTCCGTGGCCTGAACTACCTGCTCAACGAGCAGCCGGACAAGGCCATCGAGCTGTTCCTGCACATCGCCGAGCTGGACAAGGAAACCTTCGAGACCCAGGTCGCGCTGGGCCATCTGTTCCGCCGTCGTGGCGAAGTCGACCGCGCCATCCGCCTGCACCAGGGCCTGGTCAATCGCCATGACCTGAGTGACGCACAGCGCGTGCAGGCCCTGCTGGCCCTGGGCGAGGACTACATGAAGTCCGGCCTGCTGGATCGTGCCGAGACCGTGTTCACCGAGCTGGCCCAGCTGGATCAGCGCGCACCGCAGGCGCTCAAGCACCTGATCGGCATCTACCAGGCCGAGCGCGATTGGGAAAAGGCCATCGACAACGCCACCCGGTTCGAGGATGTCACCGGCGAGCCGATGGGCAAGCTGATCGGGCAGTTCGAGTGCGAACTGGCCGAGCGATTCCGTGGCGCCGGCAAGCTGGAAGAGGCGAGGGCAGCGATCGCCCGTGCCTACCAGGCCGATGCGATGTCGGTGCGCGCCGGCATCATCGAGGGCCGGTTGGAAACCGACGCGGGCAATCCTGAGGCCGCCGTGCGCGCCTTCGAGCGCGCCGCGCGCAACGACCCCGAATACCTGCCGGAACTGCTGCCGGCGTTGATGCAGAACTATCGCAAGGTGGGCGATCTGGCAGGTGCGCGCGCGTTCCTGTCGGAGATGACAGAGCATTACCGTGGCATTGCCCCGGTGCTGGCGCTGACCCGGTTGATGGAAGAGCAGGAAGGCGTGGCCCCGGCGCGTGCCTACCTCGGCCGCCAGCTGAAGGATCGCCCGTCGGTGCGTGGCGAGTCCGCGCTGATCGACCTCACCCTGGCCGAGGGCGCCGATTCCACAGCCACCCTGCATGACCTCAAGCACATCACTGACCAGTTGCTGGTGCGCAACCCGGCCTATCGCTGCACCCGCTGCGGCTTCGGGGCGCGTACCCACCACTGGCAGTGTCCGAGCTGCAAGGAGTGGGGGACGGTCAAGCCGCTGCTGAACTACGCGGTGCTCTGATCCATGCCCTGGCTTGTGATGGGCGCGCTGCTGGCGCTCGCCCTGCTGAGTGCGGTGCTGACCTGGGCGGCACGCGGCTATGCGCTGCGTCAGCAGTTGATGGACCAGCCCGGCGAACGCCGCAGCCATAGCGTCGCTACGCCGCGCGGTGGCGGCATCGCCATCGTCATCAGCCTGCTGGTGACTGCAGCCGTGGCCATCTGGGCCTGGCCCGAGAGCACGCCGACAGTACTGGTGGCCAGCCTTGGGCTGGTGCTGGTGGCCGGTATCGGCTGGTGGGACGACCACAAGCCCCTGCCAGCGATGCGTCGCCTGCTGGTGCATTTCATCGCCGCGACGCTGCTGGCCGGCCTGGTGAAGGTGAATGGCGGCAGCTGGCTGTTGGCGGCGCTGGTGCTGCTGTTCACCGCCTCACTGATCAACATCTGGAATTTCATGGACGGCATCAACGGCATTGCCGCCAGCCAGGCCGTCGTGGCGATGCTGGGGCTGGCGCCGGTGCTGCCGTGGCCGTACTCGCTGGCTGCCGTGGCCCTGGGCCTGGCCTGCCTTGGATTCCTGCCGTTCAACTTCCCTCGGGCCCGGATCTTCATGGGCGATGTCGGAAGTGGAGCGCTGGGGTATGCGGTCGCAGCGGTGCTGGCACTCGCCAGCGTGCGTACCGATATCAACTGGATCCTGCTGCTGGTCCCGGTTTCGCCGTTTCTCGTGGACGCGGGCTTCACACTGCTGGCGCGCATCATTTCAGGACAACGCTGGATGGAACCCCACACCCAGCACGTCTACCAGCGCGCGGTGCAGGCAGGAGCCAGTCACCCCCAGGTGACAGGGATGTACTTTGCTTTGGGCCTGTTCAGTATTACAGTGTTCAATGTCTGCTCCAAATTGCAGCCGAGGTGGGAGGCTGCCGTGGCGATCGCGTGGTTCACCGCGCTGAGCGTCCTCTGGCTCCTCCTGCGCAATGGAATGCGCTACCGACAAGGAAATACCTGACTTATGGCTTCACCCTGGCGGGACAGAATCCTCGGCCTGATGCCGCGTTCGGCCATCGTCTGCCACGACCTTTTCATGGTCTGGGCATGCTGGCAGTTGCTCCATGCAGGGCGTTACTCGATCCTGCCCAACGCTCCGGCGCTGCCCCTGTGGAACGTCGATACCACCCTGGTCCTGCTGCTTCAGGGCCTGGTGTTCTGGCGCGTGGGCCTGTATCGCGGGCTGTGGCGGTTCGCCAGCGTCAGCGACCTGCTGAACATCTTCAAGGCCAGCTTCATCGGCATGGTCGCCATCGTCCTGGTGCTGATGTGGAAGCGCTTCGACGGCGTGCCGATGTCGGTGCTGGTGATCTACCCGTTCGCGCTGTCGGCCCTGCTGGGCGCACCGCGCCTGCTGTACCGGGCCTGGAAGGACTATCAGGCACTGCAGTCCGATTCCAGCGCCCGCCGCGTGCTGATCCTCGGCGCCGGCCAGGCGGCGGAAACACTGGTGCGCGACCTGCGTCGTTCCGGCAACTTCGAGCCGGTCGGCCTGCTCGACGATGCACCGCACCTGCGGGGTGCCAAGCTGCAGGGCCTGCCGATCCTCGGCACCCTGGATGACGCCCCGACAGTGGTCCGCGAGACCGCTGCCAAGCTGCTGGTCATTGCCATGCCGTCATTGGACGCCGCAGGCATGCAGCGCGTTGTCGCGATCTGCGAAAGCACCGGCGTTCCGTTCCGTACCGTGCCCAAGCTCAGCGACATCCTGCAGGGCCAGTCGCTGCCGGGCCAGCTGAAGGAAGTGGCGATCGAGGATCTGCTGGGCCGCAAGCCGATCATGCCGGACTGGAACCTGATCCGCGGCTGGTTGGGTGGGCGCACTGTGATGGTCACCGGCGCCGGTGGTTCGATCGGCTCGGAGCTTTGTCGCCAGTGCGCGCGGCACGGTGCAGGTCGCATCATCCTGCTGGAGATCAGCGAGCTGCTGCTGCTGACCATCGAGGGCGAGCTGCGGCGCAGCTTCCCCGATGTCGAGATCGAGGCGGTGCTGGGCGACTGCGGTGACCCGGCGGTGATTCGCCATGCGTTGTCGCTGCACCCGGTCGATACCGCTTTCCATGCGGCCGCCTACAAGCACGTGCCGGTGCTGGAGCGCCAGCTGCGCGAAGCGGTGCGCAACAACATCCTGGCGACCGAGAACGTCGCCCGCGCGTGCCTGGAAGCCCGCGTGGAGCATTTCGTGTTCATTTCCACGGACAAGGCGGTCGACCCGGTCAATGCGCTGGGTGCGAGCAAGCGCTACGCCGAGATGATCTGCCAGAGCCTGGACCAGAAGTCCACGCACACCCGTTTCGTCACGGTGCGTTTCGGCAACGTGCTGGCGTCGGCCGGCAGCGTGGTGCCGCTGTTCCGCGAGCAGATCCTGCGCGGTGGTCCGGTCACGGTCACGGACCCGGAAGTCAGCCGTTACTTCATGACCATCCCCGAGGCCTGCCAGCTGATCCTGCAGGCGGCCGCGTCGGCGTCGCATGGTGCGATCTACACTCTGGACATGGGCGAGCCGGTGCCGATCCGCGTGCTGGCCGAACAGATGATCCGTTTGACCGGCAAGCAGCCGTACAAGGACATCCAGATCATCTATACCGGCCTGCGCCCGGGCGAGAAGCTGCACGAGACGCTGTTCTATTCGGACGAAGACTACCGTTCGACCGCGCACCCGAAGATTCTCGAGGCCGGCGTGCGTACGTTCTCGCGCGACCTGGTGCTGGGCAACGTTCCGCGCCTGCGTGAGGCGATTGCCAGCTACGACACTGCCAGCATCCAGGAAATCCTGTTTGCGACGATGCCGGAATTCTCGCCAATCGAACAGGATGCTTACATTTCATCCGCTAAAGTCGTGCCCTTTCCGGCACGTGAGGCGAACAGGCACCAATGAGCAAGCGAATTCGCAAGGCAGTTTTCCCGGTGGCAGGACTGGGAACGCGTTTTTTGCCAGCAACCAAGACTGTGCCGAAGGAGATGCTGCCGATCATTGATCGGCCGCTGATCCAGTACGCCGTTGATGAAGCCATCGAAGCCGGCTGCGACACGCTGGTGTTCATCACCAACCGCTACAAGCACGCGGTTGCCGATTATTTCGACAAGGCCTACGAGCTGGAGCAGAAGCTCGAGCGCGCCGGCAAGCAGGAGCAGCTGGAGCTGATCCGGCATGTGCTGCCCAACGGCGTGCGCGCGATCTTCGTGACCCAGGCCGAGGCGCTGGGCCTGGGGCACGCAGTGCTGTGTGCCAAGGCTGTGATCGGTGACGAGCCGTTCGCGGTGCTGCTGCCCGACGATCTGATCTGGAATCGCGGTGCCGGTGCGCTGAAGCAGATGGCCGACCTCAATGAGGCCAGCGGTGCCAGCGTGATCGCGGTCGAAGACGTGCCGCACGAAAAGACCGCCAGCTACGGCATCGTCGCCACTGAGGCGTTCGATGGCCGCAAGGGCCGCATTTCGCAGATCGTCGAGAAGCCGAAGCCGGAGGACGCGCCGAGTGACCTGGCGGTGGTCGGCCGCTACGTGCTGAGCCCGAAGATCTTCGAACTGCTGGAACAGACCCAGACCGGTGCCGGCGGCGAGATCCAGCTGACCGATGCGATTGCCGAGCTGCTGAAGACCGAAGAAGTCGATGCCTATCGTTTCGAGGGCACCCGCTTCGACTGCGGTACGCACCTGGGTCTGGTGGAGGCGACGATCCGCTTCGCGCTGGACAACCCGAAGCTGGCCGGCCCGGCGCGGGAGAAGCTGGCGGCGATGCTGGCGGAATAAGGGGTTTATCAAGCGCTCCGTCAGCGCTTTGATTGATACATGGGGGAGGGGGCCATCCGCCCCCTCTCGACAGTTTCCTGCGGGCGCGGACGGGAAGGGCGGAATCAAAGGCAGAAGCAAAGCAAAAAGGCAGCCACTGGCTGCCTTTTTTGCTTGTTGGGGTCAGATCCCTTTGCGCAGCAAAGGGATCTGACCCCGGCCTTTGACCCTGCCTTTGCTCATCCCTCCGCCGCGGGGAGGCTGGAAGGGCCGGGTTGGCAGGGCTGCCCGGGACCGTTGGCGCCATGGATGGCGCCATCGAGCCCCCATGGAAGGGTTCACGGCGTGTCCCGGGCAGCCCTGCCAACCCGACCCACGCCATGAAGCCCATCGAGGCAACGCCTTGAACCTTACAGCGCCTCGAAAATACCCGCCGCGCCCATGCCGGTGCCGATGCACATCGTCACCATGCCGTACTTCTGCTGGCGACGACGCAGGCCGTGCAGCAGGGTGGCGGTACGGATCGCGCCGGTCGCGCCCAGCGGATGGCCCAGGGCGATCGCGCCGCCCAGCGGGTTGACCTTGCTCGGGTCCAGGCCGCAATCGCGGATCACTGCCAGCGACTGCGCGGCGAAGGCTTCGTTCAGTTCAATCCAGTCCAGCTGGTCCTGGGTCAGGCCGGCCTGCTTCAGGGCCTTCGGGATCGCGGCGATCGGGCCGATGCCCATCACTTCCGGGCGCACGCCGGCCACCGAGAAGCTGACGAAACGCGCCAGCGGGGTCAGGCCGTAATCCTTGATCGCCTGCTCCGAGGCCAGCAGCACGGCACCGGCGCCATCGCTCATCTGCGACGAGTTGCCGGCGGTGACGGTGCCGCCGAACTGGCCGTTGCGGAATACCGGGCGCAGCTTGGCCAGGCCTTCAGCGGAGGAGTCCGGGCGCGGGCCTTCGTCGGTGTCGGCCACCTTGTTGCGGGTGATGATGCGCTGGCCGTCGGCCAGGTCCGGCAGGTGCGAGACGATCTCGTACGGGCTGATTTCGTCCTTGAACTCGCCGTTCTGGATCGCGGCCATGGCCTTCTGGTGCGAGGCCAGGGCGAACGCGTCCTGGTCTTCGCGCGAGACCTTCCACTCTTCGGCCACCTTCTCGGCGGTGATGCCCATGCCGTAGGCGATGGCGACGTGGTCGTTGTCGAACACGCTCGGTGCCATGGCGATCTTGTTGCCCATCATCGGCACCATCGACATCGACTCGGTACCGCCGGCCAGCATCAGGTCGGCGTTGCCCAGGCGGATCGCATCGGCGGCCTGCGCCACGGCCTGCAGGCCGGAGGAGCAGAAGCGGTTCACGGTCTGCGCGGCGATGGTGTTCGGCAGGCCGGCCAGCAGCACGCCGATGCGCGCCACGTTCATGCCCTGCTCGGCTTCCGGCATGGCGCAGCCGATGATGGCGTCATCGATGCGGTTGACGTCCACGCCCGGGGCCTGGGCGACGACGCTGCGCAGCACGTGCGCAAGCATGTCGTCGGGGCGGGTGTTGCGGAACATGCCCTTGGGCGCCTTGCCAACCGGGGTACGGGTGGCGGCGACGATGTAGGCGTCCTGGATTTGCTTGGTCATTGCAATGATCTCTTGAATAGGGGTTGGAAGAGGTTGCCGGCCAGCGGCCGGCACTACCGATGCCTTCCGTCAGTTCCGCAGCGGCTTGCCGGTCTTCAGCATGTGCGCGATGCGGGCCTGGGTCTTCTCCTGCTGGGCCAGTTCGACGAAGTGCTTGCGCTCCAGGGTCAGCAGCCACTCTTCGTCCACCAGGGTGCCGCGATCGACCTTGCCGCCGCACAGCACGGTGGCGATGCGCTCAGCAATCTCGTAGTCGTACGGGCTGATGAAGCGGCCTTCCAGCATGTTGACCAGCATCATCTTGAAGGTGGCGATGCCCACGTCACCGGCGACCTGGATGCGGCGTGCCGGCAGCGGCGGACGGTAGCCCGCTTCGGCCAGGGCGCGTGCTTCGGCCTTGGCGATGTGCAGGGCCTCGTAGCTGTTGAACACCACCTTGTCGGTGCTGCGCAGCAGGCCCAGTTCCTTGGCGTTGACCGCCGAGTTGGAGACCTTGGCCATCGCCACGGTCTCGAAGGTCTTCTTCAGTTCGGCGAACACGTCGCCACCCGGGCCCGCAGCCTGCGAGGCGCGCACCGCCAGTTCCTTCAGGCCGCCACCGGCCGGCAGCAGGCCGACACCGGCCTCGACCAGGCCGATGTAGCTTTCCAGGAAGGCCACGGTCTTGGCGCTGTGCATCTGGAACTCGCAGCCACCACCCAGCGCCAGGCCACGCACGGCGGCAACCACCGGCACCAGCGAGTACTTGATGCGCTGGCTGGTGCGCTGGAAGTTGGCAACCATTTCTTCGAACTGTTCGACCTTGCCGGCCTGCAGCAGGCCCAGTGCACCGGCCAGATCGGCACCGGCAGAGAAGGGCTCCTTCTGCTGCCAGATCACCAGGCCCTGGAAGTCCTTCTCGGCGCGGCTGACGCATTCCTGCAGGCCGTCCAGCACCTGGTCGGACACGGTGTTCATCTTGGTCTTGAAGCTGACCACGGCAATGCCATCACCGTCGTGCCACATGCGCAGGCCGTCGTTCTCGAACACGGTCTCGCCCGGCGCGAACTTCTCGCCCAACAGCGGATCCGGGAAGCGCTGGCGCTGGTACACCGGCAGCGACGAACGCGGCAGCTTGGCGTTGCGCGACGGGCTGTAGCTGCCCTCTGCGGCGTGCACGCCATCGCGGCCATCGAACACCCAGTCCGGCAGCGG
This sequence comes from Stenotrophomonas sp. YJH_SMC_32, assembly GCF_059369975.1. Lineage (NCBI taxonomy): Bacteria > Pseudomonadati > Pseudomonadota > Gammaproteobacteria > Lysobacterales > Lysobacteraceae > Stenotrophomonas > Stenotrophomonas sp. YJH_SMC_32. The sequence goes on along the minus strand of NZ_JCAFTE010000002.1, from coordinate 13,829 downwards.
TGCGTTGCTCATGCTCTTGCCGGCCACGATGTCATCGGCGATCCACTGCGCGACCTGCTTCCAGCCGGCGGCCTGCCAGGTCTCGAACGGGCCCAGCGACCAGCCGTAGCCCCAGCGGATGGCCAGGTCGACGTCGCGCGCGGTCTCGGCGATGTCGGCCAGGTGGTAGGCGCTGTAGTGGAACAGATCGCGGAAGGTCGCCCACAGGAACTGCGCCTGCGGGTGCTGGCTCTCGCGCAGCTTGGCGAACTTCTCGGCCGGATTTTTGATCTTCAGGATCTCGACCACTTCCGGCGCGGCAGCGCGATCAGCCGGGCGGTAGTCCTGCTTCTCCAGGTCCAGTACGACGATGTCCTTGCCGACCTTGCGGAAGATGCCGGCGCCGGTCTTCTGGCCCAGCGCGCCCTTGGAAATCAGCGCATCCAGCCACTTCGGCGACTTGAAGAACTCATGCCACGGATCATTCGGCAGGGTGTCGCCCATCGTCTTGATGACGTGCGCCATGGTGTCCAGGCCGACCACGTCGGAGGTGCGGTAGGTGGCCGACTTCGGGCGGCCGACCAGCGGGCCGGTCAGGCCGTCCACTTCATCGAAGCCCAGGCCGAACTGCTGGGTGTGGTGGATGGTCGACAGGATCGAGAACACGCCGATGCGGTTGCCGATGAAGTTCGGGGTGTCCTTGGCGTACACCACGCCCTTGCCCAGGGTGGTGACCAGGAATGCTTCCAGGCCTTCCAGCACGGCGGCGTCGGTGGTGGTGGCCGGGATCAGTTCGGCCAGGTGCATGTAGCGCGGCGGGTTGAAGAAGTGCACGCCGCAGAAGCGGTGACGCAGCTGCTCGGGCAGCACGTCGGCCAGCTTGTTGATGCCCAGGCCGGAGGTGTTGGAGGCCAGCACCGCGTGGTCGGCCACGAACGGGGCGATCTTCTTGTACAGGTCCTGCTTCCAGTCCATGCGCTCGGCGATGGCCTCGATGATCAGGTCGCAGTCCTTCAGCTGCTCCAGGCCGGAGTCGTAGTTGGCCGGGGTGATGGCTTCGGCCAGCGACTTGCTGGCCAGCGGCGCCGGGCTCAGCTTGCCCAGGTTGGCGATCGCCTTCAGCACGATGCCGTCGGCCGGACCTTCCTTGGCGGGCAGGTCGAACAGCACGGTGTCGACGCCGGCGTTGGTGAGGTGGGCGGCGATCTGGGCACCCATGACGCCGGCACCCAGCACGGCGGCGCGGCGGACTAGCAGGGAATTGGACATGGTGTAGGGCCTTTGTTGGTCAGCAGTTACTGGGTGGAATCAAACGGAAGCGGGCAGGGCGCTGGCGCGTGCGGCGGCGCGGAACCCGGCTTCGGCGAAATGGATCAGTTCGTGGGCGGCATGGGCACGATGCGCCGCTTCGGTGACACCGGCGGGACGCTTGATCAGCCCGAAATCGGCCATGGCATAGGTGAGCGAGCCGGCAAGGAAGTCCAGGCGCCAGTACAGCTCTTCCTTGCTCAGGTCCGGCACGCACTCGCCGATGGCCTTGCCGAACGCACGCAGCACGTGGCCGTAGTGGTCGGACAGGAACTTGCGCAGGTTGTCGTTCTTCTCGGCGTAGGCGCGGGCGATCACGCGCACGAAGGCGCCGCCGTTCTGGCGGTCCTGGGCCAGCGCCAGCGCCGGCTCGACGAAGGCGGCCAGCACCGGGCGCAGTTCGCCCGGGTGCTCGGCGCGGGCACGTTCTAGCTGTGACAGGCGGGCGCCGGTCATCTCGTCCATGCGGCGGCGGAACACCTCGTTGACCAGGTTTTCCTTGGAGCCGAAGTGGTAGTTGACCGCAGCGATGTTGACATCGGCCTGGCTGGTCACCTGGCGCAGCGAGGTGCCGGCGAAGCCGTGCTGGGCGAACAGCTCCTCGGCCGCGCCGAGGATCCGGTCCTTGGTCGAGAAGTGGGCGGGTTTGGCCATCGGCGGGCGGACCTTAATCAAACGATTGTTTGATACTAGGACCAGACGGTAGCGTATGGCATTTTGCAGTGCAGCAAAAATGACTCGGACGGTCAGAATCCGCTCAGCTGGGTGAATGGGGTAGGGGTCGGATCCCCGCAGGGGCTCCGACCCCGACGCTGGGCCCGGAATGGGGTCAGAGCCCCTGCGGGGATCTGACCCCTGCCGTGAGGGTTTGCCGGCCAGCGGTCGGCACTACCATGCCGCGGCTTTATCTTTTACAATTCGCCTACGTTTATCAGGCTAAGCCCGCGTCCCGACGCGGGTTTTTTTCATGTTACCCTTCGGGCCATCAGCGGCCCGATTCCATTGGAGACATCCCATGGCGCTGGAGCGCACCCTTTCGATCATCAAGCCGGACGCCGTTGCCAAGAACGTCATCGGCGAAATCTACGCCCGCTTCGAGAAGGCCGGCCTGAAGGTCGTGGCCGCCAAGTACAAGCAGCTGTCCCGTCGTGAAGCCGAAGGCTTCTACGCCGTGCACCGCGAGCGTCCGTTCTTCAACGCGCTGGTCGAGTTCATGATCTCCGGCCCGGTGATGATCCAGGCCCTGGAAGGCGAGAACGCCGTCCTGGCCCACCGCGACCTGCTGGGCGCCACCAACCCGAAGGAAGCCGCGCCGGGCACCATCCGCGCCGACTTCGCCGAATCCATCGATGCCAACGCCGCCCACGGCTCGGACTCGGTCGAGAATGCCGCGATTGAGATCGCCTACTTCTTCGCCGCCACCGAAGTCGTCTCGCGCTGAGAGTAATGCCGTGAACGAGGTCGTACAGTCCCCCGCCATCCAGCCGCTGCCGAAGTCGGCACCCACGGCTGGCAAGCAGAACCTGCTCGACCTTGATCGCGCGGGCCTGGAGAAGTTTTTCGTCGAGGTTCTCGGCGAGAAGAAGTTCCGTGCCCATCAGGTGATGAAGTGGATCCACCATCGCTACGTCACCGATTTCGATGAAATGACCGACCTCGGCAAGGTCCTGCGCGCCAAGCTGCAGGCCCATGCCGAGGTGCTGGTTCCCAACATCGTGTTCGACAAGCCCTCCGCCGACGGTACCCACAAGTGGCTGCTGGCGATGGGCGTGGATGGCAAGAACGCCATCGAGACCGTGTACATCCCGGACAAGACCCGCGGCACGCTGTGCGTGTCCTCGCAGGTCGGTTGCGGCCTGAACTGCACGTTCTGCTCCACCGCCACCCAGGGCTTCAACCGCAACCTGACCACCGCCGAGATCATCGGCCAGGTGTGGGTTGCCGCACGCCACCTGGGCAACGTGCCGCACCAGATGCGCCGCCTCACCAACGTGGTGATGATGGGCATGGGCGAGCCGCTGATGAATTTCGACAACGTCGTGCGCGCCATGAGCGTGATGCGCGACGACCTGGGCTACGGCCTGGCCAACAAGCGCGTGACCCTGTCGACCTCTGGCCTGGTGCCGCAGATCGACCGCCTGTCTGCCGAAAGCGACGTGTCGCTGGCGGTGTCGCTGCATGCGCCGAACGACGCGCTGCGCGAGACGCTGGTGCCGCTCAACAAGAAGTACCCGATCGCCGAGCTGATGGCCTCGTGCGCACGCTACCTGCGCGCCAACAAGCGCCGCGAGTCGGTCACCTTTGAATACACCCTGATGAAGGGCATCAACGACAAGCCCGAGCATGCCCGCGAGCTGGCCCGCCTGATGCGCCAGTTCGACAACGCGGTGCAGGCCAAGGATTCGGGCAAGGTCAACCTGATCCCGTTCAACCCGTTCCCGGGCACCCGCTACGAGCGTTCGGAAGAAGCGCACATCCGTGCCTTCCAGAAGATCCTGCTCGACAGCAACGTGCTGACCATGGTCCGCCGCACCCGTGGCGACGACATCGACGCCGCCTGTGGCCAGCTCAAGGGCCAGGTGATGGACCGCACCCGCCGCCAGGCGGAGTTCAACAAGACGCTGCAGGCGGGGAAGGGGAGCGATGCCGCGGCCTGACCGCCTCTGGCTGGTTCTGTTCGCAGGCATGCTGGCCGTTGCGGTCGGCGGCTGCAAATCCCATCCCAAGGCCAAGCTCGGGCCGAGCCAGGCGCCGGTCTATTCGGTGGCTGACCCGGAAAGCGTGCGGCGCGAAGTGCGCTGGCGCGACCTGTTGACCCTGGCGACCCGTGACCTGCAGGTCGGCAATCTCGACGCCGCCGAGCGCAAGGTGCGCGAAGCGCTGAAGCTGGCGCCCGAGGCGCCCGATGCGCTGGTGCTGCAGGCTGGCATCGATGACCGTCGTGGCCGCACCCGCCAGGCGGGCGAGAATTTCCGCAAGGCCGCCGAGCTGGCGCCGCAGCGCGGGGACGTGCTCAACAACTACGGTGCCTGGTTGTGCCAGCAGGGCCAGCCGGCCGAATCGCTGGTCTGGTTCGACCGGGCGCTGCAGGCGCCGGGCTATGCCACCCCGGGCGAAGCGCAGGCCAATGCCGGCAGCTGCGCACTGGACGCTGGGCAGCTCGAACGTGCCGAGCGCGACCTGCGCGCGGCACTCGTCGCGGCGCCGGCCAACCCGGTTGCGCTGGAGTCGATGGCCCAGCTGAGCTTCCGCCAGGGCCGCTACATGGAGGCCCGGGCGTTCGCCGAACGTAGGATTGCGGCTGCACCCGCAACGCGTTCCGTGTTACAACTTGCGTCTCAAATCGAAGTGAAGCTGGGCGATCGGGCGGCATCTGATCGTTATCTGCAGCGGATTCGACAGGAATTTCCGCAGGAAGCGGGCTCCTAACTCCAGGGTTGATGCATTGTGATTGATGACCAGACTGTGAGCGCTCTCGAGACTGCGGCCGGCTGCGGCACCCGCCTGCGCCAGGCCCGTGAAGCGGCCGGACTGACCCTCGAAGATGTCGGCTCGCGCCTGCGCATGCCGGTCCAGGTGGTCAAGTCGCTGGAAGAGGAACAATGGCAGAAGCTGGGGGCGCCGGTGTTCGTGCGCGGCCAGCTGCGCAGCTATGCACGCCTGCTCGACGTGGACGTGGGCGAGCTGCTGGAACAGGCCCAGGTCGGCCCGGTGGTTCCGCCCACCTTGGTCAGCCATACCCATACCCCCCGTGCGCGCCGCATTGCCGAGAATCTCGGTCGGCGCGTGCTGTATGTCGGCATCACCGCCGTGCTGGCGGTGCCGGTGTGGTTCGCCACCCGTGGCCACTTCGACGGCAGCGCGACCCCGTCGCCGAGCACCGCCTCGCTGGACGTGATCCCGGCCGCCGTGCCGGTCACGCCGTCCGCAGCCGGTAGCGAGATGGCCGCCCCGGCCGAAGCGACCACGGCCCCGGCCAGCAAGCCGGCGGCCACCCCTTACGTCGCCTCGCTGGCCCCGGTGCCGCGCCCGGCGCCGGCCCCGGCTGCCGGCAATGCGCTGGAAATGCAGTTCAGCGGCGACAGCTGGGTCGACATCGGCGGCCCGGACGGCAGCACCGTCGAGAAGGCACTGATCAAGTCCGGCGAGACCCGCAGCTTCACGCCGGGCCAGGTGACCCGGGTGACCCTGGGCAACGCCTCGGCGGTCCAGGTTCAGCAGAACGGCGCTATCGTCGATCTGACCCCCTACCAGCGAGCCAACGTGGCACGCTTTCAGGTATCCTCTGAAGGCTCCGTAGTCCCGGTTTCGCACTGAGGCGCGGTTTCACCACCTTCGATTAAACCCAATGGTCCCTCCCGACGGGCGGGGCGAGAGTACGCATGGCGATCGACGATCTGCTCGACGAGCACGAACAAAGTGAACGCGTCCGCAGCTGGCTGCGGAAGAATGGCGCCAGCATCCTCGGTGGCGTAGTCATCGCCATCGGTGCCATTGCCGGCTGGCAGTGGTACCAGAAGGAGCAGGGCAGCAAGCTGGCCTCGGCCAATGTCGAGTACCAGAAGGCCCTGCAGGGCCTGCAGCAGAACAAGCTTGACGACGCCGCCAAGGCGGTCAAGGCGCTCGAAGCCGGCCCGTCCAGCATCTACGGCGACCTCGCGGCGCTGCAGCTGGCCAAGGCCCAGGTCGACGCCGGCAAGAACGAAGAGGCACTGGCCACCCTGCGCAACGTGAAGGTCGAAGGCGACCTGCAGCGCGTGGTCGACCAGCGTGTGGCCCGCCTGCTGGTGGCCACCGGCAAGAGCGACGAGGCCATCAAGCTGCTGGGCAGCGCCACCGACAGCAGCAGCCTGGAAATCCATGGCGATGCGCTGATGGCGCAGGGCAAGCGCGATGAGGCCCGTGCACAGTACGAGAAGGCGCTGAAGACGCTGGACGTGGCAGCGCCGCAGCGGCGCCTGCTGGAAACCAAGGTTATGGACGCCGGCGGCACCGTTGCCGCCCCTGCGGAGTCGGTTTGATGAGTCAGAAGGTCATGATCACCCGCGTCGCCACCGTGCTCCTGATGGGCATGGCCCTGACCGGCTGCGGCACCATGAAGGGCTGGTTCGCTGGCAAGGACGCGGCGGCGAAGAAGGCACAGGAACCGGCTGAGCTGGTCAAGTTCGAGCCGACCGTGAAGGTCAGCAAGATCTGGTCGGTCAACCTCGGCAAGGGCGAGCGTCGCATCGGTGTGCGCCAGGGCCCGGCGGTGGCCAACGGCCACGTGTTCGCTGCGGCGATCACCGGTGGCGTGCACGCCATCGACCTGCAGACCGGCAAGAAGGTCTGGACCTGGGAGCCGAAGAAGGAAAAGAAGAAGGCCAAGCTGCGCTTGTCCGGCGGCCCGGGTGTCGGTGAGAACCTGGTCGTGATCGGCACGCTGGACGGTCAGGTCATCGCGCTGGACATCAACGACGGCAGCGAGAAGTGGCGCGCCCGTGTTCCGGGTGAAGTGATCGCCGCGCCGGCCGTTGCCCAGGGCATGGTCTACGTGCGCAGCAACGACGGTCGTGTGACCGCCTTCGATGTCGGCAACGGCACCCAGAAGTGGTTCAACCCGAGCGAGCTGCCGGCGCTGACCGTGCGCGGCAACGCGCCGGTGGTGACCGGCCCGGGTGTGCTGTTCATCGGCAAGGACGAGGGCGCGGTTGCGGCCCTGGCCCAGCAGGATGGCCGCACGCTGTGGGAACAGAACCTCGGCAACGGCGAAGGCCGCACCGAGCTGGAGCGCATGGCGGACGTCGACGGCGCACCGGTGCTCGACGGCAACACCCTGTACGTGAGCAGCTTCAAGAACCAGACCATGGCCATCGAAGGCCCGACCGGTCGCCCGCTGTGGGCGCGCGACCATGGCGGCGCCGGTGGGGTGGCGGTATCGTCGGGCAATGTGTTCGTGACCGACAACAAGGGCGGCGTGTTCGGCCTGGACAAGGCCAGCGGCGCAGCCATGTGGTCGCAGACGGCACTGGCCCGTCGCTCCCTGACCGGCCCGGCACTGCACGGCGACTACGTGGTGGTCGGTGACTACAAGGGATATGTGCACTGGTTGCAGGCCTCCGATGGTGCGATGGCGGCACGGGCAAAGAGTGGCGGTGACGCCCTGCTGGCCCAGCCGGTCGTCGTCGACGGGGTGCTGCTGGTGCAGAACGTGGATGGCAAGCTGACCGCCTTCCGGTTGGCAAACTAAAAAATTGGAGTAATCGCGATGCTGCCTCTGGTCGCCCTGGTTGGACGGCCGAATGTCGGCAAGTCGACTATTTTCAATGCGCTTACGCGCACCCGTGACGCGCTGGTCCATGACCAGCCCGGCGTCACCCGCGACCGCAACTACGGTGTCTGCCGCCTCGACGAGGACAACCATTTCCTCGTCGTGGATACCGGTGGTATCGCCGGGGAAGACGAAGGCCTGGCCGGCGCCACCACGCGCCAGGCCCGTGCGGCCGCAGCCGAAGCCGACCTGATCCTGTTCGTCGTCGATGCCCGCGAGGGCACCTCGGCGCTGGACGACGAGATCCTGGCCTGGCTGCGCAAGCTGTCGCGCCCGACGCTGCTGCTGATCAACAAGATCGACGGCACCGACGAGGACAGCGTGCGTTCCGAGTTCGCCCGTTATGGCTTCGGCGAGATGCTGACCGTCTCGGCCGCGCATCGCCAGGGCCTGGACGACCTGCTGGACGAAGTGATCCAGCGCCTGCCGGAAGAAGGCAGCGGCGAAGAGCTGGACAACGACCCGAACCGCATCCGCATCGCCTTCGTCGGCCGCCCGAACGTGGGCAAGTCGACCCTGGTCAATCGCATCCTGGGCGAGGAGCGCATGATCGCCTCCGACGTGCCGGGTACCACCCGCGACTCGATCGCGGTGGACCTGGAGCGCGACGGCCGTGAGTACCGCCTGATCGACACCGCCGGCCTGCGCCGTCGTTCGCGCGTGGATGAGGTTGTCGAGAAGTTCTCGGTGGTCAAGACCATGCAGTCGATCGAGCAGTGCCAGGTGGCCGTGCTGATGCTCGACGCCACCGAAGGCGTGACCGACCAGGACGCCACCGTGCTCGGTGCCGTGCTCGATGCCGGCCGCGCGCTGGTGATCGCCATCAACAAGTGGGATGGCCTGACCGAGTACCAGCGCGAGCAGGCGGAAACCATGCTGTCGCTGAAGCTGGGCTTCGTGCCGTGGGCCGAATCGGTGCGCATCTCGGCCAAGCACGGCTCGGGCCTGCGTGAGCTGTTCCGTGCGGTGCATCGTGCGCACGAATCGGCGAACAAGACCTTCACCACCAGCGAAGTGAACAAGGCGCTGGAAGTGGCTTACGAGACCAATCCGCCGCCGACCATCCGCGGCCATGTCTCCAAGCTGCGTTACGTGCATCCGGCCGGTTCCAACCCGCCGACCTTCATCGTGCACGGTACGCGCCTGAAGGAACTGCAGGAGTCGTACAAGCGCTACCTGGAGAACTTCTTCCGCAAGCGCTTCAAGCTGATCGGCACGCCGGTGAGCTTCATCTTCCGCGAGGGTACCAACCCGTACGAGGGCAAGAAGAACGTCCTCACCGAGCGGCAGGTCAAGGCCAAGCGGCGCTTGATGAAGCACGTCAAGGGCAAGTGATTCACGAAAAAGGCGGCCGCAGGGCCGCCTTTTTTGTTCGCGCCCCTACCGGTAGTGCCGGCCGCTGGCCGGCAACCTCGGGTCGTCCGGTGCGTTCATGGCCATGCCGGCCAGCGGCCGGCACTACCCCATGTTTGCAGGTATCGGTCAAGGCGGCTTGCCGCCGCGTGCGCGATAATGCGGCCATGAGCATCCAAGAGCTTTCCCCCGCGCAGGCGTGCGAGCGCCTGGCCCACGGCGCCGTGCTGATCGATGTGCGCGAGGCGCATGAACGGGCCGGCGGGATGGCCGAGGGCGCGCGCGGCGTGGCCAAGGGCGAGCTGCATGCCGACCCGGCCGCGCATCTGCCGCGGCGCGACCAGGAGATCCTGCTGATCTGCCAGAGCGGCAAGCGCTCGGCCGATGCCGTGCAGTTCCTGCTGGAGGCCGGCTACACAAACGTCGCTTCCGTGACGGGCGGTACCGTGGCCTGGCGCGAGCAGTCGCTGCCCTTGGTGCAGCCGCTGGCCAGCGCCGCCGACCGCGACTTCTTTGATCGCTATTCGCGGCACCTGCTGCTGCCGCAGGTGGGCGAAGCCGGCCAGCGCCGGCTGCAGCAAGCGCGCGTGCTGGTACTGGGCGCGGGCGGGCTGGGCGCACCGGCTGGTTTCTACCTGGCAGCGGCTGGGGTAGGGCACCTGCGCTTCGCCGACCACGACCGCGTGGAGCGCAGCAACTTGCATCGGCAGATCGTGCATACCGAAGCCAGCGTCGGCCAGCTCAAGGTCGATTCCGCGCGCGAGCGGCTGCTGGCGTTGAATCCGTCGATCGAGGTCGAGGCGGTGCCGGAGCGGGTGACCTCTGAGAACGTGGATGCGCTGCTCGAGGGCGTGGACGTGGTGCTGGATGGCTCGGACAACTTCCCGCTGCGCTACCTGCTCAACGACGCCTGCATCAAGCACGCCAAACCGCTGGTGTATGCCGCCATCGAGCGCTTTGACGGCCAGGTAAGCGTGTTTGACGCCGGCCGCCAGCGCGGCGTGGCACCTTGCTATCGCTGCCTGTTCCCCGAGCCGCCGCCTCCAGAGTTTGCGCCGAATTGTTCCGAGGCTGGTGTACTGGGCGTGCTGCCTGGCCTGGCCGGCGTGCTGCAGGCCACCGAGGTGCTGAAGCTGCTGCTGGGCATTGGCGAGCCGCTGGTGGGTCGGCTGCTGCGCTTCGATGCGCTGGGCATGCGCTTCCGCGAGACCGGCATCCGGCCGGACCCGCAGTGTCCGGTCTGCGCGCCGGGTGTGCCGTTCCCGGGATATATCGATTACGCCGCGTTCTGCCGGGGTGGGTGAATCGGAGCGTCATCCACGCATGGCGTGGATCTACTGTAGAGCCGAGCCCGTGCTCGGCTGTACAGTCACGTGCATGGTTTCGGGATGATGTTGGGGGTCACTCCCTGCATCGTTCCATCGCCAAGACAATCCGGCGCAACATGCGTGCTATTGCCGTCATCGGCATTGCTCTATTGTTGAACCCGATTCTGGATCTTGGGGAACAGACCGCATGGCGGTAGAAGCAGCGACCAGCGAGCTGGTCAAGGTCGTGGCCCTGTTGGGCGCGGCGGTGGTGATGGTGCCTTTGTTCCGCCGGGCCGGCCTGGGCTCGGTGCTGGGCTACTTCGCCGCTGGCCTGGCGATCGGACCGTTCGGGCTGGGCTGGTTCTCCGACCCGCAGGCGATCCTGCATACCGCCGAACTCGGCGTGGTGATGTTCCTGTTCGTGATCGGCCTGGAAATGCGGCCCTCGCACCTGTGGAGCCTGCGCAAGGAGATCTTCGGGCTGGGCACGCTGCAGATCGTCACCTGTGCGCTGGTGCTGACCAGCATCGCCAAGCTGTTCGGCCTGCCGTGGCAAGTGGCCTTCATCGGCGCCACCGGCTTCGTGCTCACCTCCACCGCGGTGGTGATGCAGCTGCTGGCCGAGCGCGGTGACATCGCGCTGCCGTCGGGGCAGAAGATCGTCTCCATCCTGCTGTTCGAAGACCTGCTGATCGTGCCGTTGCTGGCGCTGGTGGCGTGGATGGCGCCGGGCGCGGGCAGTGCCGATGGCGAGGGCTCGCGCTGGCTGTCGGTGGCGATCGGTGTGGGTGCCATCGTCGGGCTGGTGCTGGTCGGCCGCTTCCTGCTCAACCCGCTGTTCCGCGTGCTGGCCGAATCGAAGGCGCGCGAGGTGATGACCGCCGCCGCGCTGCTGGTGGTGCTGGGCGCGGCGCTGCTGATGCAGCTGTCGGGCCTGTCGATGGCGATGGGCGCGTTCCTGGCCGGCGTGCTGCTGAGCGAATCGACGTTCCGTCACCAGATCGAAGCGGACATCGAGCCGTTCCGCGGCATCCTGCTGGGCCTGTTCTTCCTCAGCGTCGGCATGGCGCTGGACCTGGGTGTGGTGGCCGGCAACTGGCAGCTGATCCTCGGCCTGGTGCTGGCGCTGATGGCGGCCAAGGCGCTGTGCATCTACGTGGTCGCGCGCATTATGGGCAGCGACCACGCGCAGGCGCTGGACCGGGGCGTGCTGATGGCGCAGGGCGGCGAGTTCGCCTTCGTGCTGTTCTCCGCTGCCGCATCGGCCGGGGTGATCAACCTGGAGATCAATGCCAACTTCACCGCCGTGGTGGTGCTGTCGATGGCGCTGACCCCGCTGGTGGTGCTGCTCTACAAGCGCATCGCGCCGAAGCCGACGGTGAACATGGACGGCGTGGACGAGGCCGATGGCCTGTCCGGCAGTGTGCTGCTGATCGGCTTCGGCCGCTTCGGCCAGGTCGCCAGCCAGTCGCTGCTGGCGCGCGACGTGGACGTGACCATCATCGACAACGATGTGGAGATGATCCAGAGCGCGGCGCGCTTCGGTTTCAAGATCTACTACGGCGACGGTACGCGACTGGACGTGCTGCATGCTTCGGGCGCGGCCACCGCACGTGCGATTGCGGTGTGCGTGGACAAGGCCGAGGCGGCTGACCGCATTGTTGAGCTGGTGTCGCACGAGTTCCCGCAGGCCAAGCTGATGGTGCGCTCGTTCGACCGCGAGCATTCGCTGCGGTTGATCCATGCTGGTGTTGATTTCCAGATCCGCGAGACGTTCGAGTCGGCGGTGCTGTTCGGCCAGGCCGCGCTGGTGGAACTGGGTGCGGACGAGGACGATGCGATCGAAATTGCCGAGCAGATCCGTCGCCGCGACGCCGAGCGCTTCGAGCTGGAGATTGCCGGTGGTGGTCTGAATGCCGGCGCCAAGATGGTGTTCGGCAACGCCGGCCAGGGCGTGCCGACGCCGACGCCGTTCACCGCGCCGAAGCGGGCAAGCAAGACGTTGAACCCGCAGGACGTGCCGGAGGAGGAAGAATAAAGCCCGGTAGTGCCGGCCGCTGGCCGGCAAATGTGCAAACGTTCCGACGACATGAGGGTGCCGGCCAGCGGCCGGCACTACCGTGTGGGGAATTGCCGAAGCCGGCGGTCGGTAATGCCGGCCGCTGGCCGGCAGATGCGCGAACGTTACGACGTCATGAGGTTGCCGGCCAGCGGCCGGCACTACCCGGGTTGGGAATTGCCGAAGCCGGTGGTTGGTAGTGCCGGCCGCTGGCCGGCGGATACGGAAACGTTCCGACGTCATGGGGTTGCCGGCCAGCGGCCGGCACAACCGGGTGGGGATTACCCAAGCCGGCGGTGGGCGAGGGGGCCTGAATCGGGGACAATAGCGTCCCCGCCGCCCCACGCCTGCCTCCGATGACCGATTCCGCCCCCCAGCATCCTGCCCGCATCCTTGATGGCCGCCGTATCGCCGAGGACCTGCTCGACAGCCTGAAGGTGCGCGTCGACGCCCGCGTGGCCGCCGGCGGCAGCCGCCCGGGCCTGGCCGTGGTGCTGGTCGGTGGCGACCCGGCTTCGACCGTTTACGTGCGCAACAAGCGCCGTGCCGCCGAGAAGGTCGGCATCGAGGCGCATGACTACGACCTGCCGGCCGGCACCACCGAAGCCGAGCTGCTCGACCTGATCGACCAGCTCAACGCCGATCCGAAGATCAACGGCATCCTGATCCAGCTGCCGCTGCCGGGCATCCCCGACGCGCGCCGGCTGATCCAGCGCATCGACCCGCGCAAGGACGTGGACGGTTTCCACCCGGAAAACGTCGGCCACCTGGCCCTGCGCGAGTTCGGCCTGCGCCCGTGCACCCCGCGCGGCATCACCACGCTGCTGGGCCACACCGACCAGCCGGTGCGTGGCCGCAACGCCACCATCGTGGGCGTGAGCAACCACGTCGGCCGCCCGATGGGCCTGGAGCTGCTGATCGCCGGCTGCACCGTGACCAGCTGCCACAAGTTCACCCCCAAGGACGTACTGGAACAGGCCGTGCGCAACGCTGACATCCTGGTGGTGGCGGTGGGCCGCCCCGGCATCGTGCCGGGCGAGTGGGTGAAGCCGGGCGCGGTGGTGATCGACGTCGGCATCAACCGGTTGGACGACGGCCGCCTGGTGGGCGACGTCGGGTTTGAGGCGGCTGCCCAGCGGGCCAGCTGGATCACCCCGGTGCCGGGTGGCGTGGGCCCGATGACCGTGGCCACGTTGATGCAGAACACCCTGGAAGCGGCAGAAGCGCTGAGCTGACCTCACCTGGGGCTGTTCTCAGGTGCCTGAGGGATAGTGCGGACCAACGGTCCGCACCCACCAAAGGCGCTTCAGGGCTGGCTCGGGTGATCCTCTCAAGGTGGGTGCCGACCGTTGGTCGGCACAATGCCGGTGCACAGGTATATGAAGGCAGTGCGGACCAACGGTCCGCACCCACCAAAGGCGCTTCAGGGCTGGCTCGGGTGATCCTCTCAAGGTGGGTGCCGACCGTTGGTCGGCACAATGCCGGTGCACAGGTATATGAAGGCAGTGCG